>DASSGB010000248.1:0-16912 GCA_035693825.1 Anaerolineales bacterium
GGCCGACCCTCGGACATCATCGATCGGTCGGGAAGCCTGAGCGGCCAGCTCCGCCGCGCGCGCGATCACCTCGTCCGTCGGGTTCTTGCCTGTCAGGTAGGTCTCTGCCTCGGAGGCGCGAACGATGGTGGGCGCTACCGACCCGAGCGTCAGGCGTGCCCGCTCGACCTTCGATCCATCGAACACGACGGCGGCGGCCAGGTTGACGACGGAGACGGCCTGCGCCCGCCGGAGCGCCAGCTTGATGAACGTGCTTCGCCCCGTCTCCGGCAATGGTTCGAAGTCGATGGACGTCATCAACTCGTCGGGGCGCATCACCGTCTTGCGGACGCCGGTGTAGAACTCGCTCAAGGGCAATCGCCGCTCGCCCGAGGCGCTCCTGAGCGTCACGTGCGCATCCAGCGCCATCAGAGGCGGAATGGAATCGTTCGCGGGTGAGGCGGTAATGACATTTCCGGCAATGGTCCCGCGGTTGCGGATCTGAGGCGCTCCGACTTCCCAACACGCCCGCGCCAGCGCGAACGCCCGCGCCTGGATGAGGGGCGAGGCCGCCGCCTGATTGTGGGTGACCAGAGGCCCCAGATGGATGCGTCCGTCGGCGCCCAGGACGATTTCGCCCATTCCTGGAACTCGAGTGATATCGATCAGCGTGCGGATTCCCGGACGAAGGCCGCGTTCCAGCTCGAGGATCAGGTCGGTGGCCCCGGCCACGATGCGAGCCTGGCCGGCGCCCGCGGCCAGAGCGGCCACGGCCTCCTCAAGGCTGGGCACGGAGAAGTATCGATCCCACACGCTGTCAGACTCCGCGCGCCTCGCGGCGCGGGCGGACGTCGTGGCGCATCGGCACCCCGCTGCCGCCACGCCGAAGCATGATGATTTCGGCCAGGATGCTCACGGCGATTTCTTCGGGCGTCTCCGCGTTCAGCTCGAGACCCATCGGGGAGACCACACGCGCCAGCTTCTCGATGGGGACGCCGCGGTTGGCGAGTTCCTGAGCAGCCGTCTCCCATCGGCGGCGCGATCCGATGACGCCCAGGAAGGCGGCCGGCGTGTCCAGGAGCGGCGGCAAACCTTCCACGTCGATGTTGACACCGCGCGTCGTCAGCACGACGTACGTCTGCGCGTCGATGGCATATCGCTGTGGAAGTTCTGCCAGCGAGCAGACGATGAACTCGTCGGCTTCCGGCACGGCTTCCTTCGAGGCGAAATCCGATCGGTCGTCGCACACGACCGTGTGAAAGCCGAGCCACTTGCCGAGGTGAACGACGGCGCGGCCGACGTGGCCGGCTCCCACCACAAGCAGCGACGCGCCCCGACCCATCGGTTCCACGAACACCTCCACCTCGCCTCCGCACACGCCCGGATCACCCGCCTTCGGATCGCTCAGCTCGTAGCGCAGCAGCCGAGTCTCGCCGTCGGCCAAGGCGGCCCGGGCTTCGGCGATGACCCGGCTCTCCATTTCGCCCCCGCCGATGGTCCCCTCGATCCGGCCGTCGGGGAACACGAGCATTTTGCTCCCCGGGTGCCTGGGCACGGACCCCTGCACTCGCACCACGGTCGCCAACGCCACGGTATCGCCGCGCCGCTGGACCTCCGCGATGCGTCCGAAGATGCTCATGTGGAGCAGCCCATGGGCCGAACCGCCTCTCCCCCCGGCCCCCTCTCCGCAGCAGGGCAGACCCGCGCACGGACTGGAGGGGCGGAGAGGGGGCGCGAGGTTTCAGGAGGGTGGGGCAGCGGGGCTGCCCCACCCTCCTGAAAGATCTCCCCCTCCCCCCGTCCTGCTCCCCGCACTTCGCGCGTCCGCCGCCGGGGGGAGGGGGAATGGGGAGACGGGCGAAGTGAGGAGACCCGCGCAATCACGACTGACGACTCTTCTTGAGCGCCCGCCAGACGCGTTCCGGCGTCAGCGGAATGGTATCCACATCCGCGCCACAGGCGTCGAGGACCGCATTTCCCACAGCCGGGGCGACACCGTCCATCGGGATCTCCGCCACGGCCTTGACGCCGAACGGATGACTCGGCTCGATGGTTTCGACGAAGATCGTCTGAAGCTCGGGCATCTCGTCCGCGCGGAAGATGTGATAGTCGGTGAAATTCTGTTCGCGGGCGCGGCCCTGTTCGTCGTACACCATCTCCTCGCATACGGCATAGCCCAGCGCCTGCGTCATCCCGCCTTCGATCTGCCCGGAAGCCGTCAGGGGATTCACGATCACACCTGAGTCGACGGCCATCACCAGCCGGTCGACGGTGACGGCGCCCGTCTGAATGTCGACCGTCACCTCGGCGAACTGGGCGGCGAAGGGCGGCGGCGAGACCGGCGACACATACGACCCCACGCCCATGATCTGCTCCTGGTCTTCATGGTGCAGGGAGTTCAGCGCGATGTCCGCCAGGCTGATGGATCGGCCATCCGGCGCCCACGCTTGCCGGTCGGCGAGGCGCACGTCCTCGGCGCGCACTTTCTTTCCGCCTTCCTTGCCGATCATGTGCGCCGCCCGGATCCGAATCCGTTCGGCGACCTTCTGCGCCGCCTGGACCACGGCCGCCCCGGAGATGTACGTCGTGCTCGAGGCGTAAGCGCCTTTGTCGAACGGAGTGAAGTCGGTGTCGGAGGAGTACACGATGATGTCTTCCAGGGGAATACCCAGCACCTCGGCCGCCTGCTGCGCCAGGACCGTGTCCGACCCGGTGCCCAGATCCGTGGCGCCGACCATCAAGTTGAACGACCCGTCGTCGTTCATCTTGATACTCGCCCCGCCCATATCGAGGTATGGGATGGCCGTACCCTGCATGACCGTAGCGACGCCGATGCCTCGCCGCAAGTGCGGCTTGCCGCGGATCCGTTTCCAGTCGGCGTTGCCGAACTTTTCCGCCCAGCCGATGGCGGCCGCGCCCTGCGCCACGCACTCCTCCAGGCCACAGGTGTTGATCGTCTCCGGCCTCGGCTCGCGCCCTTCCGACCACGAGGTGCTGAAGGGCTGCAGCTCGCCGGCGCGCAAGGCGTTCTTGAGGCGGAACTCCAGAGGATCCATCCCCAGCGCCCGCGCCACGCGCTCGATGTGCCGCTCCACGGGCCAGAATCCCTGGGGCACGCCGTACCCCCGGAAGGCGCCAGCGGGCGGCGTGTTGGTGTAGACGACATCGGCATGGAAGCGGATGTTGGGCGACTTGCGGTACGGACCATCGCCCACATACAGCGCCATGCCCTTGTGGCCGGTGTTGCCCGTCACCGTCAGCGCATGGCAGCCATACGCACCCGTGTCGCTCAGCACTTTCATCTCGTTGGCGGTGATGGTGCCGTCGCGCTTCACGCCCGTCCGCATGCGGAACCGCATCGGATGGCGCGATCGGGCAAAGAAGAACTCTTCGGCGCGGGTGGTTTCGTAGCGGACCGGGCGTCCGGTAGCGATGGTCAGGTGGGCGGCGACGTCTTCCACCATGACTTCCTGCTTGCCGCCGAACCCCCCGCCGATGCGAGGTTTGATCACACGGATGCGCTTGGCAGGCAGACCGAGAACCGGCGCCAGCTGGCGGCGAACGTGAAACGGAACCTGCGTGCTCGTCCGGATGACGAGCCGATTGTCTTCGTCCCAATGGGTGATGACGACGTGCGGCTCGATGGACGCCTGCTGGACTTTGGGAACGGCGTACTCGCCCTCGAAGATCTGGTCGGCTTCGGCCATTCCCTTGTCGACGTCTCCGATGTCGATGCGAATCCGCGCCGCCAAGTTGCGGCTCGGATCCGATTCTGCAAAGTTGACGTACTCCGGCTCGTCGTGAATGCGGGGGGCATCGTCGTTCATGGCCTGGGCCGGGTCGAGGATGGCCGGCAGAGGTTCGTACTCAACCTGGATGAGCGCCATGGCCTGTTCGGCGATGGCTTCGCTCTCG
The DNA here is from genome assembly GCA_035693825.1 of Anaerolineales bacterium. GTDB lineage: Bacteria > Chloroflexota > Anaerolineae > Anaerolineales > E44-bin32 > MGOM01. The sequence continues at coordinate 3,895 of DASSGB010000248.1, forward strand.
GCGGCGACGAAGGCCACGCGGTCGCCGACGAAACGGACCTTGTGATCGAGGGAGAAAGTATCCAGGGGCCCGGGGATCGGGTCCGACTGGCCCGCGGTCGAATAGACCACGCGGGGAACGTCCTTCCACGTCAGCACCGCAGCCACGCCGGGCAAGGCGCGGGCCTTTGCGGCGTCGACCTTCTTGATGCGAGCGTGCGCCACCGGGCTGTGCAGCACCTTGGCCACCAGCATGCCTCGCATCTCGATATCGGCGGCGAAGGCCGGCTTGCCCTGAGCCAGCTTGATCGCGTCGACCTTGGGCTCCGGCCGCCCGACCGACGTGAAGATCCTCGCCGGTGAGGTCACCTGGATCTGCGGAAGGATTCCCGTGCGCGTCAGAACGTCCACGCCGCCGGGCTCGGCGCTCGGTTCCGCCAGAGGTTCCGAGGGCGCGGACGCTTCCGGCGAGGGCAGAAAAGCCGCGCCCACCGGCAGGACCGTCTCTCCGCGCAACACGGCCGCGGCGCGCAGGATCGCCTGCACCGGCTTGAGATAGCCCGTGCAGCGACACAGCACCCCCGAAAGCGCCTGGCGTACGTCGCTCTCGGTCGGGCTGGGATTCTCCGCCAGCAGGGCGCGTGCGGCGAGGATCATCGCCGGCGTGCAATAGCCGCACTGGATCGCACCCGTTTCGACGAACGCCTGCTGAAGAGGATCCAGGCCCTCGGTCCGGCGCCATCCAAGCTCCGGGTGTTGGCCGATCGACTCGATCGTGGTTAGAGCCTTGCCGTCGGCCTGCGCCGCCAACATCACACACGAGTTGACCGGCTGCCCGTCGAGGAGCACCGTGCATGCTCCGCATTCACCCGTCTCGCAGCCGTGCTTGACTCCGAAGACTCCCAGGTGATCGCGAAGCACTTCCAGCAACGTCGCCTCGGAAGGCACGACGACCACCGTTCGCTTTCCGTTGAGGGTCAGGCGCAAACGCATCAGGCCTTCTCCCTGGCTTCGCTCGAGACCTTTTCTTCTGCCGCCAGCCGGCGAAGGAGAACTCCGGCCACCTGCGAGCGGTATTCGGCCGAGGCGAAGGCGTCTCCGGCTTCGGCGTAGGCCTGCTCCGCCTTGCGCACGGCGGCGGTCACGTCGCCCTGGGACAGTGCCGCTTCCGCGTCCGGCACTCGTATCGGCCGAGGACCATGGCCGCCCAGGACAACGCGCCACTCGCCCGACGGCGCGCGTCCCAGTGCTGCAAGGACCAGCGGCCGATCGGCCGGCGAACGCCCGACCTGCGCGCTGCGCAGGCGTGACTCCGCGGGCCAGCGGAATCGCGTCAGCAGTCGGTGGCCGGATTCGGCGCCTCGCGTTTCGAGATACGCCTCGACCGACTTCCACTCGTCGCGCGGCAGACCGTGGACTTCAGCACCGAGGGCCACGACCGCCGCCAGCAACGGAGAGCGGCCGTCCGCGGCGACGACCGTGCCTCCGAGCGTCGCCATGTTCCTCAAGTTCCAGGCCGCTTCGGCCCGGCAGGCGGCAGCCAGCGCAGGTGGGATCAGCGAGTCGGCCTCCACCAGCTGCTGCAGCGTGCAGCCCGAGCCGACTTCCAGCAGGTCCCCGTTTCGTTCCAGCACCGCCATGCCCAGGTCCTGAAGATCGACCACCGCCTCCAGGCGGAGCCGGCGCGGCGTCAGGGCGGTGCCGCCCGCGAGCGGCACGCCCTGCTCCAGGAGGGCCAGGGCCTCGTCGATCGTCTTCGGCCGAAAGTACTTCAGCGAGGGCATGACTCAGGAGCCCTCACCGTCGTCCGGATAGACCATCCATCCCATAGCCTTGGCGGCATCAGGCGAGGGGATCGAACGCTGGTCTTCGAATAACACGGCTTCGGCCTCGGCCGCAACCTCCCCGCTATCGAGCAGGACTTCACCATGCGCGATCGCCGTGTGCGACTTTCGGCGCAGCAGTCGGCCGCGAAGGCGAAGGTGAGAACCGACGGGCACCGGTTTGCGCAACCTCATGTCGAGCCGGCCGGTGACGACCAGCCGTTTCGGCTGACCGATCACGCTCGCCCGCCAGGTGATCTCGTCCAGCAGCGCGGCGATGATGCCCCCATGCGCGATGCCCGGGTAGCCCTCGAACTTCGGCGGCACGACCACCTCGGCCTCGACCACGTCCGGCCCGGTCTCGTAGAAGGCCAGGCCGAATCCCTCGCGGTTGTCCACTCCACACACGAAGCAATGTAGCGAGTTCGGCTGCTTGATCCGGGGCATCGCTGAATGCCGCCTCACGCGCTGAAGGTGTCGACCATCAGCCGAACGTCTCCGCCCACCGCGTACAGAATCGGGCATGTCGCTCCGTGCTTTCGGTACTCGTCGACTTTCTTGCGAGCTTCGTCCGGCGTGCCCGAGGCGGTGATGCGCAGGATGAGCTCATCCGAGACCAGGTGTTTGGCGCGTGTGATCTGCTCGTGCGTCGCCGGCCAGCCCAGGATCGACTGGATCTGGGCCACGACGTCGGGCGACACGCCGCTCGCCTGGGCAATGTGCGGCTGCTGCGCCAAATATTGCGTCAGCAGCCCGCGCGTGCTGTCGAGCGCGCGAGCCCTGTCGTGATCGACGGAGCACACGATGAGCTGAGGCCGGTCGATGTCGTTGAGGGCGCGTCCGGCACGCCGCGCGCCGCGCTCCAGGGCCTCCAGAGCATCGTCGTTGTACTCCGGTGGCACGCAGTAGTTGAGGACCACGCCGTCCCCGATTTCGCCGGCCAGCTCCATCATCTTGGAGCCGGTGGCGCCGATGTAGATGGGGACGTGGCGCGGCTCGCGCCGTCCATGCACCACGTCCAGCTCAATGCCGTCCACGTGATGGAACTCGCCGTGAAAGGTCACACGCTCCATGCGCAGCAAGCGCCGCAGGACCTCGACCGTTTCGCGCATCGCCAGGAGGGGTTTCTTGCGGTCGATGCCGACGTGGCTCGCCAGCGGGTCCCACCATGCGCCGATGCCGCACAGGACGCGGTTGGGTGCCAGGTCATCCAGAGTCAGAAAGGTGGCCGCCAGCAGGCCGATGTTCCGAGTCCAATTGTTGATGACTCCCGAGCCGACCTTGAGCCGGCGGGTGACGGCGGCATAGGCCGCCATGGGGACGATCGCGTCGCGCACCAAGCGCGATTCGGCCTGCCACACCGCCTCGAAACCCTTCTCTTCGGCGTAGCGGACGTAATCCAGGCCGTCGCGCAGGTCGTGGGCGTCCTGCAGGTAGAGTGCGGCGCGGGCTGCGGGCATGCGAAGCTCCTGGGATCGGGCGCGCTACACGGGCCGGCCTCGCTGCGCCTCGCGGACGAGGGCCAGGTCCTCCGGCTGGTCGACATCCAGCGCCAGCCGGGGCAACCGGGCCACCTCGAGCCACGCGCCTGCGGCCTCGGCGCGCTTGAGATGGCGCTGGAAGCTGTTGGCACCGAAGCCATATTCTATCAAACCGATCGGGGCGACCAACAGAGCGTTCGTTCCTTCCTCGTGACGATCCGGAGAAATGACCACCACGGGCGGCGTCGTGGCCAGTGCAACGAGATGGTCGACATCTTTTCGAAGCAGGAGAGGCAAGTCGGCCGGCAGGATCAGCACCCCGGAGGCGCCGTAGGCCTGGGCCGCGCCCGTGGCGCGCTCCAGGGCCCGGTTGAGCTCGCTCGGCGACCGTTCGGACAGCGTTCGCGCCCCTCGATCCCGCGCCAGCGCCAGCACCGCGGGATCCCGGCTCACCACCAGGGTCCGCTCGATCTCGGGAACGCCGACCAGAACGCTCAGGAGATGATCCAGCATCTGACGGTTGAGGGCCAGCCGCTCTTCAGGAGTCAGGCTGCCGGCCAGGCGGCTCTTGCCCTTGGTCATGGGCTTTACCGGCACGATCGCCCACAGAGTCATGGCGTCACTTTTTCATTCACGACCGACGTGGCGTGATCCAGAGCGGCTTCGGCCAGCGCCCGGCGGTCGGCAGGCTTGCGCATGAGCGTCTGCGCGACTCGTACTCGAAGCCCCCGCGACTCCAGGGCGGGCCGGAGGGCTGCGTCGGCTCGATCGATGACCATGCCGCCCAGCAGACCCCCATAGTGTTCCGCCACTGCCAAAGGCGAGGGCTCGATGCCCATTTCGCGAAAGATCTTGGCCGCCGGGCCCCGGACGGCTTCGCCGGCGATGATCGGGGAGACTGCAACGACAGGGCGCGAGGCGACTGCCTCTCGAATGCCGGGGACGGCCAGGATGGGGTCGATGCTGACCCACGGGTTGGAAGGACAGACGATGATGACTTCGGCCGCGTGCAGCGCCTCCAGGACGCCACGGCCGGGCGCGCTCGATTCCGCGCCGTCAAAGCGAAAGCCTCGCACCTTGGGTTCGCAGGCGCGGGCGACAAAGTACTCTTGAAAGGGCAACTCGCCATCGTCGGTCGCGACCATGGTCCGGACACGGTCCTCGGTCATCGGCAGGAGGGTGTGGGGGATTCCCAGTTGGCGGCACAGGCCTTCGACGACATCCGCCGGCCTTGCGCCGGCTCGAAGCTGCTGCGTCCGAAGCACGTGCAATGCCGTATCGCGGTCACCGAGTCGGAACCACGTCGGCCCGCCAAGTTCTCCAAGCGTCTGCAGGAAGTTCCAGGTCTCGTCGCGCCGGCCCCATCCGGTCTTGGGATGGGCGAGGCCGGCGAGGGTGTACATCACCGTGTCGAGGTCGGGCCAGATGGCCAGCCCCAGGTGCTCGAAATCGTCCCCGGTGTTGACGATGATCGTGAGGCTTTGCGGCGGGAGGACAGCCGCCAGGCCATCGGCCAATTTCGCCCCGCCGACGCCGCCGGCGAGCGCCACGACCCTCAGCGCCACTGCGTCACCTCGGAGGCAGGCCGCTTGGCGCGAGCCGCAGGCACGGCCGCCGGCCGTCCCATCAGCACCATGCCCTGAGGCTCCCAGCTTTCGGCGAGCCCGAGTTCGCGGCGCACTTCGTCGGGCGCGAACAGCGGAGCGCACATCCAGCATGCGCCCAGTCCCTCCGCATGCGCGGCCAGGAGCAGATTCTGGCCCGCCATGGCGACGCTCTGGGTCATCATCGTCCATTCGGCTCGCTGCCGGCGTTCGTCGGGATAGCGATCCATATCTTCCGGAGTCATGCACACCACGATGGCCACCGGCGCTTCGGACAGGCGGCGTCGCGCCCGCGCCACATCCGCCTCGATGGCTTCCGGCGCGTGACCGTCGGCCTGTCGCTCGCGCTTCAGGCGCGAGGCCATCGCCTGCGCCAGTGCGGCACGGTCTGCCTCGCGGCTGAGCACGACGAATCTCCACGGCTGCCGATTGTGCGCCGAGGGCGCCCGGCAGGCGGCTTGCAGCACTCGCTCGACGACTTCGAGTGCAACGGGATCGGGCGAGAATTCGCGCACCGATCGGCGGCCGTTCAGCACCGAGTAGAAGCCCTCGGCGGCGCGGTTCATTCCGCGACCGTGACCGAATCCGGGCGGATGGAGAAGATGACCCGCACCTGTCCCGCCAGGGCCGGGTACGTGTCCCAGCCGCGGTACTTCCTGGCCAGCCGGTCGATGTGCGCCCGGCCGCCCGATTCGGTCGAAGTCACCACGGTGCCGCGGACCTGCATATAGCGGTACGGATTCTTGGGGTCGGCGATCGCCAGAGCCACGCGCGGGCGCTTGCGCATGTTGCGATACTTCGTCCGCCCGCGGGCGGTGTTGATCCGGATCAGATCGTCGGCTACATCGAACCACACCGGCGTGACTTGAGGCGAGCCATCCGCCATGGTTGTGGCCAGGAAACCCAGAGCCTGCGCGTCGTCGTCGAGAAGGTCGATGTGGGAGGAGGGGATGAGGGGGTTCATGGGGTCCGTGATATGGGATTCGTGATTCGAGATTCGTGATAGGTGGTCAGCGGAATAAGTCTTCGTCGGCGGGTCGAAGCAGCTCGGCCAGCGAACCTTCGCGAAGAGGATACGGCAAGCCCCGGACGTGAACGACGGGCCGGCGTTCGCCGGCCTGGCCCATGAGGGCCGAGGCGGCAGCGGCGATTTCGTCGGCGAGACCGATCTGGGTGATTCGCAGGCGGTAGCCGAAGATGTCCTCCTCGCCGCGAAGGTCGACCAGGGCCGGGAAGCCCGACACGCCGATGGCCACGCCCACGACTCCCAGCCGCCAGGCGCGGCCGTGAGAGTCAATGATCAGCAATCCCAGCCGCTGTCCGCTCCACGACTCGAGCTGCTGGCGGAGCCGCGCGGCGGAGGCGTCGGGATCCTCCGGCAGCAGCAGGACCCAATCCTCGGGGTTTCCGGCTTCTCCGCTGACATTGGAATGATCGACCCCGGCGTTGGCGCACACGAAGCCCAGACGGTGCTCGACGATCACGATGCCGCGCTCGGCGCGCAGGATGCGCCGGCTCTCTTTGAGAATGACCTCGATCAGACGCGAATCTTTCCCTACCTCGCGCCCCAAGCGAGTCGCCTCGTCGGAGGGACGCACGTCGGCCAGGTTGACTCGGCGGCCTTCGGCCTTGGACACGATCTTCTGGGCGACCACCAGCACGTCCCCATCCTGCAAGTCAATTCCCGCCCGGCGCAGGCTTTCCTGAATCAGATCGCCCAGATCGTCGCCAGCCTTGATCAGTGGCAGATCGGTCAGAGCGGTGAGGGTCATGCTCGGCATCGCGCCGTCACTTCCGTTGGCTGCGCGGCTCCCCCGCGATCCGGATGCCGGCGGCGCGCAAACCGTACTGCTTGTTGATGCCCAGCAGGATCGGCGTCAATCCCTCCAGGACGACCGCGTTCTCCAGAGGCCCGGCGTCCCAGCCCACCATCCGCGCCGCCTCGACCAAATGGAGGACCTGTTTGCGGGCTTCGGCGCTCCTCCCGGCGACGAGGACATCGCACGGCACGGGCCCGTCCTGCGCCAGGTGTACGTGGGAGATATTGTGGAACGCAGCCACCACTTCCACATCGTCGCCGAGGACGGACTGGGCTTCGGCCGCGGCGCTGCCCTCAGGCGGGACGTGCAAGACGGTGGTGCTCGGCGGCCGGATCGGGACCGTCACGTCGACGAGCACTTTGCCTTTGAGGCCGGCACGGATTTCCTCGAGGATGGCGCGATGAGCATCGTACGGCACGGTGAGCACGGCGATGTCGCACTGCGCGGCGGCCTCGGCATTGCCGAGCCCGCGCACCGTTGCGACGCCGGCCTTGGTGTTGATCTCGGCGGCGGCTTCCTCGGCGCGCGGTGGGCTTCGGGAGCCGATGATGATGTAGTACCCGGCTTTGGCCCAGCGGTAGGCCAGCCCCTTTCCCTCGTTTCCCGTGCCCCCGATGATCCCCAGGGTCAATATCAACCTTTCGCTCATCCCCTGTCTCCCTGTCTCTACACGGCCCCGTCGGCCGGAACGAAGCTGGCGTAGCGTTCCCACACTTTCGCGGCGAGCTCGCGTGAACGCGCCGTGATCGCCTCGACGTCGAGCGTCAGGAGGCGCCGATCCTGCATGAGGATCTTTCCGTCCACCATGGTCATGGTCACCATCGACTCGTGGAAGCCAAAGACGATGTGCCAGGGGAGGTTGCCTGCGGTCAGAGGCGTCGTGGGCGAGTAGTCCACCAGAATCAGATCGGCTGCCGCCCCGGGTTCGACCACCCCCAGCTTCCATCCCGGGAAGAACACTCCGGCCAGGGCCGCGTTCTGATTCACGGCGATGTCGACCAGATCGCCGCCGGGCATGCGCCGCGGGTCCCTGCGCCACAGCTTCTGCACGAGATAGGCCGCCTTCCATTCTTCCCACATGGCATTGGAGAAGCCGTCGTTGCCGAGACACACCCGGACGCCGGCGCGCCGCAGCGACTCGACGTCGGCCGCGCCCACGCCGTTGTTCATGTTCGAACGGGGCTGGTGCGACACCCAGCTGTGCGTGTCGCGAAGCACGAAGGCTTCACCCGCATCGACGTGCACACAGTGGGCGCAGATGGTCCGCTGGCCAAGGATCCCATGAGCCTTCAGTCGATCGACGACCCGCTTGCCCGACTTGGCCAGGCTGTCGTACTCATCGGCCTCGTGTTCGGCCACGTGAATGTGGAAGCCTGCCCCCTCGGGTGCGGCGTTTCGGCACGCGTCCAGCGTGGCGTCCGACAGCGTCAGGCTGGCATGCAGGCCGAAGTTGGCCGCCACGCGGCCTCCTGCCACGCCGCCGTTGGCGCAGCGCTTGAGGAAACGCACGTTCTCGGCGATGCCGGCTTCGGCGCGGGCCGGCCCGTCGCGGTCGGTGACCTCGTAGCACAGGACGGCCCGCAGGCCGCTCGCCTCCACCGCTTCCGCCAGGACGTCCAGCGAACCCTCGATGGCGTTGGGCGAGGCGTGGTGATCGATCAGAGTCGTCGTGCCATGGCGCACCGCGTCCGCCAGGCATACCAGGGCCGAGTAGCGGACGTCCTCAGGCGTGAGGGCCTTGTCGAGGGGCCACCACAACTTCCGCAGGATTTCCGGGAAGTCCTTGGGAGGCCGCCCGGGGATCGCCATGCCGCGCGCAAAAGCCCCGTAGAAATGGGTGTGGGCGCAAATGTTGCCCGGCATGAGGATCTGCCCGCGCCCATCGAGGCGTTCGTCTTCCGGATAGCCGGCCAGCAACTCCCGCTCGCCGCCTGCGGCTTCGATCAATCCAGCGTTGATCCGGACGGCCTGGCCGGTGAGCAGCTGCTGGGACTCGCCCCAGGTGACGATGCGGACGTTGTGGATGATCATCCGGAGCTTCTCTTGGCGATCTCCCTCGCCAGCCAATCCTGATCGACCGGCAGTTTGCGGACGCGCACGCCCACCGCATGGTACACCGCATTCGTAATCGCGGGCGTCGTCGGAATGCTGCTGATTTCGCCGATGCCCTTGGCCCCATAGGGCCCATCGGCCGTCGGATGTTCAACCACCAGCGACACGATCTCCGGGCTCTGGGTGATGCCGGGCATGCGGTAGCGTGCCAGTCGATCGGTGAAAACTCTGCCGTCCTCGACGATGAACTCTTCCGTCAGGGCATTGCCCAACCCCATGATGACTCCGCCCTCGACCTGCCCAAGGTAGCCCAGGGGATTGATGACCTTTCCGACATCGTTGGCGGCGATGACCGTCAGCACCCGGACCTCGCCCGTCTGGGTGTCGACTTCGACGTCGGCCGCCTGGGCGGCGAAGGAAAACGCAAAGTGCATCGAGCCGCCGCTCCCCAGCGGCTGGGTGGCGGGAGCCCAGTACTCGTACTTCGCCCGTGGGTCGCGGCCCTCCGCCTTCATCATCCCGACGACATCGCCGTAAGGCAGGCGCGTTCCATTGACCTGCGCCAGGCCCTCGACGAAGCGCACGTCCGCCGGCGGAACGTCGTAGCGCTCGGCGAGAGTGGCCGCCATGGCCTGCCTCAAGACGGCGGCCGCGTGGCGAACGGCGTTGCCGGTGACGTACGTCTGCCGCGAGGCGGTCGTGGGCCCTCCGTCGGGTGTCAGATCGGTGTCCGAGAGAAGCACATGCACGCGGTCGGGCTCGAGATGGAGCTCTTCGGCGGCGATGATCTGCAGCACCGTGACCAGCCCCTGGCCGATCTCCGCCGAAGAGGTGCGGACCTCGGCCCGGCCGTCGTCGAACATCTCGATCTCGGCCGAAGCTTTGTCCGGCGCGCCGCCTCCCAGGCCCGTGTTCTTGAAACCGGCGGCGAAGCCCCAGGCTCGCTTGAGATGAGGCGCGCCGGGAATCCGGCGCGGCGCAAACGGATCGGCCCCGCCGGAACGGCGCCGCATCTCGGTTTCCACCTGGTCGATGCAGTCGATCAGGCCGACGCTTTCCGTCATCAGCTGGCTGGTGTTGGTGGTCGTGCCGACGCGCAGGGCGTTCATGCGCCTCAACTCGATCGGGTCGAGATCGAGCTGCTCGGCCAGCATGTCCATGGCCGACTCGACGGCGAACGCCGACTGCGTGACGCCGAACCCGCGGAAGGCGCCTGCGGGAGGGTTGTTGGTGTACATGGCGTAGCAGTCGGCTTTCACATGCGGCACAACGTACGGGCCGGCCGAGTGGGTCGTGGCGCGGGTCATGACCTTCTCGCCGAGCGAGGCGTAGGCCCCGGTGTCGCCGTAGAGCTCCGTTTCGAAGGCGGTGAGCGTGCCGTCCCGTCGGGCGCCGATGCGCACACGGATGCGTGTGGCGTGGCGCTTCGGATGGACGAGCATGCTTTCATGTCGATCGTAGAGGATCTTGACCGGCCGGCCGGCGGCTCTGGCCAGGAGCGCGGCGTGAATCTGGCCGGCGATGTCTTCCTTGCCGCCGAATCCCCCGCCGACCAGCGCCCCGATGACGCGCACCTTGTCCACCGGCATCGCCAGGCAGCGAGCGATCTGATCCCGGTCGGCGTAGGGAATTTGCGATCCAACGACAACTTCCAGGCGGCCGTCGGGAGTCATGCGGGCGATGGAGCACTCGGGTTCGAGGAAGGCGTGCTCGGTCATCGGCGTGAGGAACTCTTCTTCAAGAACGAGCTCCGCCTGACGGAAACCCTCCTGCAGGTCGCCCTTGCGCACTTTGATGTGTTTGAGCAGGTTGCCGGACTCATGGACCAGAGGTGCATCCGATTGCCGCGCCTGGACGGGGTTGCTGACGGCCGGCAGCGCTTCGTACACGGCGCGGATGAGATCCAGGGCCTGCGTGGCGATCGCGCGCGTGTCGGCCGCGACCAGCGCCACCGCGTCTCCGACATAGCGCACCTTGTCACCGATCCCCACCAGCGCCGGCCAGTCGTGAACCACGAGGCCGTGCCGCGGCTGGCCCGGAATATCCGCGGCGGTCACGACGGCGCGCACACCGGGAAGACGGCGCGCGGCTTCGACGTCGAGGCTCTTGAGGACGGCATGCGGCACCAGGGCCCGCAGCGTGCGGCCGTGGAGCATATCCGGGTACGAGAAGTCGTCGGTGAACATCGCCGAGCCGGTGACCTTGGCGACCCCGTCCGGGCGTTCCACGCGTTGACCGACGACCTCAAGGCCGCCGGAGGTCTCCATCGTTGGCGGGGCGACCGGCTTGCCCGTCTGCAGGCTGACGGCTGCAGCCTGGACGGCGCGCAGGATCGTGGGGTAACCCCCGCAGCGGCACAAGGTGTCCTTGAGCGCAACGCGAATATCGGTTTCCGATGGTTCGGGATTCCGTTCGAGGAGGGCGGCGGCGGTCATGATCTGCCCCGGAATGCAGAAGCCGCACTGGACCGCGCCGTACTTGACGAACGCCTCTTGCACCGGGTGCAACCGGTCGCTCAGGGCCAGCCCCTCGATCGTGCGCACGCGCCTGCCGGCGACCTTGACGGCCGGCAATGTGCACGACAGCACGGGCTCCCCGTCGAGGAGAACGGTGCAGCTGCCGCATTCGGCTTCGTTGCAGCCCACCTTCGTCCCCGTCAGGCCCAACCGCTCGCGCAGCACGTCGCTGAGCATTTCGTTCGCCGCCACACGCACGGCCAGGTGGCGGCCGTTGACTTCGAATCTCAACTCTGCCGTCTCAACCTTGTCCATGGTCAACTTCCCTCATCCTATTCCATACCGGTCTGGACCGCGCGACGATAGGCCAACTGCACCGTCTTTTGAAGGAGCCCGTCAGCCAAGTGCTGCCGGTATTCACGTGTGGCCCGATGAGCGCTGCTCCGCAATGTCGCTTCATCTATTAGGCATCGGGCGGCGGAAGCCAAAAGGTCAGGTTCCGGCACGCTGCCCAGGAGGATCTTCTCTGTTCGGCGTGCCCTCAAGGGCGTTGGGCCGGCAGGGCCGAGGGCGAGGCGAATCGCCTCCACCCGGCCGGCCCTATCGACGCGCAGCCAACAGGCCATGTTGAGGATGGCGATGGCCACGCCCTGCGGCCGCATGACGCGGTCGAAGGCCGAGGCCTCGCCCTCGCGCGCCAGGCGAAACCGAAATCGAACCAGGACTTCGGCGCCCCGATCGAACGTTGTGACGCCCGGGCCGCCGAATAGTTCCTCCAGTGGTACCCAGCGCCGACCGCCGGGCGAGGCGATCTCGGCTTCGGCCTCGAGGGCCAGCAGCGCGATGGTGCCGTCCCCGGCCGGCAAGGCGTGGGCGACGTTGCCACCCAGCGTGGCGACGTTGCGGACCTGAGGGCCTCCGATCAACAGGCACGCCTGCGTCAGGCAGGCAGCCCTGCGGTCCAGGACCTTGTCTTCAACGATGCGGCGATGAGGAACCGCGGCGCCCAGGAAGGCGGTGTCGCCCTCGAATCGGATGTCCAGCATCTCGGCTATGGAGGTCACGTCGACCAGGCGGCGGATGGGAAGGTGGCGGCCCTGCTGAAGATCCAGCAGCAGATCCGTGCCGCCGGCGACGACCAGCGCTTCGCCACGAGTCTCGGCTAATGCTCGCAGCGCTTCTTCGACAGTTTTCGGTTGGACGTACTCCTGCCAGTAGGCCATGGTGGGCAGCAGGTGGGGTTGTGGGGAGGCGGGCACTTCTCGACGAGCGGGGCTGCTCGACGCCGCCGTGGGTACGCCCCGCGGCGACCTGCCAACCCGAGGTGAGTTGATTCTAGCATGCGCCGTCGCGAACAGCAACGGTGCCAATAGGACGGTCCAATCACGGCCCTACCGGGGACCTGAAGCTAGGTTCGCATCCGCGAGGCCGTTGGGCGAGAGCAGCACGAACCCTCCCCCTTGCAGGGGGAGGGTTGGGTGGGAGGTTGGCGATCGCTCACAGGGCGCAGGCTAAAGCCTGCGGCTACGAGGCCGATGCGGACGCTCACGCTCCAAGCAGGCCAGCCCCAAACCCGTTTTGCGCAGCAAAACGGGTTTGGGTCTGGCCTCCTCGGAGGGTGAGTCCCCGCATCGAACCTGTAGCCGCAGGCTTTCCCACGGGGACGCTGCGCGGCAGCCTGCGCCCTACGCGCGATCGCCAACCCCCACCCAACCCTCCGCCTGCAAGGGGGAGGGTTCGTGCGCTCTCGCCCAACGGCCTCGCGGATGCGAACCTAGCTTCAGGTCCCCCAAGGGGATGCGAA
>DASSGB010000249.1:0-6323 GCA_035693825.1 Anaerolineales bacterium
GCGTGCCTGGTGGGGCTGAAACCGTCGCGCTGGATGGAATGGTGATCGCGCGGACCGGGGCGGAGGCTGATGTATGCTGGACCAAGTGTTGGAGCTGCTGGCGGAAATCGCTAAGGCCTTCTTCATCCCGGGGTCGGTGCCCTTTCTGCTCCTCGGTCTGACGCTCGGCGTCGTTCTGCTGCTGATGGATGAAACGCGCCGTTCCCGCGGCAGGGGGCTCCTGGCGGCCCTGGCGGTCCTGTACTGGGTGCTCAGCCTGCCGGTGACAGCCTCGACCCTTGAGGACCTGCTCGACGACGACTACCGTCCCCTGGCGGCTGCGGAAGAGGCACAAGGTGCGTCCACGGTCGTCGTCCTTGGAGGTGGAGGCGAGACCCTCCACGCACCCGCGGGGTCGATCGATGTTGTCAGCGACTCCACCGCCTATCGCGTCCTCGAGGCCGAGCGACTCTTCACGATGCTCGGCCAGCCCACGCTGATCCTCTCCGGCGGCAGAGCGCCTACGACCCCCGAAGGCTCACCCGAGAGCGAGGCCATGCGGGACCTTCTCGTGGACCGGGGCGTTCCACCCGACCGCATCGTCCTCGACGTCGAATCCGGCGACACGCACGAGCAAGCCGTCATCCTTGGCCGTCTATTGGCGGACCGACAGGTCGAAGACTTCGTATTGGTAACCTCGCCCCTCCACATGCGACGCGCCCTAGGGGCTTTTGCCGATTCGGGATTGCATCCCATTCCTTCCGCGGCCGCGGCGGCCTCCGATGGCCGGGAGGCCGCCAGGTTCTTGCCCTCCGAGGAAGGATTGCGGCGGAGCCAGATGGTGATGAGAGAGGTCATCGCCCTCGGCTACTACTTCGTTCGAGGCTGGCTCGCCACGCCCTGACCTCTGGCTGCGTCTTCCGAGGTGAGAGATGGCCGACAAGTTCACGGTGAGCGTCGATCTGAAGGCAAGCCCCCAGCGCGTGTTCGAGGCATGGATGAGTTCGGAAGAGCACGGCGCTTTCACCGGAGACGCGGCCGAGATCGATCCGCGAGTGGGAGGCGAGCACAGCGAGTTCTCGGGTTACATCACCGGTCGCACCTTGGAGCTGGAGCCGCATCGTCGAATCGTACAGTCATGGCGAACAACCGAATTCCCTGAGGGAAGTCCTGATTCGCACCTCGAGCTGCTTCTTGAGCCGATCAAGGGCGGGACGCGGCTGACCCTCCAGCACAGTCAGATCCCCGATGGCCAGGGGCGGCAGTATGAGGAAGGCTGGCACGAGCACTATTTCCGCTCGATGGTGCAGTACTTCCAAACAGCGAAATAGGCAGAGAAGGGGTACGCGAGGAACTCCGGGGTGAGCAAGCGGGGCTCACCTCGGCTCATTCTTGCGCCTTCACGGCTCACAACAATGCGTCCGGGCGCGGCGTTGCGTAAGGCACCGGCTGAGGGCAGGTAGGAGCACGGGGTCTTGACACGGCTCCGGCTTGGGTCTATCATGTGGGCGCTTGTAATGACAACCTGAACAACCATTACTGATGTCATTGCAGGCCAGCGATGACCACGAAGCCGAACCGGACCGACCCCAAGCGGCGCCTGAGCACTTCTGTCAACCGGCGAAGTGCTGTCCCGCTGTACGTCCAGGTGCGGGAAGCCCTTGAAAGCCAGATCGACAGCCAGGGGTGGTCCCCGGGCGACCGGATCCCGTCTGAGCCCGAGCTCTGTCGGCTTTTCGGCGTGAGCCGCCCCGTCGTCCGCCAGGCGCTCCAAGAGATGGCCCACGACGGCTTGCTGACGCGCCGAAAGGGCCTGGGCACCTTCGTCGCCGAGCCCCGCATCACGACCCGCAGCCTCGTCCATTCTCTCGTGGGTTTCTTCCAGGAAATGGAAGCCAAGGGCATGACGCCCGTCACCGACGTGCGCGAGCAGGCCATGCAACCGGCCGGGCCTCGCGTCGGGGCCCAGCTCCGGCTCGACCCGTCGACTCCGGTGGTCAAGGTCACGCGCCTGCGATACGTGCAGGACGAGCCGGTCGTTCTGGTGACCTCGTTCTTGCCGTACGAGCTGTGCCCGGATCTCATTTCCGCCGACCTGCGCCATCAATCCTTGTACGCCTTCCTTCAGGGGCGCTATGGACTGACCGTCTCGAGCGGCAAGCGCACCATCGAGGCGGCGCTGGCCGGCGAACAAGATGCCGCGCTGCTTCGAATTGCGCCTGGATCGCCCGTCTTGCGCCTCGAGAGCGTGAGCTATCTCGCCGACGGAAGACCGATGGAGTATTTCCACGGTCTATTTCGGTCGGCCTTCGAAGTCGAGCTGGGGCCGGCCGGGTCGGCGCCGGTCGAAGTCCCGCCGATGCGCTTTGAGGCCGAGGTCGGATGATGGAAGAAAAGCGCGTTCGCCAGCGCGTTCGGGACATCGTCCTGCGAACCCTGGGCAAAGCCGCCGCGCCGGCCAGGCCGCGCGTGGTGACGGAGCTTGACGTCCGCGATCTTCCCTTCGGATCCACGTTCGAGATCCCGCCGGGGGCCCTCGTTACGCCGCTGGCGCGCCAGGTGATGATGGATCGGCACGTGATCGCCGGTGCCTCGAGGCCATCGCCCGAGCAGACGGCTCCCTCTCCCGCGGGCCGCAAAGTGATTGCCGTCGGCGCGGATCACGGCGGCTTCCGCCTCAAGGAAGACCTCAAGCCGTTTCTGACGGAATTGGGATATGCCGTCCAGGACTGCGGCACCGGAAGCACACAGCCGGTGGACTATCCGGACTTCGCCCTTGCGGTGGCGGAACTCGTGGCTTCCGGCCGCGCCTGGCGCGGCATCGTCATCGATGGCGCCGGTATCGGTTCATGCGTCACGGCCAACAAGGTCCCCGGGGTGCGGGCTGCGATGTGTTACGACCAGGCCACGGCCGTCAACAGCCGTGAGCACAACGACACCAACGTGCTGACGCTGGGGGCAGGGCTCATCGGGCCGGCTCTGGCGCGGCAGATCGCCCGCACCTGGCTGGAGACCGATTTCGCCGGCGGGCGGCATCAGCCGCGCGTTCAGAAGATCATCGACATCGAGCGCCGGTATGGGCGGGCCGGCTGAAACATGAAAACCATCGACGACGCCACTCTCGATCGACTGATCGAACACATCACCCGGAACGTGCTCGTCCTGCTCCAGGAAGAGGGCGACAACCCGGGGCCTGGCGCCGCGCCCGGACTCTCGACGCACAACTACGTCGAACGCGTCCGCCACGTCGTCCATGCCGGAGCCGACCGCATTGCCTCCACGCTGGGGGCCGCGCCCACCGATGGGCAGCTGGCGGAGATGATCGACCACACCCTGCTGAAACCGGATGCCACCCAGGACGAGATCGCCCGGCTGTGCTTCGAGGCCCGCAAGTACAAGTTCGCTTCGGTGTGCGTCAACCCGACCAACGTCAAGCTGTGCAGCCAGCTCCTTAAGGGCAGCGGCGTGGCGGTGGGTACGGTGGTGGGCTTTCCGCTGGGGGCGACACCGACCGACGTGAAGGTGTTCGAGACGCAGCAGGCCATCCGCGACGGCGCCAGCGAAGTCGACATGGTCATCAACGTCGGCGCGATCAAGTCGCGCGACTATGAGCTGGCCGAGCGCGACATCGCCTCCGTGGCCCGCGCCTGCAAGGCGGGCAACGCGCTGCTCAAGGTGATTATCGAGGCGGCGCTGCTGACGGACGAGGAAAAGGTCGTCGCCTGCCAGCTGGCGAAGGTGGCCGGTGCGGATTTCGTCAAGACCTCGACCGGTTTCGGGCCGGGAGGCGCCACGGCGGAAGACGTCGCCCTCATGCGCCGCGTCGTGGGGCCGGCGATCGGCGTCAAGGCCGCCGGCGGGATTCGGAGCCTGGCCGACGCGCAGAAGATGATCGCCGCGGGAGCCACGCGCATCGGCGCCAGCGCCAGCGTCAAGATCATGCAGGAAGCAGGCAAATAGGGAGGCGCCCAGGATGGCCGTCGAACTTCGCACGTACGTGTTCCTCGACAATCTTCAGCCGCAGCACGCCGGCTTCCTGGGGACGGTGGCGCAGGGCTTCCTGCCGCTGCCCCACGACACCTCGCTGTGGGTGGAGATCTCGCCGGGCATCGAGATCAACCGCATCACCGACATCGCCCTCAAGTCGACTCGCGTTCGACCCGGCATGCAGATCGTCGAGCGGCTGTTCGGCCTGCTGGAGGTGCACCATGAGGATCAGGCCGAGGTGCGCGCCGCCGGCGCCGCCATCCTGGCCGCGCTCGAGGTCGAGGAGTCGGCGCGTATCAAACCCAAGATCGTGTCCAGTCAGATCATTCGCCACGTCGATGCCCATCAGGTGCAGCTCATCAACCGGCTGCGCCACGGGCACATGCTGCTGGCCGGGCAGACTCTGTACGTTCTGGAAGTCGAGCCCGCCGGCTACGCGGCGCTGGCTGCCAATGAAGCCGAAAAGGCGGCCCACATCAACATACTGGAAGTGCGCGCCTTCGGAAGTTTCGGGCGCGTCTACTTGGGCGGCGAGGAAAGCGACATCATGGCCGGCTACGGGGCCGCCGTCGCCGCGATCGAAGGCGTGAGCGGCCGAACGACCGAGGGCGGCCGCCGAGATTGAAAGGCAGCGGGAGCGATCCGATGCCCCGTCCGACAGGCAGAAGCACGGCCGCGAAACGGCAACAAAGCCCACGGGAGGGCCGAATGGCTGATGAGATGGGATTCACGGAAGCGCTGGGCATGGTGGAGACGAAGAGCTACCCGGCGATGGTCGAAGCCGCCGATGCGATGGTCAAGGCGGCCAAGGTCGAGCTGGTCGCCTATGAGAAGACCGGTGGCGGCTTCGTGACCGCCATCGTGCGCGGCGACGTGGCGGCGGTCAAGGCGGCGGTCGAAGCCGGGGCGCGTGGGGCGGAAAAGGTTGGCGAAGTGGTGGCCATCCATGTCATCCCGCGCCCGCACACCAACGTCGATCGCACGCTTCCGCTCGGGCGACAGCCCGGGTCGAAGAGCTAAGTCCGCACCGGCGCCGCCAGACCGCGCCGCCGTTTCGCGGCGCGGCCTGGCGGAAGTCTGGAGGTCTCGATGCTCCTGGGGAGAGTCGTGGGCACGCTGGTGGCCACGCGCAAGGAACCCAGCCTGGAAGGGCTCAAGTTCCTCGTGCTGCGGCAGCTGGACATCGACGGCAAAGACGCGGCCGGGTATCGCGTCGCCGCCGACGCCGTGGGCGCGGGGCTGGGAGAGGTCGTGCTCTATGCCACGGGTAGCTCGGCACGCATGACGCGTGTGACCGACAAACGCCCGTGCGACGGGGTGATCATGGCCATCGTCGATCAACTCGAGGTCGACGGAGTGATCACCTACGACAAGGCGGAGTCCGGCTGATGGCCGCGCCGCGCGAGCGGCTGGCGATGGACGATGCCCGGATCGAAGCCATCGTTCAGCAGGTCATGACCGAGCTTCGACAGGGTGAACGCGTGCGCCATGGCGCGCCTCCGCAGCCGGAGGCGACCACGGTGGCGCCGGCGCCCGCGCCCGTCTTGCGTCACGGGGTCAACCTGTTTCCGACGGTCGACGCCGCCGTCGAGGCGGCGCGTCAGGCGCACCTACAGTTGCGGGAACTGCCCCTCGCCTTGCGCGAGCAAATGATCTCCCATATCCGCCGTCTGTTGCGGGAAAACGCCCAACTGCTGGCTCTGGACGCCGTGCAGGAAACGGGCATGGGTCGCTACGAAGACAAGATCCAGAAGAACCTGCTCAACATCAACAAGACGGCCGGCACCGAGATGCTCCAGCCCACGGTCTGGACGGGCGACGGGGGCATGACCCTCGTCGAATACGCGCCCTACGGATTGATCGGCTCGATCGTACCCAGCACCAACCCCACGGCGACGGTCATCTGCAATGCGATCGCCATGGTGTCGGCCGGAAACGCCGTCGTTTTCAACGCTCACCCGAGCGCCAAGCGCTGCTCGAACCATGCCGTGCAGCTGATTCACGAGGCGATTGTCGAAGCCGGTGGTCCTCAGAATCTCGTGGTGGGGATCGCCGAACCGACGATCGAGACCGCCCAGGAGATCATGCGGCACAAGGACGTGCGCCTGCTGGCGGTGACCGGCGGAATCGGCGTGGTGCGGGCGGCCATGGCCAGCGGCAAACGCGCCATCTGCGCCGGCCCGGGCAATCCGCCGGTCGTGGTGGATGAGACCGCAGACATCGAGCAGGCGGGCCGGGACATCGTCTTCGGGGGATCGTTCGACAACAACATCATCTGCACTGACGAGAAGGAAGTCTTCGCCGTCGCTTCCATCGCCGATGAGCTGAAGGCGGTCATGGCCCGTCATGGCGCCCTG
>DASSGB010000250.1:0-3968 GCA_035693825.1 Anaerolineales bacterium
TCCGCAGGTTTGTTCGAAGCTTCCAAGGCAGCCACGCGCTGACCCTGGCCCTGTACTACATGGGGCAACTTCTCATCAGCCTGTCGTTCGCCGGACCGTAGCCAACTGCATCTCGCAGCGCGGAATCGAAACCGGAAACACAAGGAGGCGGGCGCCTTTGCGGCCCCCGCCTCCTTGAAGGCTTGCAGTGAGTGGGCGCGGCTAGTTGCTGGTGCAGTCTTCGCTGCCGCAGCCCGACGGTCCGTCATCGGCGGTCTGCATCTTGAACGCCTCGCGCCAGACGGTCGCGAGCGGGCCGAAGACTTCCGCGTACGCCTCGGCGAAACGCGTTCCGCCCTCGTCCGGCCGGTTGTCTCGACTGGTGCGGGGAATGTGGTGAATGAACTGCCCGAAGGCCTTGTGGCAGAAGGCAGCGTACTCTCGCGTGAAAAGAATGAAGGCGTGCCAGGCCTCATCGACGGCCGGGCTCACCATTCCCAATCCACGGTAGCCGAGGCCGACCAGCGCCATGTAGCGCTTGAACTCGAAGATGGAGCGTTCGGCCTGATCGGGCCTCAGTCCCAGCTTCCGCTCCAGGCGTTCCTGGACGAACCACAGGTCGGCCTTCTCGATGGACTGGAGCATCTCCAACTGCTCTCGGGAAAGCGAGACCGTGGGCAGCAGACCTAGAGGTTGAGAGCTCTGAGCCGGAATCATGCGTCTCCTCCTGGCGGAAGCAAAAGCGGACTTTCTCGGTCCGGAAAGGCTACCGCCATCTGGCAATCGGCGCAAGGGCGGAAGCGCCGGATCCTCTCAGCCCGGCGGGGTTGGGGTCTCGGTCGGGGTTTCGGAGGGAGTAGGCGTCGGGGTCTCGGTATCCGTGACGATCAGAGGCGGGGTCGGCGTGTCGGTGTCCGTAGGCAGCACGCCGAAGGTCAGCGTTGCCGTTGGAGTCCGGGTCACGGTCGGCGCCATCAACGTCTGGCAAGCGCGGGCGGCGTGAGTGGCGGTCGGTTCGAGATCCGGGTTCCCTCGGACCTCCAGCGAAATCGCGTACTGGTCGGAAGCTTCGCACGGCTCCCCACCGGCCAGGAGCAGATGGCCGTACTCATAAGCAGCGCGGGCGTACTTAGTACACGAGTCCCAAAGGTCGGCCCGGCACAGGGATTCGAAATTGGCCGCGGCCAGAAGCCAGTCCAATCCGAAGTAGCTGTTGGCAAAGAGATAGAATGCGCCGGAGTTCCGCCATGCGACGGCCGTGTTGTCCAGGGCGCCGAAGCGTTCTGCAAGGGCGAGGTCGTAGATGCCCTGCTCGATATCGCCCTGAAGGATGCGCGCCACGCCGCGGTTGCGCAGAGCCTGGCCCATCATGGCGTTGGACTCTTCCCGACGGAAGTTCGCATCTCGCGACCGGATGACGAGAAGCGCTTCGAGCGTTCGGCTCCAATCCTCCGCGACGAAGGCTTGCTGGGCCTGTTCGAAGAGGCCGTCGAGTGAAGCGACATCGAGAGTCGGAGTGGGCGTTATCGGCGTGGCCGTCGGGCCGGGCGTGCGGGTTGGAACGTTGAGGCCGGCGCGCGCCTTCTCCAGGAGCTCGGCTACGCCTGGATAGTTGGGGTCGAGCTGGAGCACGTATTCGAACCGCTGCGCCGCCAGATCGTAGTTCCCGGCCAAGAGATCGGCCACCCCCAGATCGAACTGCTGCTGGCTGGCGGAGGCATTGCCCGCCGCCTGCGTCTGGCGGGCATACGCGACGCCCGTCCGATAACCGGCGAGACCGGAGACGAGCAGGATCATCCAGGCGGCGCCGATGGCCAGGCCCGCTACGACCGCGCCTCGAGGCACCCTGCGTTTGGGTTGCGGCGCTGCGGGGGGCTTGGCGGCGGATGAAGTCTGCATGGGGCGCGTGCTGTCCATATCGACCTACGGCCCGAAGGCCGAGGTGGTGGTGAAGATCTCGTCCCGCAGGATGCGGATCTGATCGGGCACGGCCCGAATCACCTTCTGACCGTCGGGCAGCGTGTAGAAGCCAACCATCTTTGGCGGGCCGATCACCCCGCGGTGAATGTCGCTCTTGGGGATTTGCACCGCCATCCAGCCGAAGGCGATCATTTGATCCAAGGTCATGTTGGTTTGGATGCCGCTCTGTAGCTCCGCGTACAGGGCGGGAGCCCTGGTGACGAGAGTCGGGATCATGTCGAAACCGACGACACGATCGATGACCGCCAGCGCCACCTGCTGCTGCCGCTCGGCCCGACCGAAGTCGTCGCCGGCTCCCTTCCGCACTCGCGCGTAGGCCAGCGCCTCGGCTCCGTCCAGGTGGACCCCCTCCGCCTCGAGCCAGATGCTTTGGCGACCGATGGGCGAGATCTTGATGCGCTCGGGCACGAGCACATCGATGCCTCCGATCTCGTCGATCATTCGCTCGAAGGCGGAGAACTCGATGATGGCGTAGTACTGAATGTCAACTCCGAGCAGATCCTCCACCGTGCGCATCGCCAGTCCGGGACCGCCGTCCGGCAGCCGGTTGTTCTCTCCGGAGGGATAGGCCGTGTTGATCCGCTGGTGACCGAACCCCGGAATCTCCACCCACAGATCGCGGGGAATCGACATCATCCCCGCTTTTCGAGTGAGGGGGTCGATCGTCACCAGCATCATCGTGTCGGTTCGCGGGAAACCGCGGCCCGCCACCCAATCGCGGTAGTCCAGACCCATGAGCAGAATCGTGACCCGCTCGGCCCCGGTCCAGGGCACGGGGGTCATGGCGGCCTGGGGCGCGATCGTCTCACCCGGGGCCGGCGTCTCGCCGGCGATGGAAGGTGCGTGAGGCTGAAAGGGGTTGAGCCCGGTCACCGTCCACGCCGTCGCCCAATCGCGCGTGGCCAGGAAGACGACCACGCTCCCGACGAGGGTAAACACGGCCAGAGCCGCGCCCAGGCCGATGGCCAGGCGCGGAGGTACCGCCGCATGAGATCGTCGGGAGGTTGTCGTGGCGCGCCGTGTCGGATTGGGCTGCGTGTCGTGAAGTTGGTTCGTCGGCATGGATCTGTCCGGGCGGCATTATACCGCCTGGTGTCCAATCGACTGCGTGCCAGCCATGGGCACTGACCGTAGGGCGGCTCATCGCGCTTCGCACCCCCTTGGGGAGCGAGCCGCCCCCACCGACGGAACCTCTCCGGGCGGGCCGGCTGTCCAAGGGAAAGGAACTCTTTAGGCTTGATTAACCATCAAGTCTGTGATACCTTCAACGGCTCTTGACCAGGAGACCCCATGCCCGACTCGGCCCAGTTTGAGAAATCACTGCGGGCCTTCGCCGCCGTGTTCCTTCGCCGATCGGTCCACGAGTTCATCCGATCGATGAAGGACGTGGGGCTTTCGCCTTCGCAGCTGCAGACACTGATGCGTTTGCACCACCACGGCCCCTGCCCCATCACCGAGGTCGGAGACGATCTGGGTGTGACGGCTGCGGCCGCCAGCCAGATGGCCGAGCGGCTGGTTCAGCTCGGATTGATCGAGCGCAGCGAGGACGTCGATGACCGGCGTGTGAAACGCATTCGCCTGACGCCGGAGGGCCGGGCCATCGTGGCCAAGGGCGTCGAGGCCAGGGTCGCCTGGATCAAGGGGCTCAAACGCTTCCTCGACCCGAGCGAACAGGCGCAGGCTGTGGCCGTCCTGGCGCGGCTGACCGAGGCCGCCCAGGAGCTCGACGCGAGCGCTCCTGTGGGCCTCGAGACACGGAGTCGAGCGTGAGACGCCGGGCCACTGGAACGCGAACCTCCCGCGGCACGCTGACGCGCGCCATTCGCTACCTCGGCCGATATCGACGCGAGGCGGCCATGGCCTATCTCGCCCTCATCGTCGCCACGCTTTCGCAGCTCGCCGTTCCCCAGCTGACGCAGCAGATCCTCGACATCGTATCGCGCGGATTCCAGGCCCGGCAGGTGCTGTCGTTGCCGGCCGGCCTCCAGGCTTTGGCCGCCCAGCAGCTG
>DASSGB010000251.1:0-14214 GCA_035693825.1 Anaerolineales bacterium
CCGAGGTCCGCGCGGACGGCTCCTACACCTTTGGCAATCTCCCGGCGGGCGTTTACTGTGTGTCGGTTGACGCCGCCGCGCAACCCCTGATGGCTCTGGTGCCGGGCCGATGGACGCATCCGCCGGCCGAGCCTGGCCAGACGCGGATTGGCCAGACGGTGACCCTGGCGCTTGCCGAGGGCCGCACCGACACCGATTTCGGTTGGGACTATGAGTTCCTTCCGGTTCCCGAAGCCACACCCACGACTCAGCCCACTCCGCAGGTCACGACCACGCCCCTGGCCTGCACCGATCGCGCCGAGTTCGTCTCGGATGTGACCATCGCGGACAACACGCGCATCAGCCCCGGGGCGTCATTCGAGAAGGCCTGGCGGCTCCGGAACGCCGGCACGTGCACCTGGACGGAGGACTACGCCGCGGTTTACGTCAGCGGCCAGAACCTGGGCGGCGGGTCGCCCCAGCGGCTGGACACAACGGTCGCACCGGGTGAGACCGTCGATATCCGCGTGGACCTCAAGGCGCCGCGGGCCAACGGCAACTATCGCAGCAACTGGATGCTGCGAAATGACAGCGGCGTGATGTTCGGGCTCGGCGCCGGCGGCGAAGGAGTGTTCTGGGTCCAGATATCTGTCGGTACCGACAGCTCGTATCTCATCGGCACCTGGCACGGTGAGTACTTCGACAACCGCACCTTGAACGGTTCGCCGGACGTGGTTCGCGAAGACGCAGCCATCGACTTCGACTGGGGCTCGGGTTCCCCCGCCTCGGCCATCGATGACGACGACTTCTCCGTCCGATGGACCGGCAAGGCATTCTTCGAGGCCGGTACGTACGACTTCAGGGCGCTTGTGGACGACGGCGCGCGCCTGTGGGTGGACGACGTCCTGGTCATCGACAGCTGGAAGGACGGCGCGGCGCGCGAGGTGTCGGGCAGCGTGAACCTGGCGCGAGGCAATCACCGGCTCAAGCTGCAGTACTACGAGCGGGGCGGCTCTGCCCGCATCCGGCTCCTCTGGGACGAGGGCACGACCTCCTTCCCCGATTGGAAGGGGGAGTACTTCGCCAATCGAAAACTCGAAGGGGCGCCGGTGCTGATTCGCAACGACGAGGAGATTGACTTCGATTGGGGCCGCGGCTCTCCCGCCTCGGGCGTGCCCGACGATGACTTCTCCGTGCGCTGGTCGACCCGGCTGGTCCTCGAGCCGGGGCAGTATCGCCTCAACGTTCGCGCCGACGACGGCGTGCGCGTGTTCGTCGAAGGCGTGAGGGTGATCAACCAGTGGTCCGAGAGCTCCGGCAACGCGGTGCACAGCGTGCAGCTGGGACTCCGCCGCCGGACGGACATCGTCATTGAGTACTTCGAGCGGGGCGGCTCGGCCCACATCGAGTTCTGGTACGAACGCGTCGTGCCCACGGCGACCTTCACACCTACTTTCACCTCGACCTCCCAGACTCCGGCCTCCGACACCCCATCGCCGACGGCCTCCTCCACGGAGGCGCCCACAGACACTCGGACCCCTACGCCCACGGCAACGGAGACCCCGACTCCCACCGAGACCAGCGCCGTTCCGACCGACACACCGACGGCGGCCCCGACGGAAACGGCGACCTGCGAACCGATCGAGTGCGCCCCCGACATACCCTAGCATCTGGGACCCGAACCCCGGCCTGCCAGCAGGCCGGGGTTCGGGCTTGAAAGACTCGTACTACAATGGAGCTGCCTGTGACCGTGGTGATCACAGGCAACATCGCTGCAGAACCAATCCACTGAGACGCACCTTCGAGGTCTCGATGACGCGAGCGCATCGAATCATCGCCTCGGTTGCTCTGGGCTTGTTGGCCGCCGGTGGCTGCACGCCGGCGACACCTGTGGGCCCGCCTCCGCAATCCTTCGGGACGTCGGTCTTCGCCGCCCAGGTGACCAAGCATCCCAATGAGGCGATCGACGTGGTGCTCGCACCGGACGACGATTATGGCGACATGAACGATCTCACCGCCCGGCAGGCCTTCGTCGACCAGGTCGGGATTCTGATCACTTCCGGCTTTGGCATGAACCAGGCCTGGAACCTCAACTCGGACGAAGTCAATTTCTGGTACATGACGCTCTCCGGCGATGTACAGCCTGGCACGGGCACTTGCCCGTCCGTCACGTGGCCGTCGCTAACCGATGCCGCGTTTGCCGAAGTCATCGTCCTGCTTCATCCCAACCCGCTGCGGGACTGCGCCTGGGGAGACCGGGTGACCTCGGAGCCGACCAGCTTCACCACCATCGTGCATGAGGCCAGCCATGCCGTCTTCGGGCTGCCCGACGAGTACTGCTGCGACGGCGGTTACTGGAATGCACCGCCCATTGTTTACTCAACGGAGGCCAATTGCCTCAATGACGCCAACAACTCCGCCTGGCGGCAGTGCCAGTCGATTCCGAGCGTCACCGGAACGACCTGGTGGCGATCGGAGGACTCCACGTGCGACATCATGGCCTGTGGGGGTTCGGTGGTGATGGAATACGGCCCGGGTGACTGGGCAATTGTGGAGCAGGTCTTTTCCGGACTGCCCAATGCGTCCATCTCGGCCCCAAGCGTGTTCGCCCCGAACACGTGGCCCTAGAGGTAGAACATGCGAAAGGCAAGCCGGACCATCGGCACCATCGCCTTCCTTCTGCTGCTGGTCCTCATCGGATGGTGGGTCGTCGGAAGAGGCAGGCAACCGATGATTTCGGCAGCGGCTCTCACGCCCGCCCCCACCCCGGCCGACAACCGCCAGATCGCTTCCCTCACATTTTCGATCACATCCAACGGGGCCGGCGAAGTCATTGGCGTCACGATGGTGGAGGGCGCTATTCTCCCTGGCTATGCCCCCAATGTACTCCATCGACCTGGGGCCTGGACGGTCGTCCTTGCATCACCGACGCAAGAAGTCCTTCGCTTTGGAATTCCAGATCCCCGGCTGGTGCGAGTCGAAGGCGGCGCAGGGGACGTTCCGCACACGAGCACGTTTCTTCTGGAAGTGGAATTCGATGTGACGCTGCCCCTCGCGGACCCGCAGGGCAACGATCTAGGGGTCACCGCCATTGGGCTCTTGGATGAGACCGGAAGGCTGATCTTCGTGGCCTCGCTCCGAGAAGGCGAGATCGTCCCCTTTCCTCCAAGGGAGTTCTTCGGCCCGGCTCTGATTCAATAATCGGGCGGCTCAGGGCGTGGGGGAGGCGAGGGGCACGGGTGTCAACGTGGGCGTGGGAAGGCTGCGGGCCGGCTGGAAGACGACGTCGACGTACCCCAGCGTTCGCAGCAAGCCGTAGAGATAGCTTTCGGCATTGACGCGCGCCTGGTCGAGGATGCCATCTTC
Organism: Anaerolineales bacterium; assembly: GCA_035693825.1. Taxonomy (GTDB): domain Bacteria; phylum Chloroflexota; class Anaerolineae; order Anaerolineales; family E44-bin32; genus MGOM01. Next base: position 3,346 of record DASSGB010000251.1, read on the forward strand.
CAGGGCCGTGTCGCGAATGGCCGCCTCCGCCGCTCGCCGTGCCTCGGCTTCGAGCTGAACGCTGCCGCGCGTCAGCAATCCCGTCTCACGATCGTAGACGTACGACTTGTCGTTGTCGAGGGTGGCGACGAAGACCTCGGGCTCGGGCAGCGCGAGATACACCCGGCCGAGGTCGTCGAATTGGACGTCACTCGGCTGGATACGGCTGAGGTCGACTCCGGCGATGACGATCCCGTGAGCCACGAGGATCAGACGGTCACCAAACAGGAACCCGAACGGTCCCTGGCCGGTCTCGGCCGTGATCACGCGCTCGATGGTGTACTGGATCGTCTCCAGCCTGGCCAGGGCGCGCACCTCGCGCACGATCGCCACCGGATCAGGACGAATAGTGGGCGTAGGCCTGAGGATCTGCGCCACTTGCGTTCCAACCGATTCCGACAGCGACTGGAACGGCGAAGCTGCCGTTCGGACGGCGGTGACGGTCCCATACACGCCGAGGCCCAGGATCACCAGGACCCCGATCACCAGCAGATAAGCCCAGCCTGTTTTCATGCCCGCATTCTATCAGCAGCCCTCTGCGCCATCCATATGACCTGCCTATGCCCGATCGGAGGGGAATTTACGGGAGGGCAAGGAGGCGGGGTCTCCCGGCCCCGCCTCCCAGCCGGAAATCTCGCGCACTCGCTGATCCTTCCCGGCCGGACGGTTGGTGGCCCAGTCGCCGGCCTAAAGAAAGAAAAAGGCCGGTTCGAATGAACCGGCCTCCTTCTTTACGCGTCTCGCGTGTCTGGTCAGGAGACTGTCAGAGGGCTGTAGGTGCCGCCTGCACCGCCAGGCTCCATTCCGGAATGGAGTAGCCCGAGGGCTGCGTGGCATCTCCCGGAACCAGCGACGGGATGATCGTCGGGAGCGGGTTTCCGCCTCCGCCGTCGTTGTCCCCCGTCAGATTGAACACATTGATGGCCACGAACGCCACCACCGCAATGGCGATGATGGCGACGATCGCCATGGCGAACATGCTAGGACCGGACGAATGATCGTGCTCTACCATCGATATCCTCCTTCAAGGTTTGCGAACATTTCTTGCACCGCGCCTCGTGAGCCTTCGGCTCAACCGGTGAAAGCGATGTTGCGGCGCACGCGGCCCCGCAGGAGCCAGCCGATGAGCAGGCCAAAGGCGAAGCCCCCGATGTGCGCCCACCAGGCCACGCCTTCGGCCTGGGCGGTCGGCACACCCAGGCTGGCGACGCCGCTGAACAGCTGCATCACAGCCCACAGCCCGAGAAAGGCGACGGCGCTGGCCCGGGTCACGCCCATGTTGTAGCCCATGAAGACCAGAAGCTTGACGCGCGACCGGGGGAACAGCACCAGATAGGCGCCCAGGATGGCTGCGATGGCTCCACTTGCGCCGACGCTGGGGATGCCGCTGCCGGGATTGCTGAAGATGTGCGCCAGCGAAGCCACCACACCTCCGGCCATGTAGAACAGAAAGTGCATCGGCGTTCCGAGCACGGCTTCGATGTTGTTGCTGAACACGTACAGGAAGAGCATGTTACCGATCAGGTGCAGCCATCCGCCGTGCAGGAACATGGACGTGACCAGCGTCTGCCAGTCAACGCCGCCGACGATCTCGCGGGGAATGACGCCATACTGGACGATGAAGGTCTCCAGAGCCCCGGTGGACATGCTGGCCTCGAAAAGAAAGACGAGGACATTCACGATCAACAGGGCCCAGGTCGAAAGCGAGGGCCCGGCGCCCTGGACATCATCATCCCCGATCGGAAACATGGTCGCCTCCCCTGGCGGTGGAACGGACCTGCGACAGGCCACGGCACTCACATCCTGCCAGCCTGGCCGGCGAAGACGTTCGCCGCTGGCGCACCGCAGTGTGAGCGCTGTCGCCCAGGTCTCTTATCACAGCCGAAGCATAGCGGAAGGTTCCCCCGTTCCCGTATGTCCTCGTTACGGATGTGGATACAGACGCCCCATGCCGACCCCCAGCACGCAGGCGCCGGCGATGCACTCCGATCGCGGGAAGCCGTGCCGTGTACCCGGCCTGTACCTGCCCGTGTGCCCTGACGGATGGTTGCCCAGGGTGGCGCCGCCTAGGCTTGAGTTGGTCTCTAGTGAGGGGGCCTCGGCGTCCGTTGTCGGGTGTGCTCCTCCGGATGCCAGAATGGAGGAAGAGCGATGACTGTACTCGAGTTGCTGGTCCTGCTGGCGGTGGCCGGGATTGTCGGCGCGTTGGGCCAGGCCGTGGCGGGTTATTCCATGGGCGGTTGCCTGGTGTCCATCGTCGTTGGATTCGTCGGCGCTCTGCTGGGCGTGTGGCTGGCTCGAGGCTTGGGATTGCCCGAGCTGTTTGCCGTTCAGGTCGGTGGAACGAGTTTCCCCATCATCTGGTCGATTGTGGGATCGGCGTTGTTCGTCTTCCTGATCGGAATGTTCAACCGTCGGAGATTGGCGTAGCGTAGCAGATGAGGCCAATTTCCGGGCGCTCGCGCGGGGAGCGTCTGGCATGGCCGGCGGCTGGATGCCTCCGGGGCGGAAGGAAGTTGCCGTTCGCCCCGGATCTCCGCGCGATTCCAACCCGATCCAAATTCGCGGTTTGCACCGGCGCGTGGAAGCCCCTGGCGTGGGGGGTAGAAAGGACGTTTGGCGACGTTGGCTCAGCCTTTGAGGTATTCGCGTTGGTTTTCTTCGGAAGCGGGCATTCGGCCACAGCTCGGGACACCGACAGGGACTCCCTCCGTCGTTCTCAGCCTCTGCTTCTAGGGAGCCTGTGCTTCGCATCTGTCCCCGGCGCCCGCGACAAGGCCATGATGGGTCGGCGGCGAGGGCCAGGTGCACGACGCCGACGCTGAGAAGGGGATCCTGGGAATGCTCCAGGAGAGTCAGGGGCAGAGACATCTCCTGGCCCTCCAGGATTATCCCGATCCGGATGCCATGGCGTCCGCTTCGGCCCAACAGCAGTTGAGTCGCAGCTTTGACGTCGAGGCCGTGGTCGTCTTCGCCGGAGAAGTAAGCCATCACCAGAACCGCAGGCTGGCGGAGCTTCTCGGACTACAGCTCCATCACTTGCGGGACGGCTTCCCACTGGAGGGTTTTGACGGGGCTGTCTTCATCGACAACCAGGGCACAACCTGCCCCTATCTGGTCCGCACGCTGGCTCGCGCCCACATCCCGACGTTGATGGTGGTGGACCACCATGAGGGAGAATCCTCCCTGGAGCCTCAAGTGCGCGTGACCGAGGCGGTCGGGGCGACCGCTACCCTGTATGCCGAGCTCCTCCAGGGCAAGCTTGAACTTCTGGATCTGACCTCCGCCGAGGGCAGGCTCCTGGCTTCCGGTCTGCTCTACGGAATTCTGACCGATACCCAACAACTGGCGACTGCAACCCCTCGCGATCGCCGCGCCGTTTCCTGGCTCACGCCGTACAGTGATCAAGCCCTCATACGAGATGTGGCCGGCCAGCCCGTTCCATGGGAAACGATGGAGGTCATCGGGCGAGCCAGGACAACTCAGGTCACCCGTCGAGGCTTTCGCTTTGCCGGCGTGGGCTATATGCCCGCGCGGCACCGTGACGCATTGCCCCAGGCCGCCACCTGGCTCCTCGGCCAAGGTGGAGCGCATACCTCGGTGGTCTTCGGAATCATTCGCGACTGGCGCCTGCAAGAAACCATCACCGGGTCGCTGCGGACGATCCTTCCCAGCCCCACTCCGCACGAATTCCTTCAGGAGGCACTCGGTGAGGAGGCGGACGGCCAGGTGATGAGCGGGGGTCGGGCCTTCGCCGGAGGATTCGAAATCCCGGTAGGCATGTCCAGCCGCGCCAGCCCGATGGAGTACCAGATGGTGCGGTGGGCCTACTACGAACATCTGCTGTTACAGCGATTGTTGGGCGCAGCCGACACGACGTCGCTCCATGAACCCGCCACGGCAACGCATCCGGGCGGCGCTCTCGGCCAGGGCTCCCCCTACCCCGATTTGTTCGATCGCCTGTCACCCGTGTGGAAGGTGATCGATCCCGATGGGGGAGACGGGGCCGGCTGAGGGGCATGTCGCTGTTGATTCGCATCTAATCAAGGAGGCCGGAATGCTTGAACTGATCCTCGTTATTTTGCTGGTGTTGGTGCTGGTGGGCGCCCTGCCGGTCCGCCGCTTTCGCTATCCCGGCGGGGTTCTCGGGTTGTTGTTGCTGATCCTGCTGCTGGCCGCTCTGCTCGATTTGATCTGACCCTCGTCGCATGCGTCGAGGATCCTCCCGACGCGACGTCCGGCCGGGCGTGTTCGCGCTGGCGACGCCCGGCCGGACCCGTTCCATCCGATCTGTTGGCGCTCAGTTGCCCGGATCGCGGGGAGCCGAAGAAGTACCTCGGCTTCCCTCGGGTTCCACCTTCGCGTGGACGGATTCGAGGAACGTGTCGACTTGTCGTTCGGCCTCCTGGCGGGCATAACCGTAGCGCTGCTGCAGCGCGCCGATCAGCCGGTCCAGATGGCCCTCGATCGTCGTCATGTCGTCATCGGTCAGTTTTCCCCAGCGCTGCTTCACCTTGCCGCGCAGTTCACGCCAGGATCCGGTCAGCACATCTCGATTCATGTTGTCTCCTTCCCTGTCAAGGCTCAAAACCGAGTTAGCAGGTCGTCCCGCTCAAGCCACGCCCCGTCCGCTGATCAAGCCTCCCAGCAGCGAGACAACGAAGAACACCAGGAAGATCCAGAAGATCACCTGAGCGATCTCCGCAGCGGCCGAGGCGACCACGCCGAAGCCGAACAGACCGGCGATCAGCGCGACCACCAGGAACAGTAGAGCCAACCTCAGCATCGATCGTCCTCCTTTCTGCGGCAGCCAATTTCGACCGGCTGCCAGCATTGGGGCCGCCCGGCAATCTGGCCGAGTTTGATGTTTCCGTCGCCCTCCGCCCTGCGGCCCCGAGGACAGCATACGCGCTCCCGTGAGCGATGGCCGATAGGCCCGGGATACAAGCCGTCCGGCGCCATCTGTGCCTTGGCCGCGCCGGCCGAGGACGAGACCATGGATACCTCACGGCTGCTCAACGCCCAGCGTTATAATCCCCGTGACGTCCCCGTCAAAGAATCAGCATTTCGCCGGCGCGTGCAGGCATCGTGTGCGCGCAGGAAGGCACAGGAGTCTTGATACCGCCTGCCCGGACCCGGTCACAGCTCCCCAATCGGTGCCTGCCGCCTCGGGTCACGCCATGAAGACCTCGCGTTCCTCAAACCAAATCGTCGACGTCCTGAAAGCCTTCGGCCTCGCCTTCGTGCTGCTTTCCGGTGGATTTCTCCTCCGCAGCCTGCGGCTTCAGGAGTCTCCCCAGCAGGGCACCGACTGGGCCCTTGCCCTGACGGCCATCGCGGCCTTCACCGCGGGGGTCGCCGTTCTGGTTTTGTCTTCCACGCGACGGCGTCTCCAGGGGTTAAACCGCTGGCGGACCCAGACCGAACGCACCCTGGCGGAACTTGCTTCATTGGCGAAGCTCGCTCACGAGTCGGCTGCACCCTCGCCGAGCCTCCCGGCCGCGCTCGAGTCCCTTCGGGATGTGTGGGAGGCGGAGGCCATCGGCCTTTGGGATTCGAAAGAGGACGGTCAGGAGCTGACACTGCGAGTCGGCGTGGGGAATCTATCAGGGGCCAGAGGTTCGGTCGTGCGTGCCCGGACGCGCCTTGAGGAAATCATTGCTCAAGATCCTCACGCGAAGCTTCGCCTGGAGCTCATCCACGGCAGCGCAGACAAGGCGTTCGTGCAGAGACCGGCCCACATCCTGCCCATCCCTCACACGCCGCTCGGCCAGACATCCTCATGGATGAGCCTGCACGGGCTCGGCAAGCAGGCTGAAGACGAATGGGAAGGCAACCGTCTCTTGGCGGAGACCTTCTTCAATGTGGCCAGCATGTCGGAGCGTCACAGGCGACTCGAGCTTCGAGACGCCGGGCTGGCCTCCCTGGCGGCGCAGGCCGCCGGGCTAACCGAGGCTCTGGCGGGAATCGCCAGCCTCGATCGGTGGACAGCGGCCGAGGTCTGGGCTACCTACCCGGACAGACCGCCGGAGCGACTGGCTGCATGGCAGGCCGAGGAGCAAGCACGGGCATTCGTCGACGAAGCCCAGGAGCCGCATCACGCCGCCACCGATCCCTTCCCAGGCTGGTCCGAGCCCAAGAGCGCTGAGCCCATGTGGCATGCGTCTCTGGCGGATCTGCCGCGGTTCGCACGATCTCAGCTGGCCCAGCGCGCCGGTTTGCGCAGCGCCCTCGTTTTGCCTGTCTCTGCAGAAGGCGGCCGCGCACTGTCCGTGGTCTTGTACGGACCCGACGACAGGCCTCCAGACACCGCAACGGTTGCCACGGCGCACCAAACGGCGCGCTTCCTTGGCGCGTATCTGGACCAGGACTCGCTGCGGCACGAAACGGAAAAGGAAACCCGTCGCCTGTCGGAGGTGCTGGCGAAGGCACCGGTGGCGGTCGCACAGTGCGATTTCACGGGGACCATCTTGTGGTGCAATCAGGCCGAGCTGGACCTCGTGGGCTATAGCACAGAGGAATACATCGGTCGCAACGTCGCCGAATTCCTTGCCGACGCCGAGTCTCGCAATGAGATCCGGCGGCTTCTTCGCCAAGGAGCTCACGGTCGGAGCCTGGAGTCACGCCTCATCCGCAAGGGCGGGACCCTGCGCAAGGTTGTCATCGGTTTCTATCAACCCGCAGAAACGCGTTCGCAGCCCGTCACATGGATCTTCAGCCACGACCTGACCGAGTACGAAACCCGCCAGGCCTCGCTGGAGGAGGCCCGGGAGCAGTTGGAACTGCGGCTCGCCGAGCGGACACAGGAACTGATCCGAGTCAACCAGGAGCACATGCACGACATCGCGCGCCTGGTGGAGGCCGAGCACACCACGGCCAAAGCGGAGAATCGCGCCCGTTCCCTTATCCAGCACATCGTGGACATCCTCGTGGCCGTTGACTCGCAGGCCAGGATCACGTTCATCAGCTCCTCGGTCGAGCGCAAGCTGGGGTTGCGCGATGAGGAGTTGGTGGGATCGAGTTTGTACGACCTCGTGCATCCCGATGATCTCAGCATCGCCATGGACGGCCTGACGCGCATGATGCGCGAGCCGGGCCGTTCCCATCAGTTCAACGTCCGCCTGCGGCGTGAGGACAGCTCGTGGGCCGTCACCGAGGCGGTCGGCCGCAACTACGTGAGCGACGGCTCGGCCAACAGCGTGGTCATGAACCTGCGGGATATCGGGCACCGGCTCGAGCGCGAAGCGGCACTGCGCGAGAGCGAGGAGCGTTTCAGCCTCCTCGTGCGCAGCGTTCGCAACTACGCCATCATCCTTCTCGATCCGGATGGCCGAGTGGCCAGCTGGAACGACGGCGCGGCGCGCATCAGCGGCTACGCCTCGGGCGAGATCGTGGGCCAGCACTTCGAACGCTTCTATCCCCCGGAAGATGCACGTCAGGGGTTGCCGCGGCAACACCTCGAGTTGGCGCTGGCCGAAGGCCGGGTGGGGATGGTGGGCCGCCGCGTGCGAAAAGACGGGACCATGTTCTGGGCCGAAGTGTCGATAACCCCGCTCTTCGACGACCAGCAGCGCCTGCGAGGCTTCGCCAAAGTCACGCGCGACGTGTCCGAGCGAATGGCGGCCGAAGAGCGACTCCGGCGCAGCGAGCAACTGCTTTCCGAAGCGGAACGCATCGCCCAGATCGGCAGCTGGGAGTGGGACATTGCCTCCGATCGGGTGACGTGGTCGGTCGAATTCGCCCGCATTCTCGGCCTCGGGAACGGAACGGAGAGACACGGGCTCGAGGCTTTCCTGGAATGGGTGCCTCCGGACGACCAGCAGGCGGCGCGCCAGGCGATTTCGGACGCTCAGCAAGAACGCCGTGATTTCTCCTTCGAGCATCGGATCGTCCGCCCGGACGGCGAGGTGCGCGTGCTGCACACCCGAGGCTTCGCCGTGTCGGACGATGAGGGACGGCCGCTGCGCATCGTGGCCACGGGCCAGGACATCACCGAGCGCAAGCAAATGGAAGAAGCCTTGCAGATGCAGACCGAGCTGCATCTGACGATGCTGAGCGCGCAAAGCGAACTGGGTGAAGGCGTTCTTCTTTCGGAAGGCGACCGGATCATCTACGCCAACCATGCCTTCTCTTCGCTCTTCGGCCTCGAAGAGAAGCCGCCGCGCTCGCTGCGCGGCTTCCTCGACGCCGTCGATCCCGCCGATTCCAGCTCCTTGCGGCAGGAACTGGAAGAGCGGGTATCCGAAATCCACCCCACGGTCCGCGGCGGGGCCAGCCTGAAACGCCGCGATGGCCGGCTGCTGCATATCGGCTACACCCTGGCCTCGGTCGCCGGATCCAACCGGCTGCGGACGTTCGCTGTGTTTCGCGACGAAACGGAACGGCGCCAGGCGCTGGAGGCCCTCGAGTCGTCGCGTGAGCAGTTGCGGCAGTTCTCGACTCAGGTCGAAAGAGCCCGCGAGGAAGAGAGTGCCCGCATTTCGAGGGAGATCCACGATGAGCTGGGCCAGCAGCTCACGGGTCTCAAGCTCGACCTGGCGTGGTTGGCCAACCATCTGCCGAAGGTCCTCCCCGAAGAGAGCAACCCTCTTCTCGACAAGGTGAAGGGCATGAAGCAGCTGGCCGACACCACCATCGAACAGGTTCGCAGGATTGCCGCCGAGCTGCGCCCGGGCGTCCTGGACGACCTTGGCCTCTCGGCCGCCCTGGAATGGCAGGCCGGGGAATTCCAGACCCGCTATGGAATCCGCTGCCACCTGGAGTCCGACCCCCAGGCGGAGACCATGCCGCCCGAGTACGCCACGGCTATGTTCCGCATCTTCCAGGAGGCCCTGACGAACATCGCCCGTCATGCGCAGGCCAAGACCGTGGAGGTCGCGTTGCGGGTCGAAGACAGCGCCTTTCTGCTCACCGTAGCGGACGACGGCCGCGGCATCGACGACGCTGACCTTCATCGCAACGGATCGCTCGGGCTCCTGGGGATGCGCGAGCGCGCCCGACTTCTCGGCGGCGAGACGGTCATTCGGCGCGGCCGAAAGGCGGGCACCGTGGTCGAAGTTCGGTTGCCCAAACCCGATCCGGCCCTGACAGGTAGCCCATGATCCGCGTCATCATCGCCGACGATCACGCCGTTGTCCGCGAGGGTCTAAAGCAGATCGTGGCCGAAGTTCCGGACATGGCCATCGTCGGCGAGGCCGCCACCGGCGACGAGCTGCTGACGGTGGCCCGCGCCACGTCGGCCGACGTCCTGGTGTTGGACCTGTCGATGCCGGGCCTGGGCGGGCTGGAGGCCCTGCGTGAGGTGCGCCACCTGCGACCGAACATGCCGGTGCTCGTGCTGAGCATCCATTCGCCGGCGCAGTACGGCGTCCGCTTGCTGCGCGCCGGCGCCTCGGGTTATCTCACGAAGGAAAGCGCTCCCGAAGAGCTGATCGCCGCGATCCGCAAGATCGTCGCCGGCGGCAAGTACCTCAGTCAGGAAATGGCGGAAGAGCTGGCCGGTCACTTGAGCCAGTCGGGACCCGAGAAACTGCACGAATCTCTTTCGGACCGCGAATTCCATATCGTCAGGCTGCTGGCGCTGGGCAAGCGCATCTCGGAGATCGCCGCCGAACTCGGCCTCAGCCCCAAGACGGTGAGCACCTATCGCCGGCGCGCCCTGGAGAAGATGAAACTCCACACGAACGCGGATCTGACGCAGTACGCCTTGCGAGAGGGGTTGATCGGCCCAGAGATGCTGAATTGACAGGTGACCGTCCGTCCCGACACGCGACGCGGATCTGTCCGCCGTTGCATGATTTCCTTCTGACATGGACGACCACTAGCCCCTCGGACCTCTGTCAACCTAACGTTCCGCCGTCTGTGGACCGATCGTTGCCCATCGTCCGTCGCCGACGCGGCGTCAGGCCCGGGGTGAGGCGTTAACCCGCATGCGGGATCCATTTTCTCTCCTGCGAAGGCGCCTCGTTCTCCTGGCCTGGTCGATCGGCGCCATGCTGGGTCACCCCGGACTTGCCCAAGCCTCAACCAGCTTCGCGGCGCTCCCGCCGTTGCCGAAGTCGGATCTTCGCCTGCAGGGACCTTCGCCACTCCTGCCCGACTTGCGAACGCTTGCCCCATCCGGTTTCTACATCCAAGAGGGCCCGACCGGCAGGATCTTGCGACTGGCGAACACGGTCTGGAACAGCGGGCGAGGGCCGCTGGAGCTGGTGGGAGAGACACCGCAATACACGGAGCCTACCGCGGTTCGACAGATGCTGTTTGCCGAGGATGGCGCGCTGCGGGATCGGTTCGTCGGCACATTCATCTGGCATGCCAGCCACGGTCACTGGCACATCGAACACTTCGCGGAGTACAGGCTGTGGAGCCTCCGGGACGATTTCGAGGTCGAGCGCGTCGTGGCCGAAAGCACCAAGGTCTCGTACTGCCTCATCGACACCGAGCTGGTGACGCTCGATCTCTCAGGGGCCCCGGACCACAAGGTCTACCGCGGCTGCGGTCGGACGCGGCAGGGTCTCTCCGTCGGGTGGGGAGATGAGTACAGGGCCCATCTCGATGGACAGTCCATCGAACTGGGCGATCTTCCCGACGGCCTTTACGCCCTCGTCTCCACGGTCAACCCCGCCGGGCTGCTCGTCGAATCCGACTACGCCAACAACTCGGCGGTTGTTTACTTGTCGATCATCGCAAGCAAGGTGACCGTCATCTCCGATGTCCTGCTCGAGAAGGAACGCTGCCTTTCGGAGAACGACTGCTGACGCCGGTGGAGCGTCCCCGCCCCATGAAGAAGAGCCTCCCGATAGTTCGGGAGGCTCTCTCTATTGCCGGTTG
>DASSGB010000252.1:0-2399 GCA_035693825.1 Anaerolineales bacterium
GGCATTCCCGGCGAAGATCCGATGTTCAGCCCCTTGGGAGATGTCGAGGACGTTGCCGTGGCCGCGGCCCAGACGGCGAGGCGACGCTGGGGGTGGGGTCTGCTGGTGATCATTGTCGGCATCGCAGCCTTGGCGTTCGCCGCCATTCGGTATCGAATCTTCCGGCCGCTGGAGGATGGGGGCGATAACGGCGAGGCTCGAACCGTTCGCGGCTGGAGCTGGTGGGCCTCCACGCCGGCTCGCCGCGCCTACTACTCCCTCGTTCGATGGAGTCGCTGGCTGGGTATATCGCCGGGCCGCACGGCGACGCCGGCGGAGCAGGCTGAAGCTCTGGGTTCCGCCCTGCCTTCGGTGGGGCCGGCAGCGCAAGCCGTTGCTGGGGCCTACGCCGTCGAGCGTTACGCCGAGCGACCGGTTGAGGGTGGGCGCGAGGAGCAGGATTGGGGACGCCAGCGCCTGCGGTTGGCGCGGGCCTGGCTCGCCAGTCGCGGCTTTCCGCTTATGGGTCCAAAGCCCATCGCCGGACTTCGCCAGAGACCGATAACCCGCCGCTAGGTCCCATCGCCGCACGCATCAAACCGTCGGAGGACCGATGGATATCGTCAACGTCGATACCACGCAGCCCGGGCACGTCCGAGAATTCCTCGACTTTCCCTTTCGACTGTACGCGTCGACGCCCACGTGGGTGCCGCCGCTGCGCATCGAAGCGCGGCGGGAGCTGGACCGCAAGCGCAATCCTTTCTACCTTCATTCGGATGCGGCCTTCTTCCTCGCCCGTCATGACGGGCAGACCCTCGGACGACTGGCCGTCCTGGAGAATCGCAACCACAACGCCTACAACAACGAACACACGGCGTTCTTCTGGCTGTTCGAGTGCCGGGACGACACGCAGGCGGCCGCGGAGCTTTTCGAGGCCGGCTTCCGCTGGGCGCGCCAGCGCGGCCTGGATACGGTTTTCGGACCGAAAGGCTTCACCGCGATGGACGGCCTGGGGCTTCTCGTCCGAGGGTTCGAGCATCGCCCGGCGTTCGGTATCCCCTACAACCTGCCGTACTACGAGAAACTCCTCCTCCAACAGGGGTTCGAGGTGGCGGGTGAGATCCTGTCGGGCTATCTCGGCGCCAACATCCAATTCCCGGAGCGCATTCACGCCATCGCCGAGCGCGCCATGCGCCGCCGCGGGCTGCGGATCGCCAGTTACCGAACGCGCAACGATCTCAAGATCCTGGCGCTGCACCTCGGCCGTCTGTACAACGCCAGTCTGGGGAGTTCACCGGGGAATGTGCCGCTGACGGCCGAGGAAATCCAGGGCATCGCCGATCAGATGGTTCGCTTCGCCGACCCCCGGCTGATCAAGGTCGTCCTGCAAGGTGACGAGGCCGTCGGCTTTCTTTTCGCCTACCCGGACGTGTCCGCCGCCCTGCAGCGCAATCGGGGGCGCCTGTTCCCGTTCGGGTGGCTCGACCTTTTGCTGGAGATGCGGCGCACCCAGTGGATCAACATCAACGGCGCGGGCATGCTGGCCAGTGACCGCGGCCTAGGGGGGACAGCGATTCTCTTCAGTGAAATGTTCAAGAGTGTTCGCGACGGCGGCTTTCGCCATGCGGATCTCGTCCAAGTCGGCGTCGAGAATCTCCCCATGCAGCGCGAGCTTCGAAGCTTCGGAGTCGACTTCTACAAGATGCACCGGATGTATCGGCGCAAGTTGTGAGGGCTGTGGGGGCGGCTCGCCCCCCAAGGGGGTTCGGGGCGCGACGAAGCGCGACGAGCCGCCCCTACGTTGAGGTCTTCGAGTTGGTGGGGCCAGCCCCAGACCCGTCTTGCTACCAAGACGGGTCTGGGTTGAGTTGATCTGCGTACGCGAACAGCGCCGGCGCGCCGCCGGTGTGCCAGAAGAGCACTCCCGAATCGGCGCGCAACTCCCCCGACTGGATCATGTCGAGCATGCCGCCCGCCGCCCGGGCGGTATAGACCGGATCGAGGATCACGCCCTCGGTTCGCGCGAACAACCGGATCGCTTCCCTCTCCAGATCGCCGACCACCCCATACCCTGCGCCGAGATAGCGATCGGTGACCTCGACATCATCCGGCAGAATTTGGACCCGTTCGCCCCACACAGACGCGGCCTCCGTCGCCAGGCCGGCCACGAGTTCTCGCAGACGCTCGGCAGGCACGTCGATGCTGACGCCCACAATGCGGCCACGGAAGCCCGCCAGCCGGGCGCCGGCCACCATGCCCGCCTGCGTTCCCCCCGAAGACGAGGCCACAACCATCACCTCGGCCGGCGGCGCCTGCTCTACGACTTCGAACATGGCCGCGATGTAGCCGGCCGCGCCGACCGGGCTCGAAGCCCCGTAGGGAATCTTGTACGGCCTGCGACCGGCGGCCCAGGCGTCGTC
>DASSGB010000253.1:0-23808 GCA_035693825.1 Anaerolineales bacterium
CTCGCTGCGCTGGGCGCGAGCCGGCGGGACCGTGGTCATGGTAGGCATTCACCTCGAGCTGCTGAAAGTAGACCTCAATCCGATCTGGTACCAGGAAGTCAATCTGATCGGCTCTCATACTTTCGGGCCGGAAACGTGGGACGGCCGGACGATCCACACGTTCGACCTCGTCCGCCAAGGATTCGAGCGAGGCGATCTAACCGATGCGGGGCTGATCACGCATCGTTTCGGTTTCGACGAGCACCGTCGGGCCATCGATACCGCCGTGCATAAGAAGTCCGGCGCCATCAAAGTGACGTTCATGCTGTGAGACAAGCCGGCGGCAAGCGCACGCTGCTCGTGTTGGGGGCCACGGGCTACATCGGCGGAAACGTGGCGCGGGCCGCTGTGGAGTCGGGCTGGCGCGTGCGCGGCCTCCGACGGAGGCACGGGGCCCTGGGAAACGCCGGCGATCTTCCCGTCGAATGGTTCGAGGCTGATCTCGATTCGCCGGCGTCGCTGGATGAAGCCTTTTCTGGCGCCGAGGCCGTGCTGCACTGTGCCGCCTATTACCCTCGGCGGGGCGCGCCGGTCGCGGAGCACGTGCGGGCCGGCGTGGCGCAGACGCGCAATGTGCTGGAGGCTTGCAGGGCCGCCGGCGTTCGGTCGCTCGTATACACCTCCACGCTCACGACCATTGCCCGCCCACCCGCGGCAGACCATCGTCTGGCGGATGAACGAGATGTATACCTGCCCGGGAGCCTGCCCAAGGCAGCATACTACGAATGCAAGTTCGCCATGGAGAGCGAGGTTCTTCGCGCCTCGGCACAGGGCCTGCCGGCGGTGATCCTGAACCCGACGGCCGTCATCGGCCCCGGCGATGATCCGCCGACTCTGGGTGGTGTTGTGCTGGCCGCGGCCCGGGGTCAGGGCTGGATTTGGCTCGAGGCCGACGTCAACCTCGTCGATGTGCGGGACGTGGCGCAAGCGCATGTGGAGGCATTGACGCGCGGCGAACCCGGACAGCGCCACATTCTCGGCGGCCGGAATTTGACCGTGCGCGAAGCGTTGACGCTGATTGCGAGGTTGGCCGGCGTTCGGCCGCCACGGGTTCGACTTCCGCTATCCGCCCTCGACGCCGCCGCCTGGCTCAGCGACCGCCTCCCGGGATTGTCGCTGCTGGGGAATCACCTGCGCGCGGTGCGCCACTGGCAGGGATACGACTGCTCGCGCGCGCAGCGGGTGCTGCGGTTTCGACCGCGACCCCTGGAGGCCACCCTGGAGGACGCGCTGCAGTGGTACGCGGCGCGCGGGTGGCTGAAGCCCCGCGGAATTGTGGTAGCATAACCGCCGTGCCCGACGTCGAGAAGATCACCATCATCGAAGGCCCGCCGCCGACGTTTGAAATCGTCGGTGACGGCTGGCTGCTCGGCCTGGCCGAAGGCGCCGCGCCGTCGCAGGTGGCCGTGTGCCGACTTCGGACGCTTAACGGTCCGGCGCTGGTGGAGCGCTGCTATCGCGCCTGGCGCGACGGTCAGGCCATGCACCTCGAATACCGATCCGATGACGGGCTGACGCAGCAGGCGCCGGTGGTCGCGGCGCGCTGGACGCATCTGGACGAGGGGCATGTCCTGACGCTGTGGGTGCGGATCGACATCGACGACGTCGAGGTGGACATCGACTTCGACGAGGATGAGGACGAACCGGACGACGCAGGTTTCGACCTGACGAGCTGAGCCGCGGTTCCGGGCGCATCGGCGCCCGGTTTTGTTTTCCCCTGACCCCATCGGAACCGGAGGACGGGTATGGCCGAGCCAACCACTCTGCGCGTTGAGCAGAAGAACGCCGTTTTGACTCTGACCCTCGACCGGCCGAAGGCCAACGCCTTCGATCTGGCTCTGGTGGATGCGTTGCTGGACGCGCTCAGGCGAGCCGAAGCCGACAACAGTGTGCGCTGCCTGGTGCTCACCGGCGCCGGCACGGTCTTCAGCGCCGGGCAGGACGTCAGCGCACTCCAAAGGACAGACGGACCGATCTCGTTCCGAACTCACCTCGAGCGAACGTACAACCGCCTGATCCTCAAGATGAGGTCGCTCGAGAAGCCGATCGTGGGTGCGATCAACGGGGCCGCGGCGGGAGCCGGGCTGGGGGTGGCGCTGGCGACGGATGTGCGCATCGCCGCAAGCCGGGCGCGCTTCGTGTTCGGGTTCACCGGCATCGGGCTGACGGCCGACTCGGGCACCTCGCTGATGCTGCCTCTGCTCATGGGGCTGGCTCGCGCCACCGAGATGGCCTTCACCAACTCGCCGGTGCCGGCGGAGCAGGCCTTGGCCTGGGGATTGGTGAACCGCGTCGTGCCGGATGAGGAACTCGCGGCGGCCGCCGCGGAATTCGCGGCCTCCCTGGCCTCCGGCCCGACGCGCGCCTTGAGCTTCACCAAGCGTGCCTTCCATCACGCCATGTTGTCCGCGCTGCCCGGCGCCCTGGAGTACGAGGCGCATCTCCAGGAAATCGCCGGCCAGACGGACGATCATCGCGAAGGCGTGGCCGCCTTTTTGGAGAAGAGAACGGCGGTGTACCGCGGGATGTAGTGATGGGAACCGTAGGGGCGAAGCATGCCGTCTCGCACCGGCGGCACGCCGGTGCCTCGCGGCACGAGCGGTGCTTCGCCCCTACCAACCCCATCCTCCACCTCGCTCAGCATGTTCATTTGGGGTTGGCGCAGGCTAAAGCCTGCGGCTACGGATGCCCCTGTGGGCCAAGGCCCGCGCAGCGACCGGGGATCATGCAGGGGCGAAGCACCGTTCGCCTGCGCCGCAACAAGCGCAGAGCAGGTGCCGGCGTGCCGCCGGTGCTTGCGGCACGCCGGCCGTCTCGCCCCGGCGGGCCCATGCCCTCCGAACGGATCATGGGGCTCGCGGCCCGAACGGGGTGCGAGACGGCATGCTTTGCCCCTGCGATTCCTTTCTAGCCTCCTGATTTCCCCAGCCGCGATCTCTCTTCCTCCACGATGGAATCATCCAACTTGCGATACAGAGGCGAAGGCTCGGCCAGCGTCTGACCAGGCTGGAGGTCGCTGGGCTGCCATCGACCGGAAGCCTCAGCCGGTTCGTAGACCAGCGCGGTGTGCGACCGGCTCGGTTCGTTGTAGGTGACGACCTTCTGTCGTCCAAAGAGGGGCCGGGTATACCCCAGCAAGCGGTGGAGCATCTCAGAGGTGAAGGGCAGGAAAGGCGCCAGCAGCACCTTCAGCGAGTCGATGGCACGCAGAGCCGTATAGACGGTGCGGGCCGCGGCCTCCCGGTCGGTCTTGATCACGCTGAACCACGGCGCACGATCCAGGTAGACGTTGACCGCCTTGGCCAGGCTCAACGCTTCCTGAAGCGCCTCACGCAGATGTACGGCCTCAATGAGCCGGCCCACGGAGTCGAACCCGCCTTCGATCCGACTCAGGAGTTCGCGGTCGATGGCCTCGAGATTTCCCGGCTCGGGCACGCGGCCCTCCCAGTGCCGATAGGCGAAGGCCAAGACTCGATTGGCCAGATTGCCCCACGTGGCGACCAGTTCATCATTGTTGCGGCGCACGAAATCGGACCACTCCCATTCCGCGTCGCGCGTCTCGGGAGCAATGGCCGTCAGATAGTAGCGGAGCGGATCCGGATCGAATCGCTCGAGGAAGTCGAGCCCCCACACCGCCCAGTTGCGGCTGCCCGAGATCTTCTGCCCCTCCAGGTTGAGGAACTCGTTGGCCGGGATATCGTGCGGCAGGTGCAGGCGGAGCGAGGCGTCGTCCTCGTACAGGCGCTCCACCCCGATGAGCTGGGCGGGCCAGATCACGGCGTGGAAGGGGATGTTGTCCTTTCCGATGAAGTAGTAGGTGCGCGCCTGCGGCGCGTACCACCAATCCTTCCACGCCTCCGGCGTGCCCTGGTGGTGCGCCCATTCGATCGAGGCCGAAAGGTAACCGATGACGGCCTCGAACCACACGTACAGGCACTTCCCTTCCCAACCTTCGACCGGGACAGGGATGCCCCAATCCAGGTCGCGGGTGATCGCCCGACCACGCAGTTCGCCGCTCTCGACGGTCTGGCGTGAGGCATGGATGACATTGGGGCGCCAGTCCTCCTTGTCGGTGGTCAGGTAGTCCGCCAGAGCCAGGGTGAGGCGGGCCAGGTCGAGGTAGAAGTGCTCCGTCCGCCGCAGCTCGAGCGCGCCGCTGCCGCCTCGCGCCCGAGGGTTGATCAGCTTGGTCGAGTCCAGCAGGCTGCCGCAGTTGTCGCACTGATCGCCGCGGGCGTTGGGGTAGTGGCACACATAACACTCGCCCTCGATGTAGCGATCGGGAAGAAAACGCTTCTCCGACGGCGAATACCATTGTTCTTCTTCGTGCTGATAAAGGTATCCGTTCCGATTAAGGCCCAGGAAGAGATCCTGCGACACCCGGAAGTGGTTCTCGGTGTGCGTGCTGGTGTACAGGTCGTAGGCCAGACCGAGCTGCAGGAACAGGTCGAGGAAGCGCTGATGGAAGCGCTCATACACAGCCTGCGGCGTTGTGCCCTCGGCGTCGGCCCGGACGGTGATGGGTGTGCCGTGGGCATCCGTCCCCGAGACCATCAGCACCCGCCGTCCGGCCAGCCGGTGGTAGCGCGAGAAGATATCCGCCGGCAGGTAGGCGCCGGCGATATTGCCGACGTGGATATCGGCGTTGGCGTAGGGCCAGGCCACGGCGACGAGGATGTTGTCGGTCATCGAAGCACCTCGGAAGTCAGGCCGTCAGCCGTCAGCTTTCAGCCTTTGCTCGGCTGATAGCTGAAAGCTGATGGCTAATGGCTAGAAAAGCAACCGCCAGCTCGAGGCTGGCGGAGCAAGCTGCCGGGGCCGGACGCGCCGACCCGTGCGGGTGGGGCCTCACCCCACCTGCCGCGGCAGCCCGGGCATCACCATCCTGGACGAAATCCCGCAGACCACGATCTTCGTTCCTTTCTGGTAGGCCCATGATTGTAGCGCAGGAGGAGGGAGTGTCAAGAGGTTGGCCCGCAGGTGGCCCTCACCCCTGACCGCCCTCACCCTAACCCTCTCCCGCGGAGCGGGAGAGGGGAAATGGATGTCGGGGCCCTATGGTGGCGTCGGCCGGGGGATGTCCTCGCCAGGAATCCTCTCAAACGGCGCGCGCGCCAGAATGCCGGTGGGCATAGCCCCTTCAGCACGCCCCCTCTCCCGCGGAGCGGGAGAGGGGCTGGGGTGAGGGCCCTCAACCCGCAAAAGCCATCGCATCCACTTTCGCGGCGAAGACGAAGTCCGTTTCGCTGAGCCCGCCGATCTTGTGGGTCCAAACCGTCACGTGGACCTTTCCCCATCCCAGGCAGATATCCGGGTGATGGTTGACCTGCTCGGCGAGCTCACCGATCTGGTTGGTGAAGTCCAGCGCCTGGCGAAAGTCCTTGAACTTGTATTCCTTCTCGAGGTGGTGTTCTTCGACCACCTGCCAGTCGTTGCCCAGTCGGGCCTGCAGGTCGTGAAGCTCCTTGCCTTTCAAGGGCGGAATGCCGCCCTTGCAGGGAATGCATTCTTGCGAGGCGAGATCACTCACTTGAGCCATACCGACCTCCATGCCTCATCTAACCCTCTCCCGCTCCGGCGGCCGGAGGCCCCTTGGGGGAGAGGGGCAGGGGGTGAGGGCCACCGCGCGCCGCTTCGACCACCTCGGCCGCCAGATCATACCGCTGGAACGCGGGCATCAGGTACACACCCTGGATCTCATTCCTGAGAGCCTCGAGCAGCTCCCGGGCGATCCTCACTCCCTCGGCCGGGCCGGCGCTCCCGGCCCGAGCGATGCGGCGGCGGATGGCCTCCGGAATCTTGATCCCGGGCACCTCGTTGTGAAGGAAGGAGGCATGCCGTTCGCTATGCAGGGGCAAGAGCCCCAAAAGCAGAGGCGTGGTCAGCGGGCCGTAGCGGGCCGTGTACAACTCGCGGAACGTCCGGACGACCTGCGTGTCGTACACCGGCTGGCTGAGAATGAAATCCGCGCCGGCGGCGATCTTGCGATGAAGAACACGGGCTTCGCGTTCCAGGTCCGGCGCGCACAGATTCACGGCGCACCCGACGACGAACGACGTCGCTCCGCCGATGTCGGCGCCGGCCTGATCCACACCGGTGTTGAAGTTGTGTTGGATGAGCCGGATGAGCCCCGAAGGAGGCACGTCGAAGTCGTCCATCGCTTCAGGGTAGTCGCCCACGGCCGTTGGGTCGCCCATGACGACGAAGACGTTGCGCACGCCGAGGGCATGCGCCGCCAGGAGGTCGCCCTGGATACGCAGCAGATTGCGGCCCCGGGTCGGGAAGTGCAGCACCGTTTCCAGGCCGGTCTCGCGTTGGATCAGGTGGCACACCGCCCAAGGGCTCATTCGCATTCTGGCCATCGGGCTGTCGGCGACGTGGATCACGTCCGCCCCGGCCTCGGCCAGGAGCTGCGCCGCCGCGAGCAGCTTGTGGGTCGAGAAGCCTCGAGGCGGGTCGAGTTCGACCGCCACCAGGAATGCCCCCTCGGTCAGCCGACGGGCCAGCCGGGTGGGCTGATCGGGTGAGCGGAAGGAGGGGGCCGAGGTTGATACGTGGAGTTCGGGGGCGGGCGCCGGCTCGGCCTCCCCCGGTGGTCGATCGAGTGCGGCGCGCATGCTGGCGATGTGATCCGGCGTGGTGCCGCAACAGCCGCCGATCAACGTTGCTCCCGCCCCTCGGAAGGCGCGGGCGTATTCGCCGAAGTATTCCGGCGTGGCGGTGTACAGGATTCGTCCGCCGACGCGCTCCGGCCATCCCGCGTTCGGCATGACGCTCAACCGCGCTTCGGGCGCGGCCCGGCGCATGGCCTGAAGAATGCGCAGGAGCTGCGCCGGGCCGGCCGAGCAGTTGGCCCCGATGACGTCCGCGCCGGAGCGCGCCAGCGCCTCGGCCACCTGCGCCGGACTGTCACCCAGAAGTGTGCGGTCGTCGCGCGTGAACGTCATCGAAGCGATGATGGGCAGGCGGGTCACCCGCCGCGCCACCTCGACGCCGAGGACGGCTTCTCGGATGTCGGTGTGGGTTTCAAAAATGAGCAGGTCCACTCCGCCCTCGACCAGGGCTTCGATCTGCCGGAGGAACGCGTTGGCCGCCTGTTCGGGTTGGATTCGTCCAAAGGGCGCCAGCCTCACCCCCAGGGGACCTATGCTTCCGGCAAGGAGGACGGGGTGGTCTGCAGCCTCAGCCGCGGCGCGGGCCAGCCGCACAGCGGCGACGTTGATCTCGGCCATTCGACCCTCGAGGCCGTGCGCCGCCAGCTTGTAGGCATTGGCCCCGAAGGTGTTGGTCTCCAGGATGAGGGCCCCGGCCATGGCGTAGTCGCGATGGACAGAGGCGATGAGTTCCGGCTGCGTGAGGTTGAGTTCATCGAAGCAGGCTTCGAGCGAAACCCCGCGGGCGTGGAGCAGCGTCCCCATGGCTCCATCCGCCAGGACGGTCTCGCCGGACGCGAGCAGGTCTGGCCATGCATTCGGCCGCGTGTCGGTCATCCGCTTTTCGCCGCTCCCCATTCGGCCGACCCGGAGACGAAAAAGCCCCTTCGGGACGAAGAGGCGAAGTGCCGAGCATCTCGTCCCTCATCTTCCAGAAGGCCGACGGCCTTCTGCCGGAGTTGGCACCTTTCGGCCGGGCTTGCTTCGTTCCGCCAAGGTTGCCGAGGCTTCGCAGGGCCGGTCCCTCAGCCTCTCTGGATGAGTCGAACTGGAGCGGGCAGTCTACCACGAATACGTGGTCATTGGCCAGCGGTCAGGGGTCCATTCCGCTTGTCTGACCACCGACCACTCACTACTCATCACTGGTCGTTGTGCGCGTTGACTTGCATCTGCTCCTATGCTAGAGTCCCGCCACTTCGGGAGCACTGGGTCGCAGATCCCCGCTGGGCAGGAGTGATTCCGGTGCCGGGGCGAGGGCTCTTCGACGGGCCCTCGTGGGGGTCGCCTCAGATGCGTGTGAGCTTGGAGGCGAACATGGAAGCCAACCGCATGTCCGGGACGGTGAAGTGGTTCAGCCGGGTGAAAGGCTACGGCTTCATCGCACCCGACGACGGAGGCAAGGAGATCTTCGTCCACTTCAGCGGCATCGAGGGCGAAGGCTACCGGAACCTCGAGGAAGGTCAGAAGGTGACCTACACGGTGGAGGACACCCCCAAGGGACCGCAAGCGGTCGCCGTCCGGGCGGAAACCGAAGACAAGGACTGAACCGACAGACATGCCATAACCGACCTCCGGCGAATCCGCCGGAGGTTTTCGTTCGGCTACAATACCGATGTGGGAACGCTGTTCATGGTGGCCACCCCCATCGGCAATCTCGAAGACATCACCTTGCGCGCCCTGCGCGTCCTGAAAGAGGTCGACTGGATCGCCAGCGAAGACACCCGGCACACCGGTCAGCTGTTGCGCCGCTACGGGATCACCACCCGGCAGGTGAGCTTCCACGAACACAACACGCGCCAGCGGCTCGACCGCCTCTTGCGCGCGTTGGATGAAGGCGACGTGGCGCTGGTTTCCGATGCCGGCACCCCGGGCGTCTCCGATCCGGGATTCGAACTGGTGCAGGCTGCGCTGGCGGCCGGCCACCGGGTGAGACCGATCCCGGGGCCCTCGGCGCCCGTGGCCGCGCTCATTGCCTCCGGACTCCCCACCGACTCCTTCCTCTACCTTGGTTATCTGCCCCGCCAGGCAGCCGAGCGGCGCAGGATGATTGCCACTCTGGCGGAGGAGCGCCGCACCGTCGTGTGTTTCGAAGTGCCGCATCGGCTTCGGGCGGCCCTGGCCGATCTGGCCGGCGCGCTGGGGGACGATCGGCAGGCGGCCGTGTGTCGCGAGCTCACCAAGCTGCACGAAGACATCCGCCGGGGGACGCTCGCTTCCCTGGTTTCGCAGTTCGGGAAGGAAGCCCCGCGGGGCGAGATCACGCTGGTGATCGCCGGAGCGAGGGAGACCGCGCGCTGGGAGGAGGCCCGCGTCCGCCGCGCCCTCGAGCGTCAATCGGCCGCGGGCGCGACTCCGACGGAGGCGGCGCGGGCCGTGTCCGAAGAATCCGGCTGGCCGCGGCGCGAGGTCTACCAGCTGGCCATCAAGAATCGTCGAAAGCCGGCAGGCCCAGCCGAGGAGCGGCAATGAACCTGGACGACGTCGAGCGCATGGCCCGTATCGATCCGCAGGGCATGCTGGCGAAGATCGAGGCGCTTCCCGATCAGCTGGAACACGCCTGGCGTCTGGGCCGAGAGTTGCCTCTGCCGGATGTGCGCGAGTTGCGGCACGTCGTATTTTGCGGAATGGGAGGCTCGGCGATCGGGGCGGACCTTGCGGTCGCCTACGCCGGGCCGCAGGCGAAGGCGGGTCTGCATATCTGGCGCGGCTACGACTTGCCCGCCTGGGTGCGCGGGCCGGACACACTTGTCGTTGCTTCGTCCCATTCGGGCAACACAGAGGAGACTCTGTCCGCCTTCGACGCCGCCGCTTCGGCAGGTGCAAGACTCGTGGCGATCACCACCGGGGGCGATTTGGCACGAAAGGCCCGGCAGGCCGGCGTACCGCTGTGGACATTCGAACACCCTGGTCCGCCCCGGGCTGCGGTGGGCTATTCCTGTGGTCTGGTTCTGAGCCTCCTGGCTCGGATTGGATTCCTGGCCGACGTCGAAGAAGACCTCTTGGACGCCGTCGCTGCGATGCGGAGCCAGCAAGCCCAATTCGCCCCTGTCGTGCCGGCGGCCCACAACCCTTCCAAGCGTATGGGCGGGCAGCTGATGGAGCGGTGGCCGGTGTTCTTCGGAGCGGGGCTGACCGCGCCTGTCGCCCGCCGCTGGCGCACGCAGCTGAACGAATTGGCCAAGGCCGGCGGAACGGTCGAGGAGTTGCCCGAGGCGGATCACAACGTTGTGGCCGGCGTCGAACAACCGGCGGTGCTCGCGCAGCGCCTGATCATCGTCTGCCTCCGCGCGCCCATGGATGACCCGCGCCTCCTGGCGCGCCTGGACGCGACGCGGCACGTCTTCATGGTCGAGGGCTTCAACACCGATGCGCTCGACGGCGTGGGCCCGAACCGTCTGGCCCAGCAGTGGACGCTGCTGCACTACGGCGACTACGTGGCGTACTACCTGGCGATGGCCTACGGCGTCGACCCGACGCCGATCGAGGCCATCGAGGGGTTGAAAGACTATCTCCGTAAGGCTTGATCTTCCGCGCGCATGCTGATTGGCTAACGCCTCGCTTCGGCTTTCGCCAGGCCGTAGGGGCACGCCATGGCGTGCCCCTACGGATTCCTCCCGGAATTCCCCTCCCCCGCAGGGGGAGGGCAGGGGTGAGGGCGAGCTGCCCGGGAGCGTTCGGTGCATGGGGCGTGGATGGTAAGGGAAGGCCATGCCTTCTCGCACCCGTTCGCCTGCGCCCCGTTCGGGCCGCGAGCCCCGTGATTCGTTCGGAGGGAATGGCCCGCCGGGGCGAGACGGCCTGCGCTGCGCTTGTTGCGGCGCAGGCGGGCCGCGGGCCCCGAGGGTTTACGTGAGGACGCTCCCCTCTCCTGATTCGCCGGAAAGTCCTTGGCTATAGTCTTCGCCGCATGGCGAAGGAACCCCTCTCCCGCTCCGCGGGAGAGGGGTTGGGGTGAGGGTCACACCCTAAGGCACGTACGGCGGAAGCTCGAGGACGACGAAGCCATCTCCGGCAGGGATCACCGTGTAGGTGAAATCTCGCGTGCGCTGGCCGGTGTCTTCCTCGCCGCAGCAGGGGCCGATCTCGAACGTCGAGCCGTCTTCGTTGGCGAACTGCACCACGAACGTGAATCCTCTCTCAGCAGGCGCGACGTCGACAATCGTCTGCACCGGCAGGCACACACCGCCATTCTGCCGGCACCATCGCTCGAGCAGACCGGCCCGGTCGCTCGGTTCCAGATCGGGGTTGTCGGCTTCGAGCGGATCGTATTCGCCGCCGTACAGGGCAACCGCCTCTGAATAACGTCCCTCATGCAGCGCGGCGAAGTAGTCGCGCAAGGCCGCCTCGGCGGATTCGGAGCTCTCCAGACCGCCGCAGGCAGAGATCACGGCCAGCGTCACGGCTAGGCTCAGGATCTTGCGAAGCGGATCCATCGGGCTCTCCCTCGATCGTTCGGATTCTAGCATTTGGAGTCGCGCCAGAAGGCGACGGGTATAATCCTCCCGTCATGCAGCTTCGCCCACGACGTCGGCCGGTGCTGCTGCTGGCGGTGGTGGGCCTCGCCGCCGGTCTTCTGTTGGCCGCGGCACTTTCAACGCCTCGCGTTTCATCGGTTCTTCCTGCCGATGCGAGTCGCGATATCCCCGGCAAAGCCTCGCTGCGCGTATCCTTCAACCAGCCCATGAACCGGGCCTCGGTGGAAAGCCGCCTGGCCATCGACCCGCGCCCGGCGGGCGAGATCCGCTGGGAGGGAAACGACCTGGTCTTCCAACCCAGCGAGCCCTGGCCGGCCGGCGGGCACATCCAGTCCGGAGTGTTGGCCGGGGCCCTGTCCGCACGCGGGCTGCCGATGCTCGGCGATGTCACCTGGGCGTTCGACGTTGGGCAGCCTCGCATCTTGTATCTCTGGCCGGCGGATGGCCCGGCCGAGCTTTACGCACGGACGCTGCAGGCTGAGGAAGCCTCCCGCCTGACCTTCACCTCCGGCGTCCTGGACTACAGCCTGACGGCCGACGGCTCAGCCGCCGTGTATTCCGCTTCGGGAATCGCCGGCTCGGTGGAGATTCGCCAGCGTGATCTCTCGAGCGCGGACGACCAGCTGCTGTATGCCTGCCCTCAAGGCATCACCTGCCGGGCGCCGGTGCTCTCTCCCGACGGCCGCTGGTTGGCCTTTGAAGCGCACGAGGAGGATCCGGGCGCCCAGGTGGCCGGCACGGCTCTGATCCGCGTGCAGGTCCTGCCTTTGGAGGGCGAGGCTCAGGCGGTGCTGGCTGCGCCCGCGGATCATCCCACCTCGAAACCCGCCTGGTCGTCGAACGGCTGGCTGACCTACTACGACCACGCGCTGATGGCCTTCGGTTTCCTCGTCGCGCCGGATTCGGCCGAACAGACGGCCGATCTGTATGTTCCCAACGCCCTCGGCGACCGCGGTGACTGGTCGCCCGACGGCGAGGCATTTGTCGTGCCCGAGATGGTGTTCGTGCCCGAGGCTCCGGCCGCGGAGGATCGGCCGCCGGTCTTCTACAGCCACCTCTATCGGGTGGACGTTCGCTCCGGAGCCGTGCTGGATCTCTCGGGTGAGGGTGGGTTCCTGGTGGAGGACACGGGGCCGTCCTTCTCGCCCGACGGCCTGTGGCTGGCTTTTTCCCGGAAGTATCTCGATCGATCGCGCTGGACGCTGGGCCGTCAAATCTGGCGCATGCGCACCGACGGGCTCGCACCCGAACCTCTGACGGATGAGCCCAGCCTCAATCACTCGGCACTGGCCTGGAGCCCCGACGGCCAGTACCTGGTCTACATGGTCTTCGATCAAACCGACATGACCCGGCCGGCGGAGGTCTGGTGGATGGCCGTCGACGGCTCCTCCACAGGTCAGTTGGCCGTCGGCGCGTACTCCCCGCAGTGGAGCCCATGATCCAACCCGGCCAGGCCGCCCCTGATTTTCAACTGCGCGACCTGGACGGGATTCCTCATCGTCTGAGCGCGCAAAAGGGTCGGGTGACGGTGCTGCATATCTGGTCGTCGACATGTCCGTGGACCGAGCGGACCGATCCGCGCGTCAGGGAAGCGGCCTCCGCACACGGGGCCGACCTATGGACGATCGCTCCCAACACGGATGAGACCGAGGATCAATTGCGGACCGAATCCCGGCGACGCGGGCTGCGGCTGGTCCTGCGCGATGTGCGCCAGCAGGTCGCCGACCTCTACGGCGTGACGGCCACGCCCCACGTGGTGCTGGTCGATGCGCGGGGTCTCGTGCGCTACCACGGCGCGGTGGACGACGCACGCTTCCGCGAGCCTCAGCCCCGCCGCCGATTCCTGGCCGAGGCGCTGGCGGCCATCCAACGCGGTGAGGATCCCGACCCAGCCGCGACCCCGACGTACGGTTGTGCAATCGTGCGCGAGGCCTGACCGCGCTCAAGAAGGACCCATGGCTGTAAAGCTTGAGCCTCTCCGCATTGAGACCACCGACGGACGTCCTGTGGTTCACGCCTTCCATCGACAGGAGCAAGCCCCCGCCGGCCTGTTGATCTGTCTGCCGGGGCAGAGCTATGGAGTCGATGGACCGCTGCTCTACTACACGAAGCGCGCCTTGCAGGAGCGCGGCTGGGATACGCTTGGGCTGACGTACGGATTCCAGACGACGATGACCGCCCTTACCGCCGAGGCGGTCGCGGGCAGTATGGCCGAGGCGAGGGCTGCGGTGGTCGTTGCGCGCGGAGAGCGGCCGTATCCGCGACTGGGCCTGGTGGGCAAATCCCTGGGGGCAAGCGTGCTCGCCTGGTTGTGCCGCGAACTTCCCGAGTTGCACGGCGCACAAACCGCATACCTGACACCGCTGCTGGGAACGCCCCTCTTCGACGCCGCCTTCCTTGAGTCGCATTCGCCGGCCTACGTGGCCATCGGCACGCGCGACCGGTTCTACGACGCCGCCGCCCTGGATCGTTTGAAGGCGCAGCGGCCGTTCCGCCTGCGGGTGATCGAGAACCAGGATCACGGCCTGGATTTCAACGGCGATCTGGGAACAAGCCTTCAAGACCTGAGGACGGTGGTCGAGGATCTCCTCCAGTTCTTCGAGGCTTCGCCTCAAGCCGAAGGCAAGACCCTGGCAGCCTGATCCGCACCCTCCCCCTTCGAGGGGGAGGGCAGGCTGGGGGTCGGTCTTCCCCAGGCCAGTGTCGCCTGCGACCGTGCTATCCTTGGCCGCGTGGACTCCCCCTATCGACACAAGTGGAGAGTGATGCTGGCCGTGGGGATGGGAATCTTCCTTTCCACCATCGACGGCAGCATCGTCAACGTCGCCCTTCCGACCCTGGCGCGCGAATTCGCCAGCCCCTTTTCCTCCGTGGAGTGGGTCGTCCTCGGGTATCTGTTGACCGTCGCCACTCTGCTGCTGAGCATGGGCCGGCTGGGGGACATGCTGGGCAAGAAACAGGTGTACCAGACGGGCTTCGCTGTTTTCACGCTCGGGTCGGTGCTGTGCAGTCTTTCGCCCTCGATCGGGGCCCTGATCGGGTTTCGCATCTTCCAGGCGATGGGCGCGGCGATGGTCCTTTCCCTGGGAACGGCCATCCTGACGGAGGCCTTTCCACCTTCGGAGCGGGGCAAGGCGCTCGGCATGAGCGGGACGATGGTGTCCATTGGGATCGTCGTCGGGCCTGTGCTCGGCGGATGGATCCTGGACGTGGCCTCCTGGCCGTGGATCTTTCTGGTGAACCTTCCCGTAGGAATCGTCGGCCTGCTGGTCGTCGGTCGTTTCGTGCCTTCCTTCCGGCCGCCGCGAACCGGACGCTTCGACATTCCGGGGGCAGCTTCCCTGTTCGCCGGCCTGTTGTCATTCCTCCTGGCGCTGACCGAGGGGCCGCACCTGGGCTTCGCCGAGCCGCGCGTGCTGGCCCTGTTCGCCGCCTCGGCGATCATGATCGGCGTCTTCATCACCATCGAGCGCCGGACGCCGCACCCGATGATCGACCTCAATCTGTTCCGCGTGGGCCTATTCAGCGTCAATCTGGTGACGGGCTCCCTGGCGTTCATCGCCCTATCCGGCTTGCTCCTCCTGATGCCCTTCTACCTGGAAAACATCCTGGGCCATCCTCCACGATTGATCGGCCTGCTGATGGGCGCCATCCCGGCCGGCCTGGGGGTGACGGCGCCGCTTTCCGGCGCGCTTTCGGACCGCGTGGGCACGCGCCCCATCACCGTCGCCGGGCTGGGGGTGCTGGTCTTGGGTTACCTTGGATTGACCGGGCTGGGGGCGTCGACGAGCCCACTGGGATTCCTGACGCGCTCCGCGCCGATCGGAATCGGCATGGGGTTGTTCCAGTCGCCCAATAACAGCGCCATCATGGGCACGGCGCCGCGCGAGCGCCTGGGGGTTGCCTCCGGCATGCTGGCCTTGACGCGGCTCCTGGGACAGGTCACGGGCATTGCCGTCCTGGGGGCGATGTGGTCGGCGCGGACGCGTGTGTATGCCGGCGCCGCCTGGCAAGGGGATCCGTCGAGCGCGCCTGTGGCAGCCCAGGTGGCGGGGCTGCACGAGACGAGCCTGGTGGCGGTGTCCCTGATCGCGGCCGCCTTGCTGCTCGGTGGGTGGGCCTTGCGCCAGGAGAGGCAGGCGGGGCCCGCCTAGGCGCGGTTGATACTCTTGGCTCCACAGTGAAGGGCGTCTTGTGGGAAGTGCTGGCCGTCCCCGAGATCAAGGTCCATGGGTGCGAGACTCGATGCGGCGCGCCGTTGAGATGGAGGTAAGAATGTTGCCGAACAGCCGGCAACTACATCCGGTTGCTGTGGCCGCGCTGCCGGTGGCATCCTGCGGTCTCGGCGCTCCCTCGGCCGCCGACGAACAGAACGGTCCGCCAGCCTCGCCGCCTTCCACGGACCCGTCGCCGACAACCGCAGGCCTTCCTGCGCCGTCTGCCAATTGTGAAGCGCGCGCGATCGAGGTCACCCGGGGCGAGCCGGTCACCTCCGAGATCACCGCAAGCGACCAGCCCCCGGGACAGAAGATCGGCTACTGCGTCGAGGTTCCGGACGGTACGACGTCCATCACCTTCGAACTCGCCGGGACCACGGCCGATCTGAACCTGACACGCAGACCGAGGTCATCGTGGTGGAGCCCGCGCTCACTGATTGCGTCCATTCGGTCCGTGCGACGCCCAGCTCTCGGCGCGAGACTACCGGGACTCTTCGGCGTTCACCCTTGTGGTGAGGACCCCCTGACAGGCCGCAAACCAAGCCTGACGACTGCTGCTGACGGAACGTTCAGGAGTTGCTAATGGACCCGGTCAAACTGACGGAGGCCGTCGTGCGAGATCTGGCTCGCCATCGCGGCCGCAACGACATCATTCTGAGCATCTGCAACACGACGGGCATGGATTGGAAGCAGGCTGAGGCTTTCGTCCAGCAGGTGGAACGCACTCAACGCAAGCGGATCGCCGGCCGCCAGGCTCCGCTGCTGCTGGTGCTGGCCGGGATGAGCATCGTCGGCGGCTTCTCCACCGTCGTCGCCATGGTCGACGCCGCTCTGAGCGGCACGATTCTGTTTCTGCCCGGCCTCCCGATCCCCTATCTGGGCAACGTCGTGTATTTCGGGCTGGGCGTGCTGGCGATTGCCGGCGGCCTGCTCGGGGTGTGGCGTCTCACTCGGGACATGAGGCAGGACTAGGGAGAGCCGTCTCTCCCCCGGAAAGGAGCGAGCATTTGCTTCCCGAGGTGTTCCTCTCCAGCCCGGTCGCGACCATCGCCATCTTCGCCGCCATCTTCATCTCCGACTCGCTTCTGACGGTTTACGGTGCACGGTTATATGCAGAAGGCGCGAACCGGATCATTGTCATGGAGGGCAGCTACGAGCTCAATCCAGCCTACGCGGCCGATGTCGACCGCTTTCGGGCGGTGACGCCGCGCCTGCTGGCGACCGTGACCCTGTTCAGCATCCTCATCTGGCTCGCCTGGTACGTTTTCGTCGACCGCTCCTGGTTTCCTCCCGCCTACACCTTCCTTGTGGGCGTGGTCCTACTCGTGCAGGGGCCGGTTCACGTGCGGCACTTTCGGAACATCGCCACCTTTCGTCATGCCAATCGGGGCGACGGCATCGGCGGGCGGATCGAGTATGGCCGGCGTTTCGCGTACCGGCTTTCGTCCATCGACCTGCTCTCGTTCGCTGGGTTGTACGCTGTGCTGGGCCTCCTGGCCCAAAGCTTGTTCCTCCTCGGGGGCGCGTTCTCAACCGCAATGCTCGCTCTGAGAAGTCATCAGCAGGCCGGCAAGATTCCTCCGCCGGCGAGCGGTCCTGTCCGGCGAGAGACTTGAGGCGCTCAGGGATTCGCCCCGTGGCGTGTCAATCTTCACTTGCCCCCGCTTCCCGCCCGCCGTAGAGTGAACACCGGCGGCTGCGAGGGAAGTCATGCCCAGAATCATCGCCGTATCCTTGGTGCTGGCCTCCTGGCTGACGGCATGCGGCGGCCCCAAGAACCTGCTCCCCCATTCGCTGTACTACTTGAGCGGCCCGTCGGAGGCTGCTCAGGTATGGCGCATGGAAACCGACGGAGTCAACACCACGCAGGTCACCCACGAAGAGGGGCGCGTGGACGACTTCGCCGTTTCGCCGGCGGACGGAAGCCTGGCCTTCGTCGTCGACGGTCGACTGTTCATGATGGATCTCGATGGGGGCAACCGCCGTCTGATCGCGGACGAAAGTGACGTGAACAGGCATGTCGACGACCCCGGCTTCACGACCTCTGCGGGCAGCCCCGTATTCTCGCCCGACGGGAAAACCTTGGCCTACGCTCTCGATGGCTTGCATGTGTACGATCTCGCCACGGGCGAAGACGACCACGTGCTGCTCAACCTGGGCAACCTGCTGGGCGAGGCCTTTGTGTTCGCCAAGGAAATCTACTCGCCCGAATCGTGGTCGCCGGACGGCAGGAAGCTGCTGATCGGCATGGGTTACATGGAGGGGAGCACCCTGGCCGTGATGGACATGGAGGCGGAGCAACCGTTCACGCGCCTCAGGTCGCATGGACCGGTGTGCTGTACGACTAGTTGGACCCCCGACAGCCGTTCGGTCCTGGTGGCGAACGCGTCCTTTTCCACGGTCGAGCCCGGGCTGTGGAGATACGACGTGGAGACGGGGGAGGAAACCGTGCTGATGGCCGGGCCTCGCCAGGACGGCTCACGAGACTACATCGATTGGCCTCTGCAGTTGATTTCGGGAGACCTGGCCTTCTTTCACGTGAACCTCGAGCGTTTCGACCCCGATATCGGCATCCCGCTGGTGATGGTGCGCAGTGACGCCACCGGCTCGAACCTGAGGCCTATCCGGACGGAGCCCTTCGATTTCTTTACGGCGCTTTGGTCGGAGGACGGCTCGTTTGCGGTGGTCGTTCTACCCGGCGAAGGTGAGGGAAGCCGGCGGATCGCCCTGGCGCGGACCGATGAGAGCCCGCTGCAGGTGCTGATCGAGGGCGAGCGCATCCATAGGTTGGCCTGGGGACCGTAGGCCACAAACCCGTCTTGCGTCGCAAAACGGGTTTGGGTTTACAATCCTGTCGCCGCTTGGATCGGGTCTCGACCGAGACGGCTGACTCGGCAGACTTTGGACCCGCCCGCGTGGGCGGGTCTGTTTCCCCAAGGGCATCTCACTCGAAGGAGGAGATAGCCGTGCCTGAAACCCCCGCTGCCCGCAAGAAAGTCACCACGCTTTCCCTTCGCCAGAAGAAGGCCAGGGGTGAGCCCATCACCATGCTGACCGCCTACGATTTCGCCACGGCCCAGGCGATCGACCGCGCCGGGCTGGACACGATCCTGGTGGGCGATTCGCTCGGCATGGTCGTCCTCGGCTACCAGAACACCCTGCCGGTCACGATGGAGGACATGCTGCACCAC
The DNA here is from genome assembly GCA_035693825.1 of Anaerolineales bacterium. Classification (GTDB taxonomy): domain Bacteria; phylum Chloroflexota; class Anaerolineae; order Anaerolineales; family E44-bin32; genus MGOM01. Next base: position 18,576 of record DASSGB010000253.1, read on the forward strand.
TGCCGGGCGGTTGCCCGCGGGGCGACGACCGCCCTGCTCATCGGCGACATGCCCTTCCTTTCCTATCAGGTTTCGACCGAAGAGGCGTTGCGCAATGCCGGTCGGTTCTTGCAGGATGGCGGCATGGACGCGGTCAAGCTTGAGGGCGGCCGCGAGCGCCGGGATGCGGTCGAGGCCATCGTCGGCGCCGGCATTCCGGTCATGGGGCATCTGGGGCTGACCCCGCAGTCGGTGCATCAGCTCGGAGGCTTTCGGCCGCAGGCGCGGGAGGCCGCCGCCGCCGTGCGCCTCGTGGAAGACGCGCTCATCCTCGAAGACGCGGGATGCTTTGGGCTCGTCCTGGAATCCATCCCGGGTCGGCTGGCCGAGCTCGTCTCCAAACGATTGAGCATTCCCACCATCGGCATCGGCGCCGGCATCGGCTGCGATGGGCAGGTGCTCGTGACACACGACCTGCTGGGCCTGTTCGACCGTTTCACCCCGAAGTTCGTTCGCAGGTACGCTGACCTGCACGGCGTGATGGCCCAGGCCTTCCAGGCCTACAAGCAAGATGTCGAGCAGCGCGCCTTCCCCGGAGCGGAGCACACCGTCGACATGACCGACGAGGAGTGGCAGGCGGTGACGCGCGCCGTAGGCACGCCGGCTGCGGCCCGCTGATGCGAAGCAAATCCGGCCGCCGGGTGCTGATCGTCGGCACCGGCGCCATGGCCTGCCTTTTTGGCGCGCGCCTTGCCCCGCTGGCTGAGGTCACGCTTCTGGGCACGTGGGCCGCTGGCCTGGAGGCCCTGAACAAGCGCGGCATCCGGTTGGACTCCGATGGCAAGGAGGAAATCCACCGCGTCCGGGCAACGGCGCGCCCCGAGGACTGCCTTGGCGCGGAATTTGCCCTGGTCCTGGTGAAATCCTGGCAAACCGAGCGGGCGGCGGCCATGCTGAAGACGTGCCTGGCCGAAGACGGTGTGGCCCTGACGCTTCAGAATGGCCTGGGCAATATCGAGACCCTTCAATCGGCGCTGGGCGAAGCTCGGGCCGCGCTGGGTGTGACCACGACGGGCGCCACGCTGTTGGGGCCGGGGCATGTGCGCGCCGGCGGATCCGGCCCGACCCACATTGCACGACACCCTCGACTCGAGGCTGGAAAGAATCTCCTCGAGCAAGCCGGGTTTCAGGTGGAGATTGCAGACGATGTCGAGGGCTTGCTGTGGGGAAAGCTGGTGGTGAACGCCGGTATCAATCCGCTGACGGCTCTGTTGCGAGTGCCCAACGGACGGCTGCTCGATCTGCCTGAAGCGCGGGCGCTGATGACCGAGGCCGCCACTGAAGCGGCGGCCGTGGCGCAAGCCGCCGGTATCCGCATTCCCCACGCGGATCCGGTGCGCCAGGTGGAGGACGTCGCCCGCCGGACCGCCACCAACCGCTCCTCCATGCTGCAGGACATCCTGCGCGGCGCGCCGACCGAAATCGACGCCATCTGCGGCGCCGTGACGCGCCAGGGCGAACGCCTGGGGATCGAAGTTCCCGTCAACCGCACCCTTTGGCGGCTGGTGCGATCGGTGGTGGCCGCAGGAGGCTTGTCGTGATCGTCGTCGGAGAGATCGAGGAACTGCGGCGGGCGCGAGCGCGGCTGCAGGATCCGCTGGGCCTGGTGCCCACGATGGGCTATCTGCATGAAGGCCACCTCTCGCTGGTGCGGCGGGCCAGGGCCGGGTGCCGCAGCGTGGCGGTCAGCATCTTCGTCAACCCATCTCAATTCGGCCCACAAGAAGACCTGGCGGCCTATCCGCGCGACCTGCCGCGGGATCTGGCGATGCTGGAAAAGGAGGGCGTCGATCTGGTGTGGACTCCGGATTCCGAGACCGTCTATCCTCCCAGCTTCCAGACGTGGGTGACGGTGGAAGACGTCACTCGTCCGTTGGAAGGCGAACGGCGTCCGGGTCATTTCCGAGGAGTAGCGACCGTGGTCGCCAAACTGTTCAATGTGTTTCAGCCTCAGCGGGCCTATTTCGGTCAGAAGGACGCACAACAGGCGGTCGTGATTCGGCGCTTGGCCGCCGATCTGGATTTCCCGCTGGAGGTCGTCATCTGCCCCACGGTGCGTGAGGCGGATGGCCTGGCCATGTCCAGCCGCAACGCGTACCTGACACCGGACGAACGCCGGGCCGCGCCGGTGCTGAACCGCGCCCTGCGCGCCGCCCAGGCGGCCTACCAGCGTGGCGAACGCGACGCCGAAAGGCTGCGCGAAACGATGCGGGCGACGCTCCGCCAGGAAGCATTGGCCAACACGCAATACGTTTCGGTCGCCGACCCCGACACCCTCGACGAGCTCCACGGACCGGTCGAACGCGCCTTGCTTTCCATGGCTGTGTTCTTTGGCAAGACACGCTTGATCGACAATCTGGTTGTTGGCTGACGGCTGACGGCTGACGGCCGACGGCTGTCCCTGAGAGAGGCTCTCATGCTGCTCACCATCGACATCGGCAACACCAACATCACCCTCGGCCTGTACGAAGGCGAGACATTGAAGAACGCTTGGCGTCTGGCGACCGTGCACGATCGGATGCCGGACGAGTACGGCCTGCAGCTGCTCGGGCTCCTGGAGCACGACCAGAGCTCGCCGAAGGATCTGATCGGCGCCTGCATGGCCTCGGTCGTCCCGCCATTGACGGGCACCTTTCTCAAGGCGTGCGAGAAGTATCTCGACCTTCGTCCCCTGGTGGTGGACGCAGGCGTGAAGACGGGCGTGCGCATCCGCTACGAAGACCCCAAGGCCGTCGGGGCCGATCGCGTCGCAGACGCGGCTGCGGTGCAAAAGCTGTACGGGGGGCCGGCCTGCGTCGTCGACTTCGGCACCGCCACCACCTTCAATGCGATCACGGCTGAGGGAGATTACCTCGGCGGAGCGATCGCACCCGGGATCGCCATCGCCGCCGAGGCGCTCTTCCATCGCACGGCCAAGCTTCCACCGGTGGACCTCCAGAGACCGCCGGGAGTCATCGGCCGGAACACCACCCATGCCATTCAGTCGGGGATGATCTTCGGTTACACCGGGCTGGTGGAGGGCATGGTCGCCCGATTCCGCAAAGAACTGGGGCCGGGCATGAAAGTCATCGGGACCGGGGGCCTGGCCGACCTCATCGCGGCCGAGACGAGCGTGCTTGAGATTCTGGCCCCGTGGCTGACCCTGGAAGGGCTGCGAATCATTTGGGAGCTCAACCAATGACCGGGGCCGCGGCCAGGAAGCGCCGGGTGCCGGTCGATTTTCCCATCCTGGAATTCGACGCGTCTGGGAAGGCGCTCATCGATCCGGCCACCGTCGTGGGAAAAGCAGATGTGCCCAGGCACTGCGTGGTGTGCTTCTTCCGCGAGGTCCTGGACCATGTCATTGCCGAGCATCACGCACGCCTCGCCTGGGAGGGGAGGTGGGAAGACGGCGCGTGGCAGGTCTATGAGATCGAGCGTGGCGGTCGGCGTGTTGCGTTCTTTCATCCGGGTGTGGGTGCGCCGGCTGCGGCCGCCAAACTCGACGAAGCCATCGCCCTGGGCTGCGACACTTTCATTGCCGCCGGAGGCTGCGGAGTTCTGGACAGTTCGCTCCCCGTCGGTCATGTGATCCTGCCTCATCTTGCGGTTCGCGACGAGGGCACCTCTTATCACTACCTCGCGCCCGGTCGAGAAGTCGCTCCGAGCGCCAGGGCCCTCTCGGCGCTTGAGGAAGTCCTCGTCCGGAGCGGACAGCCGTATGTCGTCGGGAAAACCTGGACGACGGATGCTCCGTATCGTGAGACTCCGGCGAAGGTGGCGCGGCGGAAGGCTGAAGGCTGCCTGGCCGTTGAAATGGAGGCGGCCGCCTTCTTTGCCGTGGCGGTCTTCCGCCAGGTGACCTTCGGCCAACTGCTGTATGCCGGCGACGATGTGGGCGGGGAGGAGTGGGATCATCGATCCTGGGATCGTCAGCCCGATATCCGGGAGCGCCTCTTCTGGCTCGCCGTGGAGGCCTGCCTGTCGCTGTAGCGCCGGGCGCCTCCGATAGCACCGGACGGGGTTTCCATTGGACGTGAATCCGTCAGCCGCGGCCCCGACATGACCTTCCAGAAAAAGGAAACCACTCCCCAGCATCTGAACTGGACCGGCCTGCTCCACCTGCTCGTGGTCTACCTCGTGTGGGGGAGCACCTACCTGGGAATCCGCATCGCCGTGCGCGAAGGTTCGGGATTTCCGCCCTTCTGGATGGGCACCTCGCGTGTCCTCCTGGGCGGGGCGGTGCTGCTTGCGTGGAATGCGTTGCGCCGGGAAAGAATCGTGCCGACCCGCGAGGAACTCGGCGTGCTGGCAGGCTCGGGGATCCTGCTGTGGTTCGGGGGAAACGCCCTGGTCACCTGGGCCGAGGTGCGGGTCGATTCCGGCTATGCGGCCTTGATCGGTGGCACGATCCCGCTGTGGGTGGCCCTTATGGAGGCCAGGCTCGATCGCAAGACTCCGCCGGTTCTTCTCCTGGCTTCGATCTTTCTGGGGCTGATCGGTATCGGCCTGCTCAGTGCACCGGCGTTGATGCGGCGTGATCCGGGTGACATGGCCGCCATGGCGGCCCTCATGATCGGCATGGTCAGCTGGTCCGGGGGAACGATTCTCCAGAGGCGTCGCCCTGTGGGCGTTGTGCCTCAGGTGAGTTCAGCATATCAGCAGCTGTTCGCGGCGGTCCCTTACGGCCTGATGGCGCTGCTGGTCGGCGAACCGGCCCCACGCCCGAACGGTGAGGCGCTGCTCGCGTGGGGATATCTGGTCGTGATGGGTTCGATCATCGCCTTCACGTCGTACGTCGCCGCCCTGCAGCTCCTGCCGACTCGGGTCGTGGTGACCAATGCTTACATCAACCCGGTCATCGCCGTGATTCTGGGAGCGATCATCCTGGATGAGCCCGTCACCGGCTGGACGCTGGCGGGGATGGCCTGCATTCTGCTGGGCGTGGCCGGCGTCTTTCGCCTGGCCTACGGCCGAGGCCGGACAGGCGCGCCGTCCGCCTCGGGAGAGTGAAGATCAGTGGCCAGTGGTCGGTGGTCAGTGGTGAGAGGACCAGTACTGACCACTGACCACTCGCCACTGGCCACTGATCAGGACAGGCTGTTGATCAAGTGCTTCGGGTTGAGCGGCTCTCCGGTGGCGTGAGCCAGGTGCTCATTCCAGGCGCGGGTTGCGCCGGGCCGGAAGACGCGCTCGATGAGCCAGGCTCCTGCCG
>DASSGB010000254.1:0-10939 GCA_035693825.1 Anaerolineales bacterium
AGGTGCCGCGCGCCCAACGCGGCCGCCGCATCCTCCAGGCCGGGCTCCTCCCCGATAAGCAGAACCATCACGTCGTCGCCCAGACGCCGCCAGGATCGGATGGCGTTCATTTGGATGACTCCGATACGGCCCTGGAAGGGCTTCGGTGCAGTGAAGAGGGTCAGCATCGAGGACTTTCGGCCCTCATCCCACGTCCCGATGAGTCTTGTGAACGACGTCCATGTTGATGCGCTCCAAAGTGGGTTCCCGCCGCAAGAGGTTCACCACCTCGCGCCAGGAGAAATCCTCGCGACCGTGGAAGCGGGAGAAGACCTCGCGCACGAAGGTCAGGTCCTCCGGAGCGTCGACGGTCCAGCGCATCTCGCCCAGCGCCGGGTCGGAGGACCGGACATGGAGGATCCGGAAGCGCGGCTGGTTCTCGTAAAGGAACGGCATGACGTGTTCTCGTTGATGCGGCTCGTCGGCCTCGAGCCAGGCGGCGTCCAGCGCGGCGCGCGAGCACACCTCGGTATCGGTGCCGATCGGATACGTCCGTTCCCAGGGAAGTCGATTGCAGGCGAAATCCACGCGGGGCTCGGCCTGGAGGAAGGCTCGAATGGTCTCGTCGATGAGTTCCGCGTCGATCAGCGGGCAATCGCCGGTGATGCGCACGATGACCTCGGCCTGCGATTCTTCGGCGGCCTGATGAAACCGGTCGAGCACATCTTCGGCGCTGCCGCGGACGGTGTGCACCCGGAGCCGCGCGCCGAGCGCCGCGATCGGGTCGTCGGCCGGATCCGTGCTGGTCGCCAGCACCGCCTCGTGCGCGATGCGTGAGGCGCGCACGCGCCGGAGAACGCGTTCCAGCATCGGCCTTCCGGCGATGTCCGCCAGCACCTTCCCCGGCAGGCGGCGCGATCCCATCCTCGCCTGGACGATGGCCACGACGCGACCATCACGCGGCATGCGGCTTCATCCTCCATGCGGCTCGGGCCAGTTCGTAGGCTTCGAGCAGGCGCGGAAAGTTTGCCCGCCAATCCGCCCGCGCTTCGACCGTCCGGCGGGCGGCCTGGCCCAGGGCCGGGAGCTCTTGCCGGCTGGCGCAGGCGCGCAGGATGGCTGCGGCGAGGGATTGCGCTTCTCCGTCCCGGAAGACCCAGCCGTTGACCCCGTCTTTCACCCACTCCCGATTCGGGGCAATATCGGACACGATCGCCGGAAGCCCGGCGGCCATGGATTCGAGCAGCGTGACCGAACTTCCGTCACTGCGAGAGGCCGACACGTAGACATCGGCGGCGCTCAGGTATCGAGGCAGCTCGGAATGATCCACCTGGCCGGGAAGATGCGAACTTGCGATCAAACCTCCCAATCTGCCGCGGATCCGCTCCCGCTCGGAACCGTCTCCCAACATGAGGAGACGTAGATTGGGTTCCTTCTTCGAGGCGAGAACGAACGCCTCGGCGACGAGACCCATTCCGTACAGCGGCTCCCAGGCACGGGCGGCAACCATCACCATGGCCTTCTCCCAGCCGAGGGATGACCGCAATCCGTCGCCCGAGCCTGGGGCGAACTTGTCCAGATCCACACCCCACGGAAAGACGACGATCCGCGCCGGATCCATTCCAAGCTCGACACATCGGGCGCGCACCGTCTCGCAGTCGCATGCCAGAGCGTCGCTTCGCCGAAGCACGAACGACGCCTGCCACCGCCCCGCGCCCACTCTCGCGTCGCGCAAGATGTCCGATCCCCAGGACATGCTGAGCGTCGGACGGCGGCCGGCGAGCGCCGCCACCAGCGCCCCGCGCTGGATCGGTCCGGCGTGAACAATGTCGGCGTTCCACTCCTCGCCGAGGCCACGCAGAGCCCGGACCATCTTCGGAACCCGAGGCCAGAACGAAGGGCCCGAGGCACCCCAGCTCGCCACGGAGGCGATTCCCGGTCGCGCCAGGGCCGCCTCGCCCTGCGGTGGGATCGATTCGACAGCGCGGTACGCCACTTGATGCCCCGCTTCCACCAGGGAAAACGCAAACCGCCGGTCATGGACCGTCCAGCCCCGGGTGACATACACGATCCTCACGGACGTACCAGCATCGACCAGCGCAGGGCCTCGCCGGACGGAATGTCTTCGGCGGCTTTCAGCCCCACCGTGGCTTCGATCTCATGCGGCAGGATCGAGCCTTCTGGCGCCGGACGCAGGACGTCGAGGTCCGAGCGCCTGAGGACCTCTCCGGATTTGAGGTCGCGCCCGGCGCGCACGCAGCGACGCTGCACGACCACCGTGTCGCGCTCGTTGTCGGCGACGGTCTTGTCCGGCGATCCCAGCGCAAGTTCCAGCTCGCGGGTGCGATCGACCATCTCCCGCCATGTCGCGGGAGTCATCGAGAAGGGATGATCCGGCCCCTCGCGCGCATTGTCGTCGGTGAAGTGTTTCTCGACGACGCGCGCGCCGAAAGCCACGGCTCCCAGCACGGTGGTGGGCCCGGGCGTGTGGTCGGACAGTCCCAGGACGACGTTGGGAAACATCGCGGCGTAGGTTCGGAGAACCCGAAGGTGAATGTGGCGGAAGTTGTCCGGGCTCGCCGTGTAGTTGGTGTTGCACTGCATCAGGATGAGCTCCCGGTTGATGGCCAGGATTTCGTGGACGGCCGACTGGACCTCGCCGATGGTCGACGCGCCGGTCGCCAGCAGAACGGGCTTGCCTTTGGATGCGATATGACGAATGATCTCGGGCCAGGTGATATCGCCCGAGCCGATCTTATGAGCCGGGACATGCGGGTCGAGCATGTCGACCGCCTCTACATCATAGGGCGAGGAAAAGTAGTGGATGCCTGCTTCGCGGCAGGTGTCCACCAGAATCGGCGTCCAATCCCAGGGCAGCGAGGCCGCCTGGTAGACCTCAAAGACGGATCGCTTCCACGTGGCCTGGTGCGAGAGTTGCCCGTCGAGGGATCGAAACCCGTGGTCGCTCACGATCTTGGGCGCCCGGAAGTTCTGAAACTTGGCCGCATCGGCGCCGGCCTCGGCGCACATGTGGATCAACGCCTTGGCGCGCTCCAGGTCGCCGTCGTGATTGGCCGAGATGTCGGCCACGAAGTAGGTCGGGTGGACGTCTCCGACCAGGCGATCACCGATCGGGATCTCGTTCATTGGTCGATTCTTCCCTTCCCAAAGGGTCCCGGATCCACATCGCGGACCCAGGGAGATGGGTCTTCATTCGGAATTCGCCCCAGCATGCCGGCCAAGAGGCTGAACAGTCTCATGGAACGATCAGGCCTCGAAGCGCTTCCCGGTGGCCGGACGCTGCAAGGCGGGCCAGCGTCGCGATTCCGTCGTCGATCGAAGGCAGGGACGATCCCAGCAGCTCGCGGGCCTTGGCCCCATCCAGGCAGACCCTCAGGGGGCGTCGCGCCGGCAGCGCCGCGGCCTCCGATCGCGCCGGCCGTACGCGGCGTTCATCCAGCCCCATCGCCCGAACCACGCGACGGCCAAAGTCGTACTTGCTCACACAGTCCCTTCCGGGAAGGTGGAGCAACCCATTCGCATCGGACCCCAGAAGGGCCTCGAGCAGCCCGGCCAGATCGTTGACCAGCAACGGCGAAAAGAAGACATCGGTGAACCCCTGCGCCTCGGCGCCGGACTGCACGCGATTCACAAACCATTCCGCCAGATTCACCTTGGACGTCGCGTTCCATCCGAAGAAGTTCGTGCGGACCACCAGGGCCCCCGGATTGGCCGACAGCACGGCCTTCTCGCCGGCCAATTTCGTTTCACCGTAGACATTGATCGGCTGCGCCACGTCGTCCTCGGCGTAAGGTCCACCTTCCCCATCAAAGACGGCGTCGGTGGAAATGTGCAGCAGGCGTGTTCCCGCCTCGGCCGCTGCCCTCGCTACCGACTCCGCCATGTCGACGTTGAGGCGCCGGGCTGTCGAAGGATCACGCTCGCACGCATCGACATCCGTGGCCGCAGCGCAATGGACGACGGCTTCCGGCCTCGTCTCCTCCAGAACGCGGCGCGCCGCACCCGGCTCGGCCAGGTCGATCCGGTGAGCCTCCAATCGGCCGTGGCGGAGACCGGTGGTTCGGGTGATTCCGATCACCTCATGCCTCTCGATCAGGCTGAGCACCAGATTGGCGCCCAGCAAGCCGCTGGCTCCGCTGACGAGCACACGCGTCATGCCCCGCCTCGGCCGGCCTCGGACTGCGCCTCGAAGGGGCCCAACAACTCACGGATTTGTTCCGGTGTCAGCCACATGCTGTTGGTGTCGCTGGCGTAGCGAAAACCTTCGGGCAGGCTCCGCCCGGTCTCCCGCCAGCCGTGCCCGAACCAGAACGCCTCCTGAGGCTCGACGACGAACATGTCCTCGAGCTCGAGCGTGTGTCGGGCTTCGTCTTCGGATACGAGCACCTCATGCAGCTTCTCCCCCGGTCGAATGCCGATCACCTCGATTTCGCTGCCGGGGGCGATGGTGCGCGCCAGATCGATGACGTGCATGCTGGGAATCTTGGGAACGAACACCTCCCCACCCTGCATGCGTTCGATGCAGGCGATGGTGAAACGCACGCCTTTCTCGACCGACAACCAGAAGCGGGTCATGCGTTCATCGGTGATCGTGATGCGGCCCTTGTCCCGCTGCTCGAGAAACACCGGCACGACACTGCCCCGGCTGCCGACGACGTTCCCATAGCGAACGCAGGCGAAACGTGTGCCCGTCCCGCCGGCGTAGGCGTTGGACTGCACGAAGAGTTTCTCAGCCGCAAGTTTGGTCGCGCCGTACAGGTTGATCGGGTTGACCGCCTTGTCGGTGCTGAGGGCCATGACGCGTTCGACGCCGCAGTCCAGCGCCGCCTCGACGACGTTGCGGCCGCCCATGATGTTGGTCATGATGGCTTCGATCGGGTTGTATTCGCACGCCGGCACCTGCTTGAGGGCCGCGGCGTGCACGACGACGTTCACCCCCTGCATCGCCCGGCGCAGCCGCAGCAGATCGCGCACGTCGCCGATGAAGTAGCGCAGCGAGGCATGATCGAAGCCGGAGGCCCGCATCTCGTGTTGCTTGAGCTCGTCCCGGCTGAAGACGATGATCTTGGACGGACGGTAGTCGCGGATCATCACCTCGACGAACTTACGACCGAAGGAACCGGTGCCGCCCGTCACCAGAACGACTTTGTTGGTCCAGTCCATCATTCAGCCCTTCCTTGCCGAAGGTTTTCGGATGACGATCAGCGGGTATTGCCCGACGCGGCCGAACCAGTGGGGCGCACGCTCCTCCAGCCAGTACAACAATCGCAGCCACCATCGTCCGAGCAACGGGCCGTGAATGAACGCCCGGAGGAAGTTGGTGCTCACACTCCTCCACACCAGCACTTCGATCCCCGGAAGGTGGCGTGTGTTTTCCACGAGCCACGCGTAACCGTGCTTGAAGGTGCGGGTGCCCCGTGGCGAATTGCCTTCGGACTCGACAGTCGTCGATCCCTCGGTCCTGCCCGCTCCTCGCAAGCGTGCGTAGAGTCCCAGGACGGCGGAGGCAAGCCGAACCGGGAGCCTTGTCCAGGACTCGATGGGCGCGCTCGGTCCCCAACCGTACACCGCCACCGCCTGACCGCCTGGAACCAGGACCCGCGCCAACTCCTCCATTGCTTTCCGCTGGCCTGCGGCGGGAAGGTGATGGATCGTGTGCAGCGAGACGGCGCCTTCCACCAGGCCGGCTGGCAGAGGCAGATTCGCAATGTCGGCGACGATGTACAGGCCGTGCGATCCGATCCGCTGGCGCGCCTCTTGAAGGGCTAGGATCGAGAGGTCGACGCACACTCGATAGCCGTAGCCGGACGAGTATTCGAGATACTCCGGGTACTGGATCGGTCCCGAGCCCGCGTCCAGGAGATAACGGCCTCGAGGTGGAAGATGGCGCAGAACCCGCCGGCGGCAGCGCTGAATGTATTCGCGGGACACCGGCCGAAGGTCCTCATAGCGCGCGTTTTGAAAGACGCCCGGCCCCACCTGGCGCCAGCCGACCGAATCGTAAAAGCGCCGCACCTCATCCCGGACGTCCGCCTCGGCGGTCATCGACACATCCGACTCACGCCCGCCGGGCATGCTGTCCCCAGTCGACAGGGGCACCGGCCATCACGTCCAAGGCCTCCCGATAGGCCTCGGCGCCCCCCGCCTGGGCCAGAGCTTCGAGTGGGCTTGCCTCCATATCCTTCCAGAAGTGGAGCAGGTGCCACGGGAACGGGAACGGATACTCGAAGAAGAAACGATGCGCGTACCGCCAGGCCAGGTCGATCTGGTCGGCACGCAGGCGACGGCCGGCAGGTTCATCCAATCGCCGGGTCAGCGTCGCCACATAGTCTGCGAAAGTCTCCGGGTCGTCGGTGAAACCTTTGCTGCGATAGTGAGTCCGGCCGGCGGTGATGACCGGCACGCCGTGCATCGCCATCTCCAACCCGGCGGTGGAGGTGTACACCAGGCCCAGGTGGGCGGTCTCGATCAGATCGTAGGTGTTGACCTTGGATTCCGGCGGGATGAGTCGGACGTGCGGGGGAACGTCGGGCAGCGTGTCCCGGACCACCTGCTCGGAGGTCATCCCGGCACCAAGGAGCTCGCCCGGGTGAACGCGCACGATGGTCTGGACGTCGCTGCGGTTCGCCAGAAGCTGAAGCGTGCGGCTCAGCCAGTCCGCCATACCTTCGGTGAAGATCTGACGGTTGAGCGCCAGGCTGTCGCCCACCACATTCGTCGCCAGGAGGACGACGGGGCGCGACGCATCCAGGCCCAGCGCCTGGCGCAGGCCTTGGCTTCCCTGACGCTGGCCGCGCTGCCACAGCCGTGCGAACTGCTGGTACTCGACGCCGCGCTGCCGCGCCCGAACCAGGTCTTCGATCCGGCGGTGTTCATCGGGCGTGAGAGGAATGTCGCCTCGCGCCTCCCAGAGTTCCGCCGTCTCGAGCCTCATCGCCTCGCCGTTGCGGCAGATCCATACCCGCTCGCGCTGCTCGCCGAATTCGTACGTCACGGTCGTCAATCCCCGGTAGCGGGCGGCGTGATACACCGCGCCGAATTCGAGGATGCTGCCGTTGGGAATGACGACGGAGTCGTACCTCGAGGTCCTGAAGAGGCGCAAGGCATTGGCAGCCGCAGCGTGGTTGCGAGCCCGTCGAAGGGCCCACAGCCGGCCGGCCTGGCCGTCGCGTTCCACGTCCGGCGCCTCTCTCTGCAGCGTGTACTCGACGTCGGTGAACGACAATCGCGCGATGAGCCGGGCCAATTCCTCCGGGAGCGGCTCCGTCGAAGGTCGAGACAGGTCGATGATCGTCCGTCCGGTGGTTCGGAGGAGAGAACGCAGGTAGGCCCTCTGACGACTGGCATCGAAAGGATCGACCGGCACCGTCCACCGTCGGTAAGGAAGGAAGGCGAGGTCCACCTCAACACCCCGAGAGGCGAGCAACAATCCCAGGGCGACCGAGAATTCAAGCCACCAGGGGAGAAACCCCAGCACGAGCACGCGCCGTGCGCGGTCCGAGTGGCTGTCCGGACGGGCACGATCGACGGCGCTGGTCCAGGAGCCAAGGGCGGCCTCGAGGCGCGGCAGGGCGTAGCCGTTGGACGGCGGCCTGCCGCGCGCGAACCATGCCTGGTAGGCATCCGCGGCCCAGGGCACTTGCCCCGCCACCTCTTTGACGCGCGCTCGCCAGGCGACCATCGTCAATCCGCCTCTCGCACGATGTCCCACTCGAGCGCCGGCCGAAGCGGACCGCCGCGCGGTTCGGGCCAATGACTTCCAGGCGCGCCGGTTGCGTCCACCGTCAGCGTGAGGGCGCGCTCGTCGGTGAAGAAGGAACGAATGCGAAACGCGCTGGCATTCACGCCCACCACGAATGTGCCCGCACCCAGCAGGTTCGCCGGCACCCGGCAGCGGCTGACGAAACGGCCGGCCGGACGCGAGGTCCATTGCTCGAATCGGGCCGGGTCATCCGTGTCGAAGGAAGTGAACAAAGGCTCGCCGCGACTCGTCGACAGATACAGGCCGACGCGCAGCCCGGTCAGCTCTCGACTCAAGAGGTACTCGAACTCGACGGTGAACGGCTCCACGGAGGCGACGCGTTCGGCGATGCGCCCGCGGGGATCGAGCACGCGCAGGGCGACGGGCCGGAAGGGACTGTCCACCGGGACACTGTCCGCGCCCCAGCGGCGTTCGCCGGCGGCGACGTCACCGGCGGTCATGTAGTAATCGACGGCCTCCGGCGTCGGCGCCTCCATGGCGATTCGTCCGCGCTCGAGGACCAGGCAGCGCTCGGTCAGCCGCAGGATGGCCGACATGTTGTGGCTCACAAAGAGGACCGTCCGCCCCTCCCTGGCCACATTGCTCATCTTGCCCAGACATTTCCTCTGAAACTCGGCGTCGCCGACCGCCAGGACTTCGTCCACGATCAGAATTTCGGGCTCGAGGTGGGCCGCGACGGCGAATGCCAGGCGCAGGTACATGCCGCTCGAGTAGCGTTTGACCGGGGTATCGACGAAACGTTCGACTTCGGAGAATTCGACGATCTCGTCGAACTTGCGGTCGATCTCGGCGCGTTTCATCCCCAGGATGGCGCCGTTGAGGTAGACGTTTTCGCGGCCGGTGAGCTCCGGGTGAAATCCGGTGCCGACTTCGAGCAGCGATCCGACGCGCCCGTCGATACGAGCCTGACCTTCGGTCGGCTCCGTCACGCGCGCCAGCAGCTTCAGGAGGGTGCTCTTCCCGGCCCCATTGCGCCCGATGATGCCCAGCACCTGCCCCCTCCCGACGTCGAAGGTCACATGGCGCACGGCCCAGATCGTTTCGCCCGACTCGGTGGGCTTCCTCCGGCCCGCGCTCGCCAGGGCCGCGGCAATGGCATCCCGCAACGTGTCATAGCCTCCCGGCCGGCTGCCGATCCGGTAGCGCTTGCCGATCGATTCGACTCGAATGACGACGTCGCTCATGGTCAGACGATATCCGCGAAGTGACGTTCCATCCGTCGGAAGACGAAGATCCCTGAGATGAGCAAAACCAGGCCCATTCCCAGGGATGCGAACAGCATCCCGGCTGACGGAGCGCCGGCGCCGACGATCGCCCAGCGAAATCCCTGCACCACGCCGGCCATCGGGTTGAGGCCATACACAATGCGACTGAATCCTTCCGGGATCAGCGTGGCCGGATACACCACCGGCGAGGCGTACATCCACGCCTGCACCAGGAAGGGCGTGACGTAGCCCACGTCGCGATAGGAGACGTTGAGCGCCGCCAGCCAGAAACCGACTCCCAGGGAGGCGATCAGAGCCAGTCCGAGGAAGACCGGGATCAGCCAGGCGGCGGAGGTGAGTCGAATCCCGTAGAAAGCCACCATGCCCAGCAGGACAACGAACGACAAGGCGAAATCGACCAGCCCGGAGACGACCAGCGCCAGAGGAATGGACATGCGCGGGAAATACACCTTGGTGATCAGATTGCTGCTGGCGACCAGGCTGTTACCCGCTTTGGTCACCCCGTCCTGAAACAGGACCCACGGCAGCAGCCCGGAGAAGTAGAAGACGGGCGGCGCGATGCCGTCGGTCTCGAGCTGGGCCAGCCCGGCGAAAATGACGGTGAAGACCACCATGCTCAGGAACGGTTTCAGAATCGCCCAGGCTGCGCCCAGCAGAGTCTGCTTGTAGCGGACCTTGACGTCGCGCCAGATGAGAAAGTAGATCAGCTCCCGGTAGCGCCAGAGCTCCTTGAGGTCGGCGAAGCCCCAGCCTCGCGACGGCCGGATCCACACCGATACCTCGGAACGCGGTCTGTCCACGGCCAGCTCCGCCGCCGGGCTCATGCCTTTGGCGCGGCCTCCACCTGGGTCCGCCGATACCACTCGACCGTCCTGCGAAGCCCATCGTCCAACGACGTGCGGGCTGCGAAGCCGAAGCGCTCACGGGCGCGGGAGGTGTCGAGGGCCCGCCGCGGCTGGCCGTTGGGCTTGGTCGTATCCCACACGATTCGCCCTTCGAAGCCCACCAGCCGGGCGATCTTGTCCGCCAGATCGCGAATCGAGATCTCCTGGCCCGATCCCAGATTGACCGGCTCGGGATCGTTGTAGCGCTCGGCGGCGAGGAGAATCCCCTCGGCGGCGTCTTCGGCAAAGAGGAACTCACGCGTCGGGCTGCCGTCGCCCCACACGACCACCGCATCCGCACCGGCCATCTGCGCCTCGTGGAATTTGCGGATCAGGGCCGGAATGACGTGGGAGGATTCGAGGTCGAAGTTATCCCGCGGTCCGTAGAGGTTCACCGGAACGAGGTAGATCGCATTGAAACCGTATTGAGCGCGATAGGCCTGCGCCTGAACCAGGAGCATCTTCTTCGCCAGGCCGTAGGGCGCATTGGTCTCTTCGGGATAGCCGCTCCACAGATCGTCCTCGCGGAACGGCACCGGAGTGAACTTCGGATAGGCGCACACCGTGCCGATGGCCACGAACTTCTCGACGCCGGCCTTCCACGACTCATGCTGCATCTGCACGCCCATGACCAGGTTGTCGTAGAAGAACTCGGCCGGGTGGGCCCGGTTGGCGCCGATGCCGCCGACGTTGGCCGCCAGGTGAATGACGATGTCCGCTCGGGCCTCCGCCAGGAGGCGCCGGGCCGATCCCGGTTCGACCAGATTGAATTCCCTGGAGCTCGGAGCGACCACCTGAAGCGCGCCCCGCGCGCGCAGGCCGTCGAGGACGTACGATCCAAGAAAGCCGGTGCCGCCGGTCACGCATATCCGCCGGGACGTCCAAAACGAGTCGGATGCCGGGTAACTGCTCAAGACCTACCTCCGCGTGGCCCTCTCATCGGCGGTTACGATCCTTTGCGTCCGCAGGCTCGTGAAGGTGAATCTTGTTGCCTTCGACGCTCAACACTGCGGTGTGATCGTCGGACCGGTCTTCGATGATGCGAACGCCCATCTCGAGCGCGGTCA
>DASSGB010000255.1:0-6659 GCA_035693825.1 Anaerolineales bacterium
CTGATGTGGCCTTCGAGCGAACCCGCGCAGCGCATGGTGCTTCTCTCGGCGGCGCCCATGGCGATGGCGGCCTCCATCCTGGCCGCCGCGGCCTCCTCGAGCGTCGGGTGGTCGCGATGGAGACTCGTGGTTGGCCTCGCCGCGGGCCTGGCCTTCGGCCTCGCACCTCTCCCATGGTCGCAGGCGGTGATCACCGAGGTCCACGGACTGAACGCGCTCTTCGTGGCGCTGGCGGTCGTGCTGATCGCGAGTCTTTCAGGGTTTCGGCGATCAGGCTGGGAGGAGGCAGCCCTGGCTCTGGGCGCCGGGATCGGCCTGGGAAACCACCTGACCTTCCTGCTGATGGCGCCGCCGCTGGCGCTCGCGCTGGCCGCGCGCTGGCGCTCTGGGGAACGACGCCGAGTTGCGAAAATCGCCTTCGCCTTCGCCTCCGGCGCGGTCGTGTACGCGCTCCTGCCTTTGCTCGCCCGGAGTCATCCTCCGGTCAACTGGGGCGATGCCTCCACGGCGAATGGCTTGTGGTGGCTGGTCAGCGGGGGACCGTATCGAGGCATGGTCTTCGGCCTTCCGCCGGCCGAGATTCCACCGCGCGTCGGCGCGGGGGCCAAGCTTCTGCTCGATCAACTTGGCTTCGTCGGCCTGGGGCTGCTCGGCGTGGGTCTGGCCGCAGGACGATCGCGCTGGACCTGGGTGGACAGGACCACGCTGTGGATGGCTGCCTCGTATGCGGTCTTTGCCCTTGCGTACAACGCCGCCGACTCGTTCGTCTACCTGATCCCGGCCTGGATGGGCATGACGTGGTGGATGATGCTGGGCCTCGAGAGGCTGCTCTCCTTGGCGGATGTCCGCGGCCGGACCGTGCCCGCAGCGATGCTGGGTGTGACGGCCGTCCTGGCCGCAGTCCGTGTGCCGGCGATCGTTCGCCAGGTCGATGCGCGGAAAGACGTACGGGCGATGGCGTACACCGAACGCGTCCTCACTCAGGCTCCGCCCGGTGCGTTCGTCCTGACTTCGACCGATCAGGACACCTTCCCGCTGTGGTATTCCCACTTTGCCCAAGGGCAGCGCCCTGACCTTCGCCTCGTGGTCGTCCCGCTGGCGCAATATGACTGGTACCGCGAGAACCTGATGTGGACCTACCCTGACCTCGACTTGCCCTCGCCGGAGGCGGCTGACGTCTGGGTTTGGAAGGACCAGCTGCTGGATCGGAATGCGCGCCCGGTGTGTGGGACACGGATCACCGGTGAGGGCGTCGCTCTGGACGTGGAACTGAGCTGCGAGAATTAGTCTGCTGGCGACATCCTCCGCTCCAAAGGATATCCCCACGCAAGGGGAAAAGCCTGCGCTCGTTCTGCCCATGTTGTTGGGGGCGATTCTCGTCGCAGCGATGCTGGCTGCCGTCCATCTTCTTATCTCAGCCCGAGGGGACGAGTCCGCAGGCGATGAATGCAATTTCACCGGGCAGCTGGTCCCGAACGTAGCCGCCGGCGTACACGAGTCTCGGCCCGGTGTGGGTGCCGCCGGGACCGCAATCGAGGATCTGGTGCCGCTTTCCCCTGAAGACTCCTGGCGTTATGGATTCGGCATGGCCCTCACGGCCGAGCCCGAACGGTGGGCAAGGGCTCTGGGCGCCGGCTGGTATCTGGACTGGGCCGCTCAGCCGCGCGCCGGCGATGCAACGCTCGACTACTGGATGATGGTCCGCGTCGCGCCCAGGTGCACTCGGCCCTCGCTGCAAGAGGCGGCCCGGCTGGCGCGTCAATACCCCGGGCGCACCTGGATCATCGGCAACGAACCCGACGTCGCCTCGCAGGACAACCAGCCGCCGGGGCGATACGCTGCGCTGTATCACGACTTCTACGAAGCGATCAAGGCCGCGGACCCAAAGGCGCAAGTGGCGGTAGCGGGAGTGTCGCAGCCGACTCCTCTGCGGCTGATCTATCTTGACAACGTGCTCGAGGCCTACCGAGGCGCCTACGAGCGGCCCATGCCGGTGGATGTGTGGACGGTGCACAACTTCGTCCTGCGCGAAGAGCGCCAGAGCTGGGGCGCAGGCATCCCCACCGGCCTGGATGAGGTGAAGACGGGCCAGCTGTACGAGGTCTCCGATCATGCGCGCCTGGACCTATTCGAACGCCAGCTGCGCGAGTTCCGCCGCTGGATGGCGGAGAGAGGCTACCGAGATACGCCGCTGGCCCTGACCGAGTTCGGCGTTCTGATGCCGCCGGATTACGGCTTCCCGCCCGCGGCCGTCTCGAGCTTCCTCGAGCAGACGTTCGACCTGCTGGCGGACCTGGAGGATCCAAACACCGGCTATCCGTCGGACGGCAACCGGCTGGTGCAACGCTGGGCGTGGTTCAGCCTGTCGGACTCGACCTTTCCCACGGGCAATCTGGCGGACCTCACGACCGGCCGCCTGACGGAGCTTGGCCTGGCTTATCGGCGCAAAGTCGAGGGGCTGACCGGCGGGCGGTGATCCGTGGAAAACCTCGATCTGATTGACTGGCGCATGGTTGGCTTTGCCGCCCTTTGGATCGCGGGGCTGGCGGTCATCCTGTCCGCGCTGGGTTTCGCCATCTATCACGCGACCGCTCAGGGGCGAAGGTTCCGCGAGGAAATCTCCCGCCCAGGCTTTGCGGCCGCGATCAACTTGGGGCTGATGACGTTCTGCCTCGGCCAACTCGGCGCTTCGCAGGCGTGGTGGGAGACGACGCTCTGGATCGCGCTGGCGGCCTCTTTCGGCGGGTATGTCCTCGCTGCGCTCGGACGACTCCGACTGGAGAAGAGCCTCTGACCGCCGAGGAAAGAGTGGAGAGCGTGGATTTGATGTGGGGGCGTGAGGTCTACGACAGTGCACGCCAGCCGCCGCCGCTGGCGGATGAGTTCCTATCCCTGCTGCGCTATCGCGATCTCGTGGCGCAGTGGATCGCCCGCAGCGTCAAGACCCGCTACAAGCGCTCGCTGCTGGGAGTGGCCTGGACCATGGTCAACCCTCTGCTGACCATGGCCGTGCTGACGGTCGTGTTTTCTCGGCTTTTTCGCACTCCCGTTCGGGACTACCCGCTGTATGTCCTCTCCGGCCTCCTGCTGTGGAACTTCGTCGCTCAATCGACCACGGCCGCCATGGGCGAGTTGGTGTGGAGCGGCGGCCTGCTCGGGCGGGCCTTCGTGCCCAAGGCGGTGTTCGCGGTTTCGGCCGTCGGGACGGGCCTCGTGAATCTCATCCTGGCGCTCATTCCCTACGCGGTGATCTCGCTTCTCCTCGGCGTCGAAATCACCTCTGCCTGGCTGCTGCTTCCGTTGCCGATTTTGATCGCGGCCGCCTTCGCCCTCGGGCTGGGCCTTCTCGTCTCGACGGCGGCCGTGTACTTCGCCGACGTGATGCCCACCTACGACGTCCTGCTGATGGCCTGGCTCTACCTGACTCCGGTCATTTATTCGATGGAGCTGCTGCCGCCGGGGGTTCGCACGCTGCTGCAAATCAACCCGATGGTGCACCTCATCGGCGCGTTCCGGTCTGTGATCTATGAGGGCCAGCCGCCGGAGGGCGGCACGCTGTTGATGGCCGGCTTCACTGCGCTGGGCATGTTGGCCCTCGGCTGGTGGACCTTCACCCGAAAAGCGCGTGACTTCGCTTACCGTCTCTGAAACCGCCACGAGGGTGGACCTCACGGCTGCTGCGGCCCTTCCCGCGGCCCGGCTCGAACGTGTCTGCGTCCGGTACCGCGTGCCGCGCGAGCCCGTTTCCGGCTTGAAGGAATTCGCCGTGCGCTGGGCGCATCGGCGGCTGGCGCACGTGGACTTCTGGGCGCTCCGCGACGTGGACCTGGAGATCGGCCGTGGCGAGATCTTCGGCGTCGTGGGGCGCAACGGCGCCGGCAAGACAACGCTGCTCCGAGTGCTGGCGCGGGTCCTGCATCCGACGTCGGGCCGCGTGCAGGTTTTTGGCCGGGCGGCGCCGCTCCTCGAACTGGGAGGAGGCTTCCACCCCGAGTTGACCGGCCGTGAGAACGTCTATCTGTACGCCAGTCTGCTGGGCCTCGAGCGAAGGGATACGCAGCGCCGCTTCTCTTCCATGGTCGAGTTCGCCGAGCTGGCGGATTTCATCGATTCGCCGCTGCGCATCTACTCCACCGGTATGATCGCCCGCCTTGGATTCGCCGTAGCTACCAGCCGTCCGTCGGAGGTTCTGCTGATTGACGAGGCGCTGACGGTGGGCGACGAGCGTTTCCAACACAAGTGCCTGGCCCGAATGGACGAATACCGGCGCCTCGGCTGCACGATCGTTTTCGTCACCCACGCGCTGAGCACGGCGCGGCAGATCTGCGATCGCGCCGCGTGGCTCGAAGCGGGGACGGTCCGACGGGTGGGGCCGGCGACCGAAGTCATCGACGCCTACGCTCGCTGGCAGCCCACGACGACGGAAGAAAAGGCATGACGCTCCGGCGAGTCGTGATCTATTGCCCGGACCGGCACATCGTCTACGACGGCAGCACTCCGTACCGGCGTGGGGTGGGGGGCGGTATCAGTGCGCGGATTCGCATGGCGCGGGCACTGGCGCGCGTCGGGCACCAGGTGACGATGGTCGTCAACTGTCCATGCCGGGATCGGATCGATAGCGTCGACTACGTTCCGCTGGACGAGTCCCGGCGACTGCAGGCGGACGTTCTGATCGCCAACACCTCGGGCGGGGCGATGAGCCTCGAGCCGGTGTTCGACCTCGAGGTCGAGGCCGACCTGCGTCTGGGGTGGTTCCACGGGACGGTGAGGCCCGCAGGGCTGGAGGCGGAAAGCTTCGACGGTTTCTACGCCGTGAGCAACTTCGTCGCCGGCGTGGCGGAGCGCGAGTGGGGCCTGCCACGCCGCCGGATCTTCGTCGCATACAACGCGTTCGAGGAGGAGTTGTTCCGCGCCGCTGAAAGTGACGCGCCCGAGCGCGACCTGCATCGGCTGGTCTACTTCTCCCATCCCTCCAAGGGTCTGGAGGCGGCCATCGGCGTGATGCGCCGCCTGCGTGCCGTCGATCGAAGATTTCACCTGGTGATCTTCGGCGGGCCCGGGCTGTGGGGCGAGGCCGAGCAGCAGATGCCGGTTGGCGAGGGCATGATCTGGCGCGGGCTGGTCGGCCAAGAAACGCTGATCCCCGAGCTGGTACGGTGCGGGTTCGCCCTTCATCTTCAGGCGAGGCAGGAACCCGGAGCGCTGGCCATCGTCGATGCGATGCGCGCCGGATGCGCTCTCGTGGGCAGCCCGGTGGGCTGCTATCCCGAGATGGTGCGCCACGGCGTAGACGGGATTCTGCTCCCCGGCGATCACCTGGGCCCTGAAGTGCAGGACGCAGCTGCCGAGGCGATCATGGGGCTGGTCGAGGACCGAGAACGTGCTGATGCCCTTCGGCAGGCTGCTCAATCCATCCCATGGAACACGGACACGATGGCCGAAGTGTGGACGCAGCACTGGGAGGCGCGCCTCGAGGGCCGATCTTCAACGTCGACGGCACAGGCAGGCTGCCCCCTGTGCGGCGGCTTCGGCCTTGCCCTGCGTGACGGCTGTCATTGCCTTGACTGCGGCCGATACAGCCGATTCCAGACGGAGCCGGTATGCGCCGGATCCTGATCGCCGGCTATTACGGCTTCGGCAACGCTGGCGATGAAGCCGTCCTCGGTGGGATGCTTCACGATCTGCGCGGGCGCGATCCGAATGTCGAATTCGTCGTGGTCAGTGGCGAAACCTCCGCGACCCGCGAGCAGCACGGCGTGCAGGCCGTCGCGTGGACGGATGTGGCCGGGCTGGTCACGGCGGCGCGCTCCTCCGACCTGCTGGTCCTTGGAGGCGGAGGCCTGTTCCACGACTACTGGGATGTCCGCCTGGAGGATGTCCTGGCGCCGCGATTCTGTGGTCTGGCGTCGTACGCCGGCATTCCTTTGCTGGCCAGGCTGCTGGACAGGCCTTGCATGCTCTACGGAGTCGGCGTCGGCCCCCTGAACAGCGAGGCCGGGAAGACGCTGACGCGGTCTGCTTTCGAAGTGGCTCAGCTGGCGACGGTCCGGGATCGAGCCTCGATCGAGGCTCTGAAGGCGACCGGGCTGGCGAACGACCTGATCGATGAGCGCGTCTTTTTGACCGCCGACCCTGCCTTTGGGCTTCCGGCAGACACGGCCGATGCCGCGCGCCTCTGGCTCGGGAATGAGGGGGTGCCGCAAGGTGAACCGTTGATGGGAGTCTGCCTGAGGCCGTGGGATTTCGGCGCGGACCAGGAGCACTGGGTCCAGCAGATCGCCCGGGCGCTCGATCGATGGCTGGCCGAATGGGGAGGCAGGGCGCTCCTGCTTCCGTTCCAGTCGCGGCTGATGTCGCGCTATGAGGATGACGTGGCCATTGCCCGCTCGATCGTCGGCCAGATGATGGGGACCGCGCGGTGCACGATCGTTGGGTCTCCGCTCTCCCCGGCCCTGACCGCGGCTGTTCTGGGCCAGTGCTCGGTTGTGCTGGCCATGCGCCTGCATGCGGTGGCATTCGCCCTGCGATCCGGCGTGCCGGTAGTGGCGATGGCCTACGACCCCAAGGTGGCCTCATTGATGAAGGACGCCGGGCTGGAGCAACTGACTCTTCAGCGCGGGGAGTGGCTCGCCCCGAGCCTCGTGCATCGCCTGGACCTG
>DASSGB010000256.1:0-20506 GCA_035693825.1 Anaerolineales bacterium
CCTGTCGGCGGCGAAGGCCACCGACGCCGAGCTCGTCACCCTCACCTCCGAGATGCTGGAGCGGATCCAGGCCGGCTCGACCCACTTCCGCCCCAACCGGGCCCTTCATCGCGGCGGGCATATGGCCCAGATCGAGGCGGCTCTCCTTTCGGGTCAGAAGAACTGATCGCGCCCGTCCTCTCGAAGAACGGCCGGCCGGTGGCTGGATCTGCTGCGTCCGGAGGTGTTCTACGCCGTGGGCACCAACGGCCAGGTCATCAGCCTCGACCCGGCCCACGACCTGACCTTTGTGACGTTAGCCACCGACGGCCGGGTATCCCTGCCGGTGAGTGAAGCGATTCTTGACGCCTTTGCCGCCAGTGATGAACCGCAGGTTTCGAACGCCTCATAGGGAGAGCTGATGACTGCAGCAGACGAACTTTTCAGCGCTATCCAGGCTGGCGAGAGCCTGCGTGTGGCTTCGCTCCTGGACGCCCAGCCCGAGCTGATCAGGGCGGTGGACGCCGGGGGTAATTCACCGCTCCTGACGGCTCTCTATTACGGTGAGCCCGAAATCGCCGCCGCCCTTGTCGAGCGCGGCAGTCCGGTCAATCTTTGGGAAGCATCCGCGTTGGGCGATCTGCCGCGTGTTCAGGCCATTCTGGCTTCGGACCCGGCCGCTCTTCAGACGCTGAGCCACGATGGATGGACGCCGCTGCACCTGGCAGCGCACTTCGGCCGCGCGGAGCTGGTTCGTTTCCTTCTGAGCCGCGGGGCCGACGTTCACGCTCGATCGAAGAACACGTTCGACAATCATCCACTGCATGCGGCGCTAGCCGGCCGCCATCTCGAGGTCGCCCGCGCGCTGCTCGACGCCGGCGCGGATCCCAACACGCGGCAGCACGGAGGATACACGCCTCTGCACGAGGCCGCCGGCCATGGGGACATAGCCCTCCTCCAGCTCCTTCTGGAGCGCGGCGCCGACCGGTCGGCGAAAGAAGACCAGGGTCGAACGCCGATGGACCTGGCGTTGGCCGAAGGACACCCGGAGGCGGTTGAACTGCTGCGAGGGGAATAGAAAACCAAAACCCGGTTTGCGTTGCAAACCGGGTTTGTCGGCATCACGGGTTTGCCGTTTTCAGTCGCCGCCCTTGGCCATCACCTTTCGGATGGTCACCGAAGGCTCGCCCTCTTTGCGGTACTGCAGCACTTCGGGATGGTCGTCGGCATAGGCCTGGAGTCCCTTGGAATCCCACGAGACCCGGCCCTTGTTCCATACGGCTTGAAAGCCGGCGCCCCGCACGCTTTCGCCGTGCGTCAGCGTCGCCTCCTTGATCGAATCCTCCAGCGCCTCGATATTGGCCGTGGCGGCCTTCGCCTTCTCGCCAAACTCGGCCTCAATGTCGTCGAGCCGGGCCTTGATTTCGGGCGGGATGACCTTGGCCATCAGGGCTTGCTTTTCCGCCTCCATGGCCTCGCGCTGCGCATAAAGATCCGCCAGCTTGTCCAACATCCCAGCTACCTCCAACATACGTACCTCCTCTCGCTGCCCCTGGCTGCCGTTTGTCCTAAGCGGATCGATCAACCCTCACCGATGGAGTGGCCGGATCCAGTTCGACCAGTTGGTGGACGCCTTTGTCCCCGGGCCGATAGGCATAGCGTGCCTGGGGCACCTTGGACGAAACAACCAGCGCACCGGAATCCATCGCCTCCCACAAGACCTGGAAGGGACGCTTGCCCTCCACCCACTTTTCTCCCAGCATCGCCCCGTGGCCGGGCAACACGGTAAAGACGATACGCCGCGGATCGCCTGCCGTTCGCAGCGCCACCGAGCGATCGAAAGCCTCCCGGATGGCCCACGCCTGGGCCTCCGTCCCGCACGAAACCGGGTAGTCGTAGTAGGCCGGATCCAGCGGCACGAACTCGACCTGCGCCGGATCGAAAGCGGCGATGCCTCGATGGCCGTGGAGTTTTGAACGCAGCGCCGGGACGCGGGCCGCGCCGTTGCTGCTTCCGTCCAGGCTGACTCGCGGCAGGTCGGCATCCATCAGAATCATCTCCACCGCTTCCGAGGAGGGTGGAATGGATGGGTGACCCTCGATGGCGCGCACGCGCGCCCCGCGGCCGTCGGGCCGGACGCCGACGACGACCGCCAGATCCTCGTCGGTGATATGCCCTTTGTCCACGGGCCGGGCGCTGCCGGTCACCGTCGAGATCAACGCGCCCAGGTCGGGATCCCAGGTGGCGAAGCATCCTTCGCTGTATTGTTCCGCCACGGCCTCCGCCAGCATGGGCACGTCCACCAGATCGGCGATGCGCACCATCTCGGTGAAGAAACCCCGCCGATCGAGTTCCTCGGCCGCCCGCTGCATGGCGGCCTTCGTCTCCAACGAACGCCACACGGAGGCAGGCACCGGCGGGTCGATGGTTTCGTGATCCACAACTTCGCTGGTCGACACGGCGGTCGCCAATCGTGTCGACATGTCCTCGAAGAAGGCATCCGAATCCACGCACTCCACACGCGGGTGGGCCCCGACCAGGTCGAAGTAGTGGGCCGCCTGCACCTGGTCGTCTCCGAGGCACAAGATGATTCGGATCGAAAGCGCCTGCGACTGCACCAATCGCACCAGGGCCAACATGGGTCCGCCGCGCGCACCCTGCTCGCGCAAGACGCGATGGGCCCTGGGCGTGAGGCCGGGATACTCCAGAGCGTCCGACCGCTGCAGGCCGGCCGCGAGTTCTTCCAGGCGGGCCTGCATGGCCGCCGGCGTTACGTGGATGAGGGTCACGACCGTCGTCGCCCGGTCCAACCCGAAGCGCCGGCGCGCCGAGAACAGCAACGAGGTGCGCCAGGGAACCGGCTCGCCCCACGCGGCGGTCGTCAGGATCAGGTCCGTCTCCTTGGTGGGCGTCGCCTGCACCTGATGGCCAAGATGCTCGAGGCTGATCCGGAGGCGCCCCACGGCCGCGTCCAGCGTCGCCGTGGTCGGGCCGGGCACGAAGGCCACCTTCATGCGTTTCAGCCAGCCGTGAGTCACCCGGTCGCCATGCGAGTGCGTCCCGGCCAATCTGCTCCCGCCATCCGCCATACCGTTGGTCGTTTCTCGCATCAAATACCCTTCCTGAAGACTCGGTGATTCTTGTAGGGAACACCGCCCAGGTTCTCGAGGTCGCGGCGCATTTGCACGGCGGTCTCCGCCACCTGGGTCAGATCGGCGTGCTGGAAGCGCGAGCCTTCCAGGGTGCGCTGGAGCTCCACGTACATCAGCGCATTGCCGCCACGCCCCTGGTACTCGGGCAGGACTCCCATTCCATTGACCGCCAGCCAGCGCGTGCGGCCGGCCTCCAGCAGCAGATCGGGCAGTCCGAAGGGCAGGAGCCGCCCGCGACTGCGACGGATCGCAGCCGAAACGTCCGGGAACGTGAACAGGAACCCGACGACCTCGTCCTCGTGCGCGATCAGTTTGATCAGCCGCGGGTCGGCCACCGTCAGCAGGTTGTCGGTGAGGAAGCGGATCTCGCGCGGGCTGAGCGGGTAATACTCCCAGTTGTGCACGAAGGTCCGATTGTAGGCCTCGCCGATGCGCGCCGCCCAGCGCCGCAGCTCGGCCTTCCTGTGGAAACGCAGGACGCGCAGACCGCTGCGCCTCGCCGCGTGTTCGGCCACCCGATGGACACGCTCCGGCAACCGGTAGCGATCCGGTCTGAGATAGCATGAAATGAAGTCGACTTCCTTTTCAAAGCCCAGCTGTTCCATGAAGCGCGGGTAGGATGGCGGGTTGTAGTTCATCATGGTCATGGCCGGCCGAAACTCGAATCCGTCCACCAACATGCCGTACCCGTCGAGGGCGCCGAACCCCTTGGGGCCGACCAGCGTATCCAGGCGGCGAGCCCGAGCCCACTCGCCGGCGCGCTCGATCAGCGCCGCGGCCACTTGGACGTCGTCGATGCATTCGAACAGATAAAACTGCGCCTGGCGCGTGCCGTGATAGCCGTTGAACGGCCGGTTCTCCAAAACTGCGATCCGGCCCACGTCCTCGCCGTCGCGGGCCGCCAGGAAGAAGGCCGCTTCGGAATGCTCGTAGAAAGGATGGCGGCGCGGGTCGAGCTGCGTCGCGGCGTCGATGAGTATCGGCGGAACCCACAACGGATGACCGGCGTACAGGCGGAACGGCAGCCGCAGAAATCGGCCGACCGCCGCTCGATCGGTGGGGTCTACAGCCTCGAGTGTCAGCATGCCCAAGGAATGGAGCCGCATTGTAGCACTCGATAGGGTCGGCGCCGGGCAGAAGACGTCTCCCCGGCGGATTGTCCGGCATGGTGTCCGCGGCTACAATCCCGCCCCATGCAGCACCCGGCGCGCGTCCGTTTCATGATCGCGTTCTTCCGCCTGTTGCTGAACCTCCTCACGGAGCGACATATCGCTGGTCGCGAAAACATACCCGAGCGCGGCCCGTACATTGTCGTCGCCAATCATCTCAGCTTTCTGGACGCACCCGTTTTGTACGAAGTGGTGGGCGGGCCTCAGCTCAGCGGATGGGCGGCCGAGAAGTGGGAACGCAATCTGGTGTTCGGTACGATCCTGCGCACCATGGGGATTCATTTCATTCAACGAGGTCTGGTGGACCGCAGCGCGTTGGATTTCGCGGTCGAGTGGCTTCGCTCCGGCGGCACCTTCGGCATGTCGCCCGAGGGTACGCGCAGCCAGAGCGGAGCCCTGAACCAGGCCAAGACGGGGGTCGCCTACATCGCCCACCACTCGGGTGCATCGATTCTGCCCATCGCCCACCACGGCACCGAGCGCGCCATGCGTTCCCTGCTGCGCCTCCGCCGTCAGCGCATCGACGTGACGGTCGGCCGACTGTTCTCGTTGCCGCCCCTCGATCCGGACGATCGGGCGGCCTCCCTTCGCCGCAACGCCGACGAAGTCATGTGCCATCTGGCGGCGCTTCTGCCGCCCTCGTATCGCGGCTTCTACGCCGATCACCCGCGCACGCAGGCGTTGCTCGCCTCGGGTGAGGCCTAGTCACACCACGAAGTACAGGGTGTTGAGGTACGAGAAGACCTGACCGTCCTCGGTCAGCCCGACCTGCGCCAGTGGCGGCAGGCTGGTCCAGGGACCACCTTCGGGATACTCATAGCGGAAGAAGTACAGCTCTCCGGACTTCACGCCTGCGGTAGAGGCCAACCGGGATCGCATCTCGGGGAACTCGGGCAGCTCGCGGGTGATCAGCTCCAACGCCAGCGTCTCCAGCTCCAGCTGCGAGAGACGCGGCCCCTGGACGGCAGGCAGGGTTGGGCCGGGCATCATCTCGAGGACGCGATTGGCGGTGACCGCCACGAGGAAGGACCGGCCGCTTCCGTCTTCGAAGCGCGCCACGCGCAGCTGCCCGTTCGGCGAGTTGCCCATCAGGGTGATCTCACGAAACCCGATCGGAGCGACATCTTCCTGCAGGAAGGCATGGATGGCTTCGAGCGCTCTGGTCTGATCGATGGTGGTGTGCACCCCGTCCGACGACTCGAAGCAGATCTCGGGCCAGGCGGCGATCTCATCCAAGGCGGTGGCCGCGAGCTCTTCGCGAGTGAAGCAGGGTGCGGATGTGGGCGAGGCTTCGAGGGGAGGCAGGGTGGATGAAGGCTGCGTCTCGGCGGTGGGCGAGGCCTCCGGCGCGAGGGAAGCTGTGCTGGTGGCGGCCGGGACGTTGGCGCAGCCTGCGGAGAGAAGTACGAGCCCCAGCAGGACGACCCGGCGGATGGACAGGTTGAGAACCGACATTTCCTGACGCTCCTTGGCACCGTGTGGACTGGGCGGAGGGCGCATTCTAACAGGGGGCGGCGGCTTCCCCCGACTGAGGGAGGGGAAAGTGGTAAGGGTCCACCCTCAAGTGGGATTGCATTGCGGCTCGGGTGGCGCTAGAAATAGAACTGGTGTTCTATTTCTACGCACAGGAGACCCATTATGTCGAGCGACTTGATCCCTCTGCCTTCGGCCCTGACGGCACTGAGCGAGGTGGAGTGGAGTGAGCGGCCGGACTTCGACACCGGCCTGCGTCTGGCTCTCGACCCGGCTTTGCTCGACGCTCTGGCGCGGCCGCGTCTCTCCCTGCTCTGGGGCACGCAGACTCCGACGCGCACGCTGCTCATCGCCGCCACCGCCTTGGCCGCCCAGGGCACACCGGTGCGCCTCTTCGACGGCGGCAATGCTTTCGACGGTTATTTCGTCGCCCGACTGGCGCGTCGGCTGGCGCGAGTGGGCGATGCCCCGGCGCGAGACGGGCCTCACGAAACGCTCAGCCGGCTGCGCCTCTCGCGCGCCTTCACCTGTTTTCAGATGGCCGAGCTCATCGAGAACACCCCCGTCGGCGCGGAGCCGCTTTTCGTCCTCGACTTGCTGGCCACCTTCTATGACGAAAGCATTCCCCTGCGCGACAGCGAGCGGCTGCTGGCCACAACTCTGACGCATCTCAAGCGCCTGGCGCTCGAAGCGCCGGTGATCGTCGGCGCCCACGAGCCGCGCACGCTGGTCAAGGAGCGCTGGCTGCTGCTCGATCACCTCCAGACAAGCGCCGACGCCGCCTGGATGCTGCGCGCGCCCGAGCCCGAAGTCGAGCGCCAGATGCGACTCTGGCAGAACAGTGGCCAGTGGTGAGTAATGAGTGGTCAGTGAAACCACACTTTGCTGACCACTGACCACTCACCACTGGCCACTGCTCTATGGGACGCACACTACCTTCCATCACTCAGGCTTTCCTCCAGGAGCAGCAGTCGCTGGCTCGCTTCCGCCGCGCGCTGCGCCGCGACGATCAGCGCGCCCTCGACGCCCTGCTGGCCAGCTCGCGACATCACCTGGCCGCGGCGGCCTACGCCTCCCATCTGCTGCCCTTCGAAGTGATGCTCCTGTCCATGCTTGTCGAGCAACACAAGCTCATCCTGGAGCTCCAGTCGCACATCGAGGGGTTGAGCGCGCTGCTGTCGGAAGGGTCTCCACCCCCATCACCGCCCTCCCCCTTTCAGGGGGAAAGTTGATAGCTGCCGGTGCTTGCGGCACGAACGGTGACGGCTGATGGCTTCTCTCTCCGCCTGGCTCTTCGACGTATACCCCGACGGCGAGGGCATGCGCCTGTGGCTTCTCGACGCCGACGGCCGCATGCACAGCCTGCAGGATACCTTCACGCCGTGTCTCTACGTCCGCGGCCCGCTCGAGGATTTGCGTGCCGTCGCCCGCATGCTGCGCCTCCGCCAGGCTCCCGTCGCCTTCCGCCGGACCGAGCGCCGCGACTTGTTCCTCGACCGCCAGATCGAAGTTCTCGAGATCGACGTGCGCCTGCCGGCGCTGCTTCCGACCGTCTTGCGCTGGGCGGCCGAGTTCCGCCCCGGCCTGACCTACTACGACGCCGACATCCCGCTGCCGCAGCGCTACGTTCTGGCCCGCGGCCTTTTTCCTCTGGCGGCGTGCGACGTCGATTACGACGCCTCCACCAGCCGCGTGCGCGACATCGCCACCGTCGACACGCCCTGGGAAGTCGACTATCGCCTGCCGCCTTTCAAGGTCATGACCTTGCGCCTGGGCGAAGACCGCGGCGACGACGAGGCCGGCGAGTTGTACAACCCGGCGCGGAGGCCGAAGCCGTCCCAGCCGTCGGCCGCCAACGCCGGTCCCCAGTTTCCAGTTTCCAGTTTCCAGTCACCGATCGGGGATCACGAATCACGAACCACGAATCACAAACCACCGAACACGAAGCCCTCGCCCCAAGGGGGGAAACGCGCCCGCGACGAGCTCCTAGTCGAAGTTGACGGGCGCGAGTATGCCTTCTCGCGTCGCCGCAGCCGGCACCTGGTGCTCGGCCTGCGTCACCTGCTCGAACGTCACGACCCCGACCTGATCGTCAGCGCCTACGGCGACTCCTACCTGCTGCCGCGCCTGCTCGAGCTTTCGGATCACTACGGCATCCCTCTGCCGCTCAACCGCGACGCCGCCCAAAGCGTGGCGCACAAGAAGGCCCACTCGTATTTCTCCTATGGCCGGATCGTCTTCCGCGACGAGCAGCACCTGCTCTTCGGCCGGTGGCACATCGATCGTCAAAATGCTTTCCTGGCCGACGATTACGGCCTGGACGGCACGCTCGAGATCGCCCGCCTGACGGGCCTGCCGGTCCAGACCGTCGCCCGAGTCTCGACCGGCACGGGCATCAGCGCCATGCAGGTGGCCACCGCCTGGCGCCGCGGGGTGCTGATCCCGTGGCAGAAACGCCAGCCCGAATCGCTCAAGACCGGCGTCGACCTGCTGGTGGCCGACAAGGGTGGGCTGGTCTACACGCCCACGCCCGGCCTGCACCAGCATGTGGCCGAGCTCGACTTCACCGCCATGTACCCGAGCATCATGGTGAATTTCAACATCTCGCCCGAGACCGTCGGCCGGCACTGCTCCGCCGGCGAGGGCACAGACGAGGCCGCCAGCTGCGAAGGCGTCCCCGTGCCCGAACTCGGCACGCCTGTCTGCCGGCACCGCCAGGGGATCGTGCCCGAGACGCTCGCCCCGCTGCTCGAGAAGCGCGCTCGCTACAAGGCTCTGGTGCGCAGCCTGCCCGACACCGATCCGCGCAAGGAGGCCTTCCGCCGCCGTTACTCAGCCCACAAATGGCTGCTGGTCACCTGCTTCGGCTACCTGGGCTACAAAAACGCCCGTTTCGGACGCATCGAAGCCCATGAGGCCGTCACGGCCTACGGGCGCGAGGTTCTGCTGCGAGCCAAGGAGATCGTCGAGCAGCGCGGCTTCCGCGTCCTGCATCTGTATGTCGACGGCTTATGGGTCGATCGTCCGGGATCGTCGCAGTCGCCGGATTACGACTCGCTCCTGGCCGAGATCCAGGCTCAGACCGGGCTGCACGTCGCTCTGGAGGGTATCTATCGTTGGCTGGCGTTCCTGCCGTCGCGGGTCGAGCCGCGCCTGACGGTGGCCAATCGCTATTTCGGCGCGTTCGAAGACGGCCGAATCAAAGTGCGCGGCATCGAAGCCCGCCGTCACGACACGCCCACCTTCATTAAAGACACGCAGCTCGGCGCCCTCGAGATTCTGGCCCAGGCTCCGGACGCCGCCGGCTTCCGACGCGACGTGCCGCAGGCCGTGGCCTATTTGCGGCAGCGGCTGGCTCAGCTGCGCGCCGGCCAGGTGCCGCTGCACGAGCTCATCGTCGGTCACAACCTGTCGCGCCAACCCAACGAGTTCACCGTGCGCACCCCGGCTGCCCGCGTCGCCGCCGAATTCACGCGGGCCGGGATCCAGCTCAGCCCCGGGGAGCGCCTGCGTTTCATCTACGTCTCCGGGCCGGAGAAAGCGCGCGCCTGGGATTTGCTGGAAACCCCCATTGCCTACGACCGCGAGGTTTACACCACGCTCTTCCTGAGAGCCGTCGAAAGCCTGCTGGCCTCGGCCGGCGTCGACGCGGCCATGCTCGAAACCTGGCTGCTCGGCGACTCCGGTTACTGGGGACCGCCCGGCGCCCTGCCGCCTGCCGGCATCGACGGCCGCTGGCCGCTGCTGGCCCGAGCCGGGATCCTCCGGCCGCGCGCCCCTCAACCCCGCCCATCGCGGCTCCCCGCAGTGTATCGGGCGGATCTCCTTCCCGTCCCCCAACCCGTCGAATAGCTGTCAGTGGTCGGTCAGACTGGGGTAAGGGATCTGTTCGCCGATCGGTTGTAGACTTGGAGCGACGGGACCGCCCGTTTCAGAAGGAGGCCAGCATGACGACGCAGACGCAGGGGGCGCTGCCCCTCCCCATCACCGACGTCCAGCTCAGCGAGACCTTCGCCGCCCTGATGCGGCGAGTCTACCTGTGGATGGCGATCGGCCTGTACCTGACCGCCGGGGTGGCCTTCTTCGTCGCCAACAGCCCGCTCGCCGCTGTCATCTTCAGCAACCCCCTGATCGTGATCGGGCTGTTCATCGGCGAGCTGGTGCTCGTCATCGCCCTCTCGGCCGCCATCAACCGCCTGGCGCCGACCACCGCTATCGCTCTGTTCCTGTTCTACGCCATCCTCAACGGGACCACCATGTCGGTCATCTTCCTGGCCTACGCCCTGACCGACATCACCCTGGCTTTCGCAAGCACGGCCACGTTGTTCGGCGTGATGTCCCTCATCGGCTACTTCACCCGAATCGACCTCAGCCGTCTGGGCTCGTTCCTGCTCATGGGCCTGGTGGGGCTGGTCATCGCCACCTTCGCCAACCTCTTCGTCCAGAGCACGCCCTTGATGTGGATCACCACCTACGGCGGGATCCTGCTGTTCATCGGCCTGACCGTCTTCGACACCCAGCGCATCAAGCGCGATCTCACGGCCAAGATCGCCGCCGGGGATGAGGCCGGCGTCTCCCGGCTGGGCATTCTGGGCGCGCTGACCCTCTACCTCGATTTCATCAACATGTTCCTGCTCATTCTCCGACTCCTCGGCAACAGTCGAGACTAGGTCGGACTCCTGCCGATAGACAGCGGCCGGGCCTAAGAGGCCCGGCCGCTTCGTTTTCCTCATCGCCCACGTTGTCCGTCAATCGTCGTCCTCTTTTCTCCCATTGGCGTGGCATTTCGTGCAGTTGCCGCTGTATCCGCCGATCTCCTTGTGTTTGTCGTCCATCTTGCTTCGCGAGTGGCAGCTATAGCAGGTGTAGTCGGTCAGGCTGTTGGGATGGCAGCGTCCGCAGTTGCCGCCGGCGCCGCCGTGATTCATGGGGAAGGGATGGGGTCCATTGAACGACGCCGGGCGCCAGGCATTCGTCGAGTGGCAGTTGCTGCAGTCACCAGCGAAGGCGCTCCCGTGAGACGACGGCCGGCCGTGGCACGCGGAACACGAAGACGGCGTGCCGGCGAAGCTGCCGCTGCCGTGGCACGACTCACAGGCAACCCGCGTGTGGGCGCCCGTAAGGCGGAACCGGGAAAGGTTGTGATCGAAAGTGGCATCGTCCCAACTGGTCGGCCGGTGGCAAGCGGCGCAGTCTCGCCCGAAGCGTCCGTTGTGAGCATCTTCGTCGGCGTGGCAACCGAAGCACGTGGTCGGAGTGCCCACGTAGCGGCCGCCCGAGTGGCATCCGGCGCAACTCACGTCGGCGTGGGACGCCTCGAGTTTGAATCCCGATTCATCATGCGAGAAGGTGATGTCGGCCCAGGCTGTGGTCGTGTGGCAATCGGAGCAGTCGACGCTGAACTGCGCGTTGTGGCGGTCATCGTCGACGTGGCATACCTTGCATTCGGTCCCGATTCCGGTCCATTGGCGATCCGCGTGGCAGGCCTCACACTCGGTTTCGATGTGCATGCCGGTCAGCGAGAAGCGCGTTCGGTCATGATCGATATCGGCGCCTTCCCAACCCTCGGGCTGATGGCACTCGCCGCAATCCAGGCCAAGCCGGCCTTCGTGGATGTCGTCCTCCCCATGGCACGAAATGCAGTCGACCGGAGCCGACCTCAAGTCCTCCAGGGTCCGGGCCTCCCGGTGGCACAGGATGCACTCGGCCTGCGCATGGTCCCCCTCCAGCGGAAACGCCAGCGACTGATGATCGAAATCCTCGCCGTAGGAGTCGACCCCGTCGTGACAGGCGACGCAGTCCGTCCCGAAGGCGACCCGATGTTGAAGGCTGTAGGCCAGATCCAACTCGGAATGACAGCTCAGGCAGGTGTCCGGCTCGAA
Source organism: Anaerolineales bacterium (assembly GCA_035693825.1). Classification (GTDB taxonomy): domain Bacteria; phylum Chloroflexota; class Anaerolineae; order Anaerolineales; family E44-bin32; genus MGOM01. The sequence continues at coordinate 11,656 of DASSGB010000256.1, forward strand.
AACCTGCAAGGAACCGGGATGGCAGTCGTGGCACATGAACGAGCCGCCCTCCGACTGGAGAGGATGGGCCGACAGCAGGTAGCCGGTCCGCGCGTGAGGGAAACCCGTCATGTCGGTACGGGTGAGCGAGGCGTCGAGGCCCCGGTGGTCGGTGTGGCAATCACGGCAGTTGGCGGAGGTGGCATAGCCGGCGTGGAAGCCGGTGTTGAGGCGGATCTCAGAGTCGACATCGACGTGGCATGCCCGACAGCGATCCCCCATGCGATCCGCAGACCAAAAGGCGGGGTGGCATGAAGCGCACGACTTCTCCAGATCGGCGTGCGAGGCAATCTCACTGTCCGCGGGAAGATTCAGGATCGGCTGGGGCGCTCCGCTCGCAGCCGCCACCGTTTGCCGGCTGAGGGAGCCGGGGCTGAAAATGGAATTGCCCGTCGCAGCCGAGGCAGCCAGGATGACGAGCGACGTCAGCAACCCGGCGATCAGCGACGATCCGGTAAGGCAGCCCAGCGGGCGTCTCATGCCCGGCTCCTCCGGTTACCGCAGCAGAGTCGCATAGTAGAGGGCGGCGCCGGCGTGGACGAAGGCGGTGACAAAGAGCACCATCCCCAGCGGTATGTGAACCGTGTGCCAGGTCGCCAGGAGTCGGCGGGCCCATCGCAGCGCTCCCATCTGTCGTTCGAGCTCGCGCAGGCGGGACCGTGCCTGCCGGGCCTGAGGGGAGGCGGGCGTGGCGCTCGGCGATCCTCCGAGGCGTACGACGTCCGCCCGCGCTTCGGCCAGCCGCAGTTGAAGCGCCTCGGCTTCGATGACAACCCCTTCCACTGTCCGCGGCACGGCGGTGTAGATGTAGCGGCCGACGAAGCCGCTGAACACCACCACACCCGTCATAAGAGTCAAAGCCCCGGCCAGTCCCTGGAAAGACCAGGCAGCGTGAAGAAAGACAAGGTACGGTCCGACGATCCCGGTGAAGATGTGGAATTGAAGCCAGGAACGCATTGTGCCCCACGGGCGCCGAAGGGCCCGCTTGCGCAGCGAGTAGAGAGTCTCGGTCATCAGCATCAGCAGCAAGCCGAGAATCCCGAGGCTGTGGCCCAAAAATCCGCCGGCCGCGGGCACCCCGGCGACCGCAAGCGCCGCGGCGTAGAGCGCCGTCACCGCCAGCACGGCCAACAGCGCCAGGATGAGCTCCTTGTTACGCTGCATGCGCCGCGCTCGCGAAGGATCCAAGAATCGCCGGAAGCCGCTGCGGCTCGTGCAGCAATTGATCTCGCACCGGACGGATGTCCACGGCCTCCCGGATCAGATGCTGAAGCGGGCGCGACAGCCGCTGGTCGCCCATGACCACCGCGCCCACCAACTGTTTCTCGCCGACAAGCACGCGCACGCGGCTTACCTCCGCCTCGGCCTCCACGGCGAAGGCATCCGCCTTCTGGCGCCAGGCATCGCTGTCCCCGCGATTCAGGGCGACCAGGTCGCCGTCCTCGCGTCCGCTACCCACGGCCCCGATGAGCGTGGTCGTGAGGCCGCCGATGCGCGTCACGTTGAAAGGCGCAGGACGTGCATACGATTCGCGCCTCCCGGCCATGTTGGCCCCCGCCGATCGTCCCTGTTCGATGGCGATCGACCACAGCGAATCGAGGACCCGGGCGCCGGTGGAGGGATCGAAGACTTCGGCCGCGTCGCCGGCAGCGAAAACGTCGGCGTGGCTCGTTTGGAAGTACTCATCCGTCCAGATGCCGCGACCCACTGCCAGGCCGGCATCTCGGGCAAGCTCGAATCTGGGTTGGATTCCGATCGCTACGGCCAGCATGCCGCACGCCAGCTGGCGGCCATCGGTCGTGGTCACGCCGGCGACGCGCCGCCCGCGCCCGATCACGCCGGCCAGATCGGTCCGGCGATGGAGGCGAATGCCTTCCTCCTCCAGCCGCGTTTCGACCAGCTTCGATTCCTGCGGATCGAGCACGTTCCCCCAGTAACGGTCTTTTCGAAGAAGGTAATGCGTCTCGACCCCCTGCGACGACAGCCCCTCGGCCAGTTCCAGGGCCGTGATTCCTCCGCCGACCACGACGGCCGACTTCGCCCGGCGCGCCAGGCGCAGGATGCGGCGGGCGTCATCCAGCGTGTCGAGGGTCACCACACCTTCCAGGTCGATGCCCGGCACATTCGGTCGCAGGGCGCGGGCGCCCACCGCGAGCAGCAGGCGGTCATATTCGAGGAATGACCGATCCTCCAGCCAGACCCGATGTTCCCGCGGCTGGAGGTGAGTCACCCGCGCCGTCACACGCTGCAGTCGCAGGCGACGGTACTCGGAATCCGGTCGGGAGAAGAGATGCGATTCGGGAATCGTTCCCGTCAGCAGGTAGGCCAGCCCCGGGCGTGAGTAGAAGCCGGTCTTCTCCTCTCCGACGATCACGATCTCGGCCGAGGAGTCGATCGACCGGATGACCTCGGCGGACGACACGCCGGCCGGGCCGTTGCCCACGATCACATATCGACGGGGCATTTCAGGGTTTCTCCTCGCGGAGTGAGGCGAATACATCCGTCGATTCCATCCGGAGCGTGCCGCGCGGGCAGCGCGCCACGCATTCCCCGCAGGTCAGACAGTAGTTGTCCGCCACCGGCTGGCCGCGACGGGCGTGGCTTCGAACATCGATCCCCAGCGGGCAATTGAAGGAGCAGATGCCGCATTCCACACAGCGCGCGGGCTCCGCCACCACGTGCGCTGCCACCATGGCGTTGCGTCGTTGTGCCTCTTGTTGGAACAAGCGGCGGAGGGCCAAAACGGAACTCCCTTCCTGATTCTGACCATCTTCGGGCGAGCTGGGACGGGACGGGCGTCCACTCCTTGGCCGACGGTCTTCCCTACCGCCCGTCGGGGCGCGCCCGCCGGGCGTTGCGGCCCCGCTTCGGGCCCCGGCCATGGCCCTGGGTTAGAGGTCGGGCGATCTTCGGACAGGTTACGGTCCCAGGCGTTTCGAGGCCGAGAATCGGTACTGATGTCCTAAATCCGCCTGCCCAAAAGGGGTCGGAAACGAGGGCGTGATACTATGCCCACATGCGTCGGGGTCTGCCTGCGCATGCCTTGCTTCTTGCACTGGCCGCGGCTTGCGGGTCGCTGCCCCCGTTGCCGTCTCTGCCCACCCTGCCGGCCAACGAGATCTTCCCCGTGACAACCTTGGACGTTTCGTTCGATCCCGGACAAACATTCGTCATGCCACCGTCGTGGCAGGTTCCGGACGTACCGGAGGATGTGCTGGCTCCGATCCCCGGCGCAGCCCCCCAGTGGTGGGAGTGGGTTCCGATCCACCCGGCGATCCGGGCTGGCGGCGAATACGACGGCGGGTTTCACTACCGGGTTGATCTGGCAGCGACCGACATGCTCAACTACTACCAGGAGGCCCTGCGCCAGGCCGGGTGGCAGGCGAGCATGGCGCCCTTCGTCAGCGGAGACTACAGCTACCTGAGCTACGCACGCTACGAGGCCTCCGCGACCATCTACATCTCGCCCGGGGACTCCGGCTCACTGATTTCGATCGTGGTGGAGTGATCCACCTCCGGCTCTTCCCTCCACCCGGGCCGCGAAGGCACACTCCCCGCAGGCAGGGCCGAGGCGGCAGCCCAAATCCAGAGGACCAGGGATGGCCGGGCGCTGCTCGGATTGACCTGCCGCGGCCACGTGTGGTATCATCGAAGCCTCTTCCGGGCCGCTCAAGGGTTCTGGGCGGCCCCTCCATGTCAGGGAGGGAGTGACCGATCAGCGCCTCGGAATACAGGATTAACGAAGAGATTCGCGTCCCGGAAGTGCGCCTCATCGGCCCCGAAGGACAGAACTACGGGGTCGTGTCTATCTCCCAGGCGCTCCTGATCTCCCAACAGGCGAATCTCGACCTGGTCGAGGTCGCCCCGAATACCGAGCCCCCGGTCTGCCGCGTACTCGACTTCGGCAAGTTTCTCTATGAGAAACACAAGAAGGAACGCGAAGCCCGCAAAGCGCAGACCAAGATCGAGGTCAAGGAAATCCGGATGCGTCCCAAGACCTCCGGGCACCACCGCTCCTTCAAAGTGCGGGATGCGCGGCGGTGGCTGACGGAGGGCAAGAAGGTTCGAGTGCGCATCCGATTTCGAGGGCAGGAGATCAACTACCCCGAGATCGCTCTGGAGGATCTGAGGGACGTGGCCTCCGAGCTGGCGGACGTGGGCATGATCGAGCAGCCGCCGATGATGGAAGGCCGAACGATGTTGATGACCCTGGCCCCCGGCAAACACAAGCCCGCGGGGCCGGAGCAGTAACGCGAGGAGAGGCACGTGCCACGTAAGGCGAAGACCAAAGGCAAGTTCAAGCTGAAGACCCACAAGGCAACCGCCAAGCGGTTTCGAGTCACCGGTTCAGGCAAGGTGATGCGCACCAAAGGCGGGAAGAGCCACTTGCGGCGACGCAAGTCGGCCCGCGTGAAGGCCCAGCTGGGCGAAATGCTCCCTGTGGAGGGCAAGAAGATCCGCGGCCGAGTCCGCCGCCTGGCGCCCTACTTGAGCCTGTACAAGGCCAATCCCACCGCGAAGAGCGGCGGCAAGAGCAAGTAGAACCGAAATCCGTCGAGGGTGGCGGCCGTTGGGTGCGTGCAACGGTCCCGAGCCGTGAGTTGTCGGGCGGCGTTCGGGACGGCGCCCAGGGGACCGCAGGAGAGTGAAACGTGGCGCGTGTGAAAGGCGGGATTGTCACCCGCCGTCGGCACAAGAAGACCCTGACTCGAACCAGCGGCATGTGGGGCAGTCGGCACCGGCTGTTCCGGCGCGCCAACGAGGCGATGCTCAAGAGCCTGTGGTATGCCTATCGAGACCGGCGCACCCGCAAGCGGGACTTGCGCAAATTGTGGATCGCCCGAATCAATGCCGCGGCACGCCTGAACGGATCCACCTACAGCCGGTTGATGAACGCGCTTAAGACCGGCGAGGTCCGCCTCAACCGCAAGGTGCTGGCCGACCTGGCGGTCCGAGACCCGAAGGCCTTCTCGGCCGTCGTCGCCGCCGTTCAGCGATAAACAGATACCCGTTCAAGAACCAAACCCGGTTTCCGCTGGAAACCGGGTTTGTTGCTTATCCGCGATGCTACAATCCCAAGAGATGATGGCCACGGTCGAAAGAACACACACCTTCGCCTCCGGCGCGCAGGTGCGTTTGGTCCAGGGGGATATCACCACGGCCCAGGTGGACGCCATCATCAATGCCGCCAACGCGTATCTTCAGCACGGTGGCGGGGTGGCCGCCGCCATCGCGCGCCGCGGCGGACCCGTCGTCCAACAGGCCAGCGACGAGTGGGTGCAGCGCCACGGGAGGATCTCCCCCGACCATCCGGCGATCACGGCCGCCGGAAATCTGCCCTGCCGATTCGTGATCCACGCCGTCGGCCCGGTGTGGGGCGAAGGCGATGAGGATCGCAAGCTGGCGCGGGCCGTCGCCGGCGCCCTTCGGCTTGCCGCGGAGCACGACCTCGCCAGCCTGGCGATGCCGGCGATTTCCACCGGCATCTTCGGTTTCCCCAAGGAGCGCGCCGCGGGCGTCATCCTCGACGCGTTGCACGATTACTTCGAGAGCGAGCCCGACTCGTCTTTGCGCCGTATGGACGTCATCCTATTCGATGCGCCGACCTTCCAGGCCTTCTCCGAAGCGTTCGACAGCCGCTGGCCCGGCTGAGGTCATCCGCTCGACCGGCAACCCGCGCGTCCGCTGGGTGCGCCAGCTTCAATCGCGCCGGCGCGATCGAGAGGAGCAGGGCGTCTTCCTGGTGGAAGGCGCGCGTCTCGCCGAGGAGGCCTTACACGCCGGCAGCGAGGCGCGCCTGGTGCTTCGTGACGAGGATCTCGACACACGTTCCGCGGCGATCGCCCGCGGCTTCGAGGAGCGCGGGGCCGAGGTTCTGACGGTCACTTCGCGTGTGCTGGCGGCCTGTTCCGCCACGCAGACCGCGCCAGGGTTGCTCGTGGTTTCCGCCCGGCCGCGCCTGGCCGTTCCGCGGCCGCTGCACTTGGCCGTCGTGGCCGACGGCTTGGCCGATCCCGGGAATCTGGGCAGCCTGATGCGCACCTGCATGGCCGCGGGCGTCGAGGCCCTCTTCCTCACGCCCGGCACGGTCGATGTCTACAATCCCAAAGTCGTGCGCGGCGCGATGGGAGCCCATTTCCATCTGCCGACGGAGATCCTCGCCGAAGGGCCGGTTTCGCCCGCGATCGCCGGCCTTCAGCTTTGGCTGGCCGCACCCCGGGCCGGCACGCCCTACCACCGCGTCGACTGGCGCCCGCCGATTGCCCTCGTCATCGGCAGCGAGGCCCACGGCGGGGATCCGGCCTGGCGCGCGAAGGCCGCGGGCGAAGCGCATATTCCGATGCGCGCGGGCACGGAGTCGCTGAACGCCGTCATCGCCGCAGCCGTGATCCTCTTCGAAATCGCACGCCAGCGAGGTTCGCCATGAACATCCGCGCCCTGACCGGATTCCTCGATCCCGGGTGGCCGTTGGAGCCGCGTCGGATCGGGGCCCTGGCGACCTGCCTGCGCGCGTGCCGCGAGGCTCTGCAAACCGGCGGCTACACGGTCCAGACGCTTCGCTACGCAACACCTCCGCCGTCGGAGATGGCCCGATCGGTGCGCGCTCACGACCGTCCCGAACTGGCGCGCCAGCTCGAAGCCGAAGGTTTCGTGCACGGCATCGACTATGCCTGCCTGGGGCCGGCGCTGCCCGACGACGCCGACGGGTTGGCGGCCATCCCCGACATCCTGGGCGCGACCGAGAACGTCTTCACCTCCGCCCTGTACGCCGATCTGGAGAGCGGGATCACGCTGGCCGCGGCCCGAGCCTGCGCCCGGACGTTCCTGAGCGCCTCGACTCTGCACCCGGACGGATTCGCCAACCTGCGCTTCGCGGCTCTGGCCAACGTGCCGCCCGGATCGCCGTTCTTCCCCGCCGCCTATCACCGCGGCGGAAATCCGGCCATGGCCATCGCCACCGAGGGCGCCGAGCTGGCGGTGGATGCTCTGCACGATGTCTCCGCGCCCGCCACGGCCCGGCGGCGACTCCTGAGCATGATCGAAGCCCACGCCGCGGCCCTGACGCGCCTGGTGCAGCCCATCACGACCGAACATGAAGTCCAGTTCCTCGGGATCGATTTCTCCCTCGCGCCGTTTCCGGAGCACGGACGATCGTTGGGCACGGCGCTCGAATCGTTCGGGGCGGAGGCCGTCGGCTCGCCCGGCAGCCTGGCCGCGGCGGCGTTCTTGGCCGACGCCCTCGATCAAGCCACCTTCCGCCGGACCGGCTTCTGCGGCCTGTTTCTTCCCGTGTTGGAAGACGAGATCCTGGCCGCTCGAGCCGCCAGCGGCCAGCTCACCGTATCGGATCTGCTGCTGTTTTCCTCGGTCTGCGGAGCCGGCCTGGACACCATTCCTCTCCCGGGTGAAAGCGACCCGGAAGTGATGACGGCGCTCTTGGCCGATCTCGGAGCCTTGGCCCTTCGCCTGAACAAACCCCTCACCGCCAGGCTCATGCCGCTTCCCGGAAAAGCCGTCGGCGACGAGGTGCGCTTCGACTTTCCGTATTTCGCGCCCAGCCGCGTCATGGCCTTTCCAACCACGAAAGTCAGCGGCTTGCTGACGGGCGCGGGCATGCTCGACCTTCGGCCGCGACCGTCGTAAGGAAGCCATTCAGCTGTCAGCCATCAGCCGTCGGCCATCGGCCGTCAGCCATCAGCTGTCAGCCATCAGCCGCCGGATTAGGAGGCGGTCTCGAAGCCACGCACTCGCCCATCGACCTCTCGGCTGCATTTCCAGCTACAAGTCCCCGGCAGGGCCATGAATCAGTTGCCACCATCAGGGGGCGGCGCTTGCCGACGACCGGACGGCCCGTTAGAATGACACGGGCCGCATGGACCTTCTCGACAACCTCAACCCGCAACAACGCGAGGCGGTGACCGTTCCACCGGGGCCGGCGCTGGTCTTGGCCGGCCCGGGTTCGGGCAAGACGCGCGTCCTCACTCATCGAGCCGCCTGGATCGTGAAACACCTGGGGGCCCCGCCGCGCAGCTTGCTGGCGGTGACCTTCACCAACAAAGCCGCACGCGAAATGCAATCGCGCCTTGAAACGCTCCTCGGGGGCCGGGGCCCCGGCGTCCTCCCCGCCGTGGGGACTTTTCACGCAGCGTGCGCGCGCCTGCTGCGCCGTGAGGCCGACCGCCTGCCGGTGACGCGCGATTTCGTCATCTTCGACGAGTCCGACCAGGACTCCCTGATGCGACAGGCGCTCAAGGACTTGAACCTCGACCCTCGCCAGAATCCTCCCGGCCGCCTGCGCGCGGCGATATCCTCCGCCAAGAACGAACTCGTCTCATCCGCCGACTACCCCACCGGATCCTTCTCCGCCGACATCATCCAGCGCGCCTACGTGCGCTACGACCAGTTGTTGCGCGAAAACAACGCGCTGGACTTCGACGACCTGCTGGTTTGGGCGGTGCGGCTTCTCCGCGAGCACGACGAGGTGCGCGACGGCTTCCGCCGCCAGTACGAACACCTGTTGGTCGACGAGTTCCAGGATACCAACACCGCCCAGTACGATCTCCTGCGCCTGATGGCCGTCCCTGAACGGCCGGATCTGTTCGTCGTCGGCGATCCCGATCAGTCGATCTATCGCTGGCGCGGCGCGGACTACCGCAACGTGCAGCGTTTCCAGAAGGACTTCCCCGACCATCGCCTGATCCTGCTGGAGCAGAATTACCGCTCCACCCAGCGTATTCTCGACGCGGCCATGGCCGTCATCGATCGCCATCCCGATCGGCAGAAGAAACGCCTGTTCACCGACCGCGGCCAG
>DASSGB010000257.1:0-39166 GCA_035693825.1 Anaerolineales bacterium
GCGCCATCATCACCCGGGCCCTGGTCGAATACACCGATGCCTCGGGCGCCTCGATCGCCGAGCGCCGGCTGATTGACGATCTGACGCTGGTCTACGCCGAGGCCGAGCTGCCTCCCGACGCACCTCCGGTGGTGGAGATCACCTCCCCGACCGACGGCAGTGCGCCCAGCGGGACGACGATCAACCTGCGCGCCAGCATCTGGGAAGACCGCGAGCTGGGCGAAGTGCGGTACCAGATCGACGGCGGGGAAGAGACGGTCCTGGGCGCGCCGCATTCGCTCACCGATCCCTCGGCTTACTACACCGGTGTCAACTTCAGCGCCTCGCTCCTGTCGCCCGGGGTCCCGCACATCCTGACGATCTCGGCCCTCGACCGGGCTGGCCACTTCGCCTCCGACAGCGTCACCATCATCCTGCCGACGCCGGTGCCGTCGATCGACATCCAGGCGGTCAAGATGGAAGTCGTCCAGGTGGTCCAGTGCCTGAACAACCGGCACTGTGAGGACAACGCCGTGCCGATGGTTCAGGGAAAGCCCACCTGGGTGCGCGTCTACGTGCGCAGCGAGGGTGGATCACCGTCCCGGCCGATCTCCGGCCGCTTGTGCCGCGGCCGTGTGACAACCTGCGATACCGCCTACGTCAACCCCATCAATACCCTCCTCCCGGACGGGGACGAGGATCCCTCGGAGTCCGACCGGAACACCCTCGAAACCAGCCTGAACTTCATTCTTCCGCCGGCTTGGTTGACGGGTGACAGACTCGAGCTGACGGCCTTCGTCAACTACGAAGAAGAAGACATGGACGAGACCCGCGGCGACAACAACGCCGTTCAGGCCGCCGTCCGGGTGACGCCGCCGCGGCGCCTGACGGTGATGTTCCGAAGCGTCACCGCCGACGGCATCACAGCCCCCTCCTCGGAGATGTTCAGCCTGGTGGATTGGCTCAGCCGCGTGTTCCCGGTGGCGCGCATCACCCCCATCTGGCGCGGGCCTCTGCGGGGCGACTTCGACCTGTCGGACTCGAGTGGCGACAACTGCGGCCGCACGTGGAACGTGCTGATGGACTCCCTCCGCAGAGCCTACACCTGGAGTGGGCCGGGAACTGGCTACTTGTTCGGCATGGTGCCTGAAGAGGCCCGCCGCGACGGCGTCGCGGGTTGCGGTGAACTTCCCGGGCGCGTGGCTTCCGGCAAAGTGACACCAGGCCGGCGCGAAGGCGCGAGGGTCGCGGCGCAGGAGTTCGGCCACAACTTCGGCCGACGCCATGCCACCCGGTGCGGCAGAGCCGACAACCCGGACGGTAGTTACCCTGTACGCAACGGCCACCTGGATGATCTCGGCCTCGATCTCGTCTTGCGTCAGCCTTACCCGCGCGTTTCCAGTTACGACTACATGGGCTACTGCGGAGGGCAGGACAACACCTGGACCTCGGTCTACACCTACCTGGCCCTGCTGGGATCGTTGCCGGTGGCCGACGTGCCCTCATCCGGCGCGCATCTGGCGGCGTTGGCGGCGGCCGATGGTGAACCGGTGTGGGTCGGCGGGGGACAGCTGTCACCGGAGGGCTTCATCCTGGAGCACGGCTTCTACCGCGCCGCTCTGGCCGAGGGCATCGAAGACGGCCTGCCCGTCGGCCCGTTCACCGCGCAGTTGCGCGACGCCGACGAGGCGATCCTCTTCGAGCGCCCCTTCGGCCTGATCGAGATGAGCAACGCCGAGCCCACCGACTCGGGCACCTTCCAGATCATCCTGCCCGACGTCGCCGGTGCCTCACAAGTCGTCTTCCTCTACCAGGGGGCGGAGATCGGTCGCGTGTCGGCCAGCGCCAACGCCCCGCAGGTGTCGATCATCGAGCCGGCTGGCGGGGAGGACTGGGGCGCCTCCGGAGCACACACGATCGCCTGGGAGGCCAGGGATGCCGACGGCGACGCGCTGCGTTTCAACGTTCAGTACAGCACCGACGGCGGCGCAGCCTGGAGCTCCATCGACGTCGACCTGACGGACGCAACCTCGCTGACGGTCGATTCAGCGAACCTGCCCGGGGGCAGCCTTCTCTTCCGCGTCCTGGCCAGCGATGGACTGAACCAATCGGAGAGCGTCATCTCCGCCCCGGTCAGCGTGGGCGACAAAGCGCCGATGATTCACGTGGCCTCGCCGGCAGAAGGCGATGCCTTCCCGGTCGGGGAGGCGGTGATCCTGCAAGGCTATGCCACGGATTTCGAGGACATCGTGATGGAGGACGATGCCTATCGCTGGTCGTCCGATCTCGATGGCGATCTCGGCGCCGGTCCGACGCTGTGGGGCATTCCTCTCAGCGCGGGCAACCACCAGATCACGCTGACCGTCACCGATCGCTCCGGACAGACAGCGGCCCAGTCGGTGCGCATCCGTGTGGGCGGCGAAACGCCGGCGCCGGCCGGCCGGCCGCCCCTGGCACTGGCCTTGGTGCTGGCCGGTGGCGTCCTGCTGCTGGGGTCGATCGGCGGGATCCTGTTCTTCATGATGCGGGCGCGTAGAACCTAGGCAGGTACACCCCAGCCCGGTTTGCCCGGCAAACCGGGTTGGGGGTTCTGTCCCGAGCGAACGCGTCGACCCATCCAGATCAAGAACCCCACGGCTGCCAGACCCACCAGCGCCGTGCCGGTCGTGTTGTCGACACGGTTGGGATCGATCTCGGCCAGGCCGGACGCCAGGACGAAGAACGCCAGCGCGCCGGCGGCCATCGCCAGCGAGTGTCCCGGGCTCCAGTCCGGATGCGCGGCCCGTCGCCCGAATCGCATCCACAGCCATGCAACGTAGCCGAGCACCAACACGACCCATACGAGGGCCGGCATGGATGTGTTGGGCAGGAACCACTCGAAGAAGAACAGACCCAGCGTGGCGCCGAAGGCGGAAAGGCCCACGCGCAGCGGCGAGGCCAAGGCCGGCGGCGGTGCCGCGGGCGTGGGTGGCCGGACGCGCTGCGCCCAGGCTCCCAGCGCGACGACGCTTGCCGCCGACAGGATGTGCGCCAACGCGGTCGGGCGATACGCGGTCAGGGCGAGATTCATGAAGATCGTGGTCGCGCCGAAGATAGCGGCGGCCCAGCGAAAGCCGGCGGCGCTCAGCCACGGCCGGTCGCGCTCCGCAGGAAAAAGCAGCCCGACGAGCAGAATGGGGATGCCGATGCTGAAAACGGCGTGATAGATCGCCAGGCCGACAGACCACACCCAGTTCACTCCGAGCCACCGCCCATAGACGCCCAGAATGCCCAGGTCCACCCAGTTTGGATCGAAGAAACTCTTGACCGCCAATCCTTCTTCGACGATGCCGTAGGCCGCGCCCAGCAGGAGGATCGCGGGCCAGCCCTGCCTCCATCGAAACGCGAGCTCGCGCACCAGGAGCGCCCCGCAACCGTACAGCGCCGCCATGAACGGCAGGGTGAAAGGCTGAAAGAACTCCACCGGAGGGGACGATGTGGATAACAGCTCACCCACGGCGGGAGAGAGAAAGAGCAGAACGAAGGCGGGTGTGATCCAACGTCTCATGGGGCCTCCGCATTCCTTCGTACAGGCCATACAGGCAGGACGCACCGAATGTCGCGGAGATCAGTGGTCAGGGGTGACCCCTGCGCTTACCATTCTTCCGCCAATGAGGCGCAGGGTGAGTGGCCAGTGCCGGCTTTTCTGACCACTGACCACTCACCGCTGACCACTGACCACCGGCCACTAGTACTGTGTCCCTTGCGCAGATCGCATGAATGCGGAATAATGCGGTGGAACGTTGTCGACGTTCGCTGGAGGCCGTTACGAAGAATCGCGCGCGCACCGACCTGCCGATTCTGTTTCTGTACAATCTCGACCCTGAGTGGGACCCACCGTTCGCGCAGGAAGTTGTGGACGAAGTGGAGAGCCTCATGGCCGATCTGCGCGCGTTGGGACATCGCGTGACTCCGGCCGTCGTGCGCAGCGATGACGTCGCCGCGTGTCTGGAGCCGCATGCTCCGGATGAGTACGTGGTCTTCAACTGGTGCGAGGAGCTCCCGCACGTGCCGCGCAGCGACGCGCGCGCGGCGCAGGTTCTCGAGAGCCTGGGCTACGCGTACACCGGCGCCACCGCGGCCGTGCTGGCGGCCAGCTGGAACAAGCCGCGGGTCAAGCGCACGCTGGAACGCGTGGGTCTGCCCACGCCGCGCGGCCGGGTGTACACCTTGCCCGAGGTGGAGGATTGGGATCGTTTCCCGGCGATCGTCAAGCCCGCCTGGGAACACTGCAGCGTGGGATTGACGCGCGAGGCGGTGGTGAGAAGCACCGAGGAGCTGCGGGCGCGCGTGGCCGGCGTGCTGGCGGAATTTGCCCAGCCGGCGCTGGTCGAGGACTTCATCGACGGACGCGAGTTCCGAGTCTGCCTCTTCGGCAACGGAACGTTGGAAGAGCTGCCGGTGGCCGAGATGGGCTTCGCCGCGTTCGACGATATCCGCGACCGGCTGTGCGTGTACGACGCGAAGTTCGATTCCGAGTCGCGGCACTTCCAGGATATCGAGCTGCTGCTTCCGGCGCTGCTGACGCAGGACGAACAGCGGCAGATGTCGGAGGCGGCGGTCACCGCCTATCGGGCGATCGGCTGCCGCGATTATGGCCGGTTGGATTTTCGCATGCGCCAGGGCGTCTTCTACATCCTCGACGTGAACCCCAACCCCGATCTGACCTCCGACGGAAGCATGGTGGTGGGCGCCGAAGAAGCCGGTTATACCCAGGCCGAAATCGTCAGCCAACTCGTCACCCTCGCCGCCGAGCGCCATCCGCGATTCGGCGAGGGGCATTCGTAGCGCGAAGCTCTCCATCAGCATAGCCCTACCGGGGACTTGAAGCGGGGTTCGCAGCCCAGAAACCGTCGGGCGAGCGCGACCCGCCCTGCCCCCTGCCCTCTCCCTCCGGGAGAGGGAGGAGTCGCTCTCGCCCAACGGAATCGCGGCCGCGCCCTCAAGCTTCAAGTCCCCGGCAGGGTCAAGAAAGGGAAGAAGCAGTCGCTGCCCGCCCGCTATAATCCTCCCGATGGGAATCGAACAGGCTCTCGAATCGATCCGCATGGACGGCGACTGGATGCGCAACATCGCCGTCTGGGAGCGCTTGCCGCCGCGCGAGGCGCGCTACGGGGAGATCCCGAGCGAACTCGATCCGCGGCTGAAGGACGCGCTGCATCACCGCGGCCTGGCTCCGCTCTACACGCATCAGGCGGCGGCCGTGGAGTCGGCGCTCGCCGGCGAGAACGTGGTCATTGTCACCGGCACGGCCTCGGGCAAGACGCTGGCCTACAACCTCCCCGTTCTTCACCGCCTGCTCGGAGATCCGGAAGCGCGCGCCCTGTACCTCTTTCCAACCAAAGCCCTGGCTCAAGATCAGGCGGCTGAGCTGGCGGTGTTCCTGGAGGCCATCGGCCCGCAGGCGATCGCCGTGCGCATGTACGACGGCGACACGCCCGCGGCGCGCCGGCGATCGGTGCGCGAGGAAGCCCGGCTGCTGATCAGCAACCCCGACATGCTGCACGCCGGCATCCTGCCGCACCACCCGCGCTGGGCGTCGTTCCTCGAAAACCTGCGCTGGATTGTGCTGGACGAGCTCCACGTCTACCGCGGCGTCTTTGGGTCGAACGTCGCCAACCTGCTGCGCCGCCTTCGCCGGCTGTGTCGTTTCTACGGGTCGGAGCCGCGCTTCATCCTGACCTCGGCCACCATCGCCAACCCCAAAGACCTGGCCGAAAGGCTGATCGAATCCGATGTGCGTCTCATCCCGGCCGACCTCGACGGCTCGCCCCGCGCCGAGAAGCACATCCTGTTCTACAACCCGCCGGTCATCGACCCGCGTCTGGGGATTCGCCGCGCCTACACCCTGGAGGCCACCCGATGGGCGGCGCGCTTTGTCGACGCCGGCGTCCAGACGGCCGTCTTCGCCCGCTCGCGCCGAACGACGGAGGTCGTCCTCGGATACCTACGGGACAGTGTGGCGGAGGCCGGCGGCGACCCGCAGCGCGTGCGCGGCTATCGCGGAGGTTATCTGCCGCTCGAGCGCCGGGCCATCGAGCGCGGCCTGCGCCAGGGCCAGGTCCAGGCGGTCGTGGCCACCAACGCCCTCGAGCTGGGCGTGGACATCGGGCAACTGGGCGCGTCGATCCTGGCCGGCTATCCCGGCACGCTGGCCTCGATGTGGCAGCAGGCCGGTCGGGCGGGAAGGCGCAGCGAGGCCTCGGCCTCCGTCCTGGTGGCCTCGGGAGCGCCGCTGGATCAGTTCATCGTGGCTCATCCCGCCTTCGTTTTCGAGCGCAGCCCCGAGCACGGACTGATCCACCCCGACAATCTGGCCATTCTCGTGCGCCATCTACGCTGCGCGGCCTTCGAGCTCCCCTTCGGCGAGGACGAATCGTTCGGGTCGTATCCTCACACCCGTCAGCTGCTGGAGGTGATGGCCGAAGACGGCGAGCTGCATCACTCGGGCGGCGCGTACCGTTGGGTGGCCGACGAGTATCCGGCCGAGTCGGTTTCCCTGCGCGCCAGCGGAGACGACACGGTCATCATTCAGCAAATCGGTGAGGGCCGGCCGGTGGTCATCGGCGAAGTCGATCGGCAAACGGCGCCGGTCCTGGTCCACGAGGGCGCCGTCTACAGCCACGAAGGGCGAACCTTCCTGGTGCAGAGCCTGGACTGGGAGAACGGATTGGCCGACGTCAAGGCGGCCGAGGTCGATTACTACACCGATGCCGCCGAGGCCGTCGACCTGACCGTGCTCGAAGCCTACGATGCCGACGAAGGCGGAGACGCGCGCCGGGCGCACGGCCGTGTTCGACTCACGGCGCAGGCCACGTCCTTCCGCATGGTCAAGCGTTACACGCACGAGACGCTGGGCTACGGCGAGATCGACCTGCCGCCGCGCGAGTTCGAGACCACGGCCTGCTGGTTGTGGCTCGCTCCCGAAACCGTGGCCCGGCTGGAGGCCGAAGGCGTCCTGCTGGCGCCCAACGACTACGGCCCCGATTGGATGCGGGCCAGCGCCGCGGCGCGCCAGCGCGACGGTTTTCGCTGCCGGCAATGCGGTGCGCCGGAACGCCCTGGGCGGGTCCACGATGTCCACCATCTGCAGCCGTTTCGCAGTTTCGGTTATGTGGCGGGCTCCAACCGGAAGGACCTCGAAGCCAACGCACTCGACAATCTGATCACGTTGTGTTCGACCTGCCACCATCGTGCAGAGGCGGCGCGCGGGACGCGCAGCGCCTTGGGAGGTCTGAGCTACGCCCTGGGCAATATCGCGCCGCTGTTCCTGATGTGTGACGCGCGCGACCTGGGCAGCCTGGCCGAGACACGCTCGCGGGCGACGCGCGGGCCCACCATCACCCTCTACGACCGCGTGCCGGAAGGTCTGGGTCTCGCCGAGCGGCTGTACGAAGTCATGCCTCAGCTCCTCCAGGGAGCGATGGATCTGATCGGCGCCTGCGGCTGCGTCGACGGCTGCCCGGCGTGTGTGGGCCCGGTCGGCGAAGGCAGCGCCGACGTCAAAGAGCTGACGTCGCGCTTGCTGGACACTCTTCTCGAGGTTCCCGATAGCCGGGCGGGATAATCCCAATGCGAAATCTGATGGCGAGGCCGCCCTGAGCTCGTCGAAGGGCGGCCTCGCCATCTCCCGGCCGCCACGGGGCGTCATGGCGCTTGCCGGAGCGGCTCCTCGGAGTGCTGTACGCGGGGGGCAGACGAGCGGGCGGTATAATCGCGCCGCGGTAGGACAGTCAACAGTCTTTCAGTCATCAGTTGTCACCGCCATGGTGTGGGCGCCGGCAAGCGGCTGCGAAAACGGCGAGCCGGAGCGCCTACCGACGACAGACAACCGACCCCTGCTCTAGAGGTGAGGCGCTCCATGCCTTTGTTGGCGGACCGGTATCGGCTCGAGGCCGAGCTCGGTCGCGGCGGTATGGGAACGGTGGTGCGGGCACGCGACACGGTGCTCGACCGTCCGGTGGCTGTCAAGACGCTCGCCGCGAGCAGCCTCGGGGAGGAGGCTCGCGGGCGGCTGCTCGCCGAAGCCCGGGCCGCCGCCCGGCTTAACCATCCGAACATCGTCTCCCTCTACGACGCCGGCGAGACCAAGGGCGACGGCTACATCGTCATGGAGCTGGTCGAAGGTCGATCGCTGCATGACCGGCCGCCAGAGTCCCTGGACAAGGCTCTCGACGTCGCCCGTCAGATCTGTCAGGCGCTGGCCCATGCCCATGCCGCCGGGATCGTCCACCGCGACCTGAAGCCCGAAAATGTCATCGTCACCGACGACGGGCGCGTCAAGCTGTTCGACTTCGGACTGGCTCGGCCGATCGCCTCTCGCCTGACGGCCGAGGGCGGCATCAGCGGGACCGTCTTCTACCTGGCGCCCGAGCAGGCGATGGGCAAAGCGGTCGACGTTCGTGCCGATCTCTACTCGCTCGGGGTCATGTTGTATGAGATGTCGACGGGCCGGCTTCCCTTCATGGCCGATGACCCGTTGGCTGTGGTCACCCAGCACCTCCATGCTCCCGTGGTCCGGCCGCGCACCCTCCGCCCGGACCTGCCGCCGGCGCTCGACCGGTTGATCGTGAGCCTTCTGGCCAAGCAGCCGGAGGATCGACCGGGCGATGCCATGGCGGTCGATCGGGTCCTGGCCGAGATCCAGCAAGGGGCGCCCGCCGGCGAGCCGGCGGGCGGCGAAGAAGTCCGCATCGACCAGCTGGCGCGCGGCCGCCTGATCGGACGCCGCGCCGAGTTGGACCGGCTGCGGCAGCTCTGGTCCCAGGCGCTCGACGGACAGGGCGTGCTCGCCCTGATTTCGGGCGAGCCGGGGGTGGGCAAGACGCGCCTGGCGCGTGAGCTCATCGCCACCGCCCGGTTGGGTGGGGCGACCGTGTTGGTGGGCGGCTGCTACGAATTCGAAGCCACGACTCCCTACCTGCCGTTCGTCGAGGCCTTGCGCGAATGGGTGCGCGGCGAGCCGGTCGATCGCCTGCGGGAAATCGTCGACACCAGCGCTCAGGAAATCGTCCGGATGGCGCCGGAGGCAGAAGAGAAGCTCGGCAGCCAGACCCCTCGGACCCCGCTGACGCCGAACGAGGAGCGCCTGCGCCTGTTCGACAGCCTGGCGCGCGCTTTTCAACGCATGACGGCGCCCAACGGCCTGCTCATCTTCCTGGACGACCTGCACTGGGCGGACAGCGGGACGCTGCAGCTGCTGCATTACCTGATCCGCCACCTGCGCCACGACCGCGTCCTATTCCTTGTCGCCTATCGCGAGGTCGAGCTCGACCGGACGCACCCGCTGGCGGAAGCGATCGTCGAATGGAATCGCGAGCGCCGGGCCGTCCGTCTTCCGCTGGGCAGGCTCTCGGAGGCCGAAACGGCGGCGATGCTCAGCACCCTGTTTCAGTCCGACACGATCTCGCCCGAGTTCGCCGCGGCCATTCAGCGGGAGACGGAAGGCAACCCGTTCTTCATCGAAGAGGTCGTCAAAGCGCTGATCGAGAGCGAAGTGGTCTACCGTGAGGACGGTCGCTGGGAGCGCAAGGCGATCGAGGACCTGGCGATTCCCCAGAGTGTCAAGGAAGCCATCGGACGCCGCCTCAACCGGCTCGACGCCGCCACCCTGGATGTGTTGCACACCGCGGCCGTGATCGGCAAGACGTTCTCCTACGGCGTGCTGCAGGACAGCCTCGCTCAGGGGGACGCGGCGCTGCTGCCGGCGCTCGATCACGCGACGGCCGCCCAATTGGTGGCGCCCCTGGAGGGCGAAGCCTACGTCTTCACCCACGACAAGATCCGGGAGACGCTCTACGACGAGGTCAACCCCATCCGTCGACGGCGCCTGCATCAGCAGGTGGGCGAGGCGCTCGAACGCCGGCGCGTGGGCGATGCGCGCGGGCGCGCCCAGGACCTCGCCTATCATTTCACCGCCGCCGGCGATTCCCGCCGCGGCGGGGAATATTCGCTTCAGGCAGCCGAACAGGCACGCAAGCTCTACGCCTGGGACGAAGCGATTCAGTTTCTGGCGACGGCTCGCGAGTGCGCCCTGGGACTCGAGCAGGCGGAGGAAGTGGCCCGCCTCGACGCGCTGATCGGAGCTACCTACAGCGACAAGGGGCAGTTCCTGGACGCCATCGCTGCCTACCAGCGGGCGCTCGACGCCACCGACGAGCCCCGGGAACGCGCCCGCCTCAAGATCAGCCTCGGAGACATGTACACGATGATCGGCGACTCGCGGGCTCTGGCGATCCTCAACGAAACCATCGCCGAGCTCGACCCGGAAACGCAGCGATTGGAGCTTGCCTCCGCCCGGACGCAGCTGGCTCGCCACCACCATTACGCCGCAGAGTTCCCTCGGGCCCTGGAGCTGCTGGACCAGGCTCGACCCGTCCTCGAGGAACTGGGCGACATGCATATGCTGACCCGCACCCTGGCTCACTACGCCGGTGCCTATCAGCACCTCGGCCGCATCGACGAGAGCAACCGCTGGGCGGAACGCCTGATCCGGCTGGGCGAATCCAGCGGACACACCTTTGCCGCCGCCGTCGGGCACGAGTACCTGGCCGAGAATGCCAACATATGCGGGCTGTTCGAGCGTGCCGCGGAAGAGGCCCGCCTGGATCACCAGTTGGGGCAACGGATCGGGTCACAGGATCGCGTGGCCTGGTCCAACTTCTCCATCGCCTGGGCCCAGTCCGGTCTGGGTGAACTGGAGGCGGCGGAGCAGACGGCGCGGGAAGGGCTGGAGATCGCCGATCGGATCGGAGAGGGACGCCTGGCCATCTGGCTGATGGGCACCCTGGTCATCGTCCTCGCCGATCGGGGTCGATTCGAGGAAGCTGAACCGCTGCTCCAAGGCTTGATCGCCGCAGCGGACGACTTGCGTCAAGCCATGCTTCAGACGTTCGCTCGATACGCGGCGGCCTATCTGGCCGTGCGGCGGGGAGATCCGGGCTCGGCCTACCCTCTGCTCGAGGAGGCGATGCGTTTCGCCGAGGAGTCGCAGATTACCGGAGCGCGTCTTTTCGTCGGCGGGATCATGGCCGAAACGTCCCTCGCCCTTGGCGGGAAGGAACAGGCCCGGAGCGTCGCCGCTGCACACCTGGAGATCGCTCGGGGGGCAGGCGCCATGCGCGAGCAAGTCCGCGCCCTGCGGGCCCTGGCAGCCGTGGCCCGGGCCGACGGCGAACTGGCCCGTGCCCTCGATCTCGCCGACCAGGCACTGGGCCTGCATCACCATCGGTCGGACCCGATCGAGCACGGAAGGACGCTCGTCTTCCTTTCATCCGTTCGTCTCCAGCTCGGGGAGGTCCAGGCCGCCCAGCGGGACCTGGCGGAGGCGATGGGCATCTTCGAGCGCGTCGGTGCGGTGGTCGACCTCGAGCAGGCGCGGCGCCTTGAGAGTGGTCAGTGGCCAGTGGTGAGTGGCCCGTAGTGCAAGTCGGCGGTCCCCCCTATTCTGACCACTGACCACTTCCTCTATGCCCCGCCGAGCCGTCTTCCTCCCCTACCGGCCCAAGACGATCCTCAACAAGCACAAACGCGCCGATCACTGGTTCTGGACGCGCTACAGCGCCTACCCGTACATCGGCTGCCAGCACGGCTGCGAATTCTGCTATTGCCGCGAGCGGAAGTACGCGCCGTACGACGATCCGCAGGATTTCGCCTACGTCATCAAGGTCAAAGAAAACGCCCCCGACCTGCTCCGGCGTGCCCTCGGGCGCGTTCCGGTCGAGGCCGTCTTCACCGGGGACTATCAGGCTGCGGAGCGCAAGTTCGAGATCTCGCGGCGGATGTTGGAGGTGTGCCGCGACCTCGGCTTCCCTGTCTTCGTCCTCGAACGCTCGCCCCTTGTGGTGCGGGACATGGATCTGCTGCAAGACATCCACACCCGGGCGCGGGCCGTCGTCGCTTTCAGCATCATCGCCGCGCCCGACTCGCCGGCCTACGACCGGGTGCGAGTCCTCGAGAGGCTTTCGCCGGATGTCGGGCAGCGCTTTCGGGCGATGGAACGGTTCGCCAGGGCCGGAATCACGACCGGCACATGCTTCATGCCGATCCTCCCCGGCCTATGCGACGAAGATTCCAATCTGGAGACTGTCGTGCGCCGCACGGCGGACCACGGGGGTTCGTTCGTCCTGGCCGGCGGCCTGACCCTGGCCGATCAGCAGCGCGCCTATTTCCTTAGCGTGCTGGGCGACCGGTTTCCCGAACTTGTCGGAGACTACGAGGCCCTGTATCCGCCGGGCAGCTATGCCGCCGCGGGGTACGACCAGCGCCGAGTCGCCCGCCGTGTCCGAGAATTGTGCATGCGGCACGGGCTGTCGGATCGAATTCCGCGGCCGATTCTCGCTGGCGACAAGCGGGCCGTCAACAAGCGAGTGGTTGAGGCGCTGGCGAACCGGCTCTACGCCATGGACCTGGAGGGCGAATCGCAGCCCCGGGTCTGGGCTTATCGCAAGGCGGCCTGGGCCATCGAGGATCTGGAGCAGGACGTGGGGCTGGTCTTTCGGACGCTCGGGCGGAAGGGGCTGGAGTCGATTCAGGGGGTGGGGCGATCGATCGCGTCCGAGGTCGAAGGCATTCTGCTGGCCGCGACGCAGGAGGCAAGAACATGAACGTGGAAGGCCCGGCGAGCGTGGCGGCCTTCCTCGAGACCGTCAGGGCCTGGGCCGCGGGCGAGGACGACATCGAGGCTGTGGTGCTGGTCGGCTCCCACGCACGCGGCCAGGCGAGACCCGGGTCAGACGTCGATCTGGTGATCCTGACGACCGATCCTCAACGCTATCTGCGTGAACGCCGCTGGCTTGAGACCTTCGGCAGTGTCGCTGCCCAGAATCTGGAAGATTGGGGTCGAGTGACCTCCGTGCGTGCCGTCTACGCCGATGGCCTGGAGGTTGAGTTCGGCCTGACCACACCTGACTGGGCGGAAGCGCCTGTCGATGAGGGGACGCGCCAGGTCATCGAGAAGGGCTGCGTGGTCGTCTTCGATCGAGGGGGAAAACTGGGCCACCTGACGATTCGGTCAGGCATGACTTAGCCCGCGGACGCCTCCGCCTGAAGAAATTCCTGCAGCCAGCCGGAGGTGCTGTCGTTCTCGATGCGAAACGACTCGCGCAACGGGCCGAACACGGCCTCGTAGGCCAGGGAGCGCACGACCATCGCCAGACGGTAGGCGATCGAGGCCGCGCGGCGCAGCTCGGCGATCGAGCCGAAGCTCGTCCAACCTTCCAGGTAAACCTCCTGCAAGCGCTGGATCGCCGGATCGCTCTCGGGAATGTTCTGGCGGTACGCCGCGTGGCGAAGCATCACCAGCACGCTGAAGAAAGGATGACCGACCGAGCTGTCGCCCCAGTCGACGAAGACGGGCCCGCCGCCCGGCCTCACCAGCACGTTGGCATCGTGGACTTCCTCGTGGACAAGGGTCGTCGGGAGGCTAAAGGCCGCGAGTTCTTGGCAATCAACAGCGAATTGCGGCCGCAACGCCAGCAGGCGTTGATGCTCCTCGAGCGATAATCCGCCCGCACGACCCAGACGCAGGCTTTCCTCCGCGTGCAGCAAAGCCTCGAAGGCTTGCGGCAGGCGTTCGAGACGACGATCGGGCGCCCCGAAGGCCAGGAATTCCGGCACTCGCGGCGCGAGCTCGATCTGCAGCTCGACGTAGCGACGGAGGATCGGATGCCAGAGGGGCAGGTCTTCCGGCGACTGAATCTTCGAACGCAGCGAATCTCCCACATGGGCGACCAGCGTCCATCCTCGCCGGGCGTCCATCGACAGGAAGGGGGCACTAACGTCCGGATGCGACTCGGCCAGCGCCTGGGTGAGTGGCCCTTCAAAACGCAGGGCCGGCGCCGAAGCCTTGAAATACACCGTCCCCTGGGCGGTCGGCACGCGGGCGAAAGCCGACCAGGGCCGCTGGTGGATCGTCTCGATCGGGCCTGTCGGCGGACGGCCGAGACGGTCCAGTTCATTTGTGATCCAGGCCGAGGCCCGATCCCACCATTCGGCCTCGAACCAGGGAGGCGCGCCGGAGGCGGTGCCGGCCGCAGTCGAATCGACCATCGGGTTCGCTCGGGGACGGCCTCGCTAGGCTTCGACGCCGAGGCAGGTAAGAGTCTGAGCGACTCCCGGGATCGGCTGGATGCCGCTGGTGAGGATCCGCCCGATGGCGCCCGCATCCGCCGCCTCGACCACCGCCACCGCGTCGTACGGGCCGAAGGTCATCGTGGCTTCGGCCACGCCCTCGACCCGGCGCAGCTGGCGCATGACCTCGCGGACTTCGCCCGTGCGGACGTTGATCAACACGTATGCTTTCATGTCGGCCACCTCCGTGGAGGCCTCAGGCCTGCGATCCGCGCAGAAAGACGAACCAGTACGTCACCGCCACCAGCAGGCTTCCACCGAGAACGTTCCCCAACGTCACCGGCACCAGGTTGGCCAGCAGAAACGACTCCCAGGTCAGACGGCTCACATCGACTCCGCTGGCGGCGACGAAGCCCGGGTCGAAGGACTTGAGCAGCAATCCGACGGGGATGAAGTACATGTTGGCGATGCTGTGTTCGAAGCCTGCGGCGACGAAGGCCGAGATGGGAAACAGGATCGAGGCGATGCGGTCGATCGTGCTGCGGGCGCTGTAACTCAGCCAGACCGCCAGGCAGACCAGCGCATTGCACAGGACGCCGAGCGCCAGCGCCTGGACGAAGCCGAATCCCACTTTGGCCCCGGCGATGGACAGCGCCGCCGCGCCCACGGCGCCGCCGCCAAAGGTGTATTGGCGGCTGAGAACGACGAGCACGGCCGTGCCCAGGGCTCCGACGAAGTTGCCCGCATAGACGATGACCCAGTTGCGCAGCAAGGCCAACGTGGTGACCTTGCGGCTGGCCCAGGCCATGACGATGAGGTTGTTGCCCGTGAAAAGCTCGGCCCCGCCGACGATGACCAGGATCAGCCCCAGGCTGAAGACCGATCCGATCAACAGCCGGGCGACGCCGTACGGCACGACGCCCGAAGTGCCCGCTGCCACCGTCGTGGCGAAGACGGATCCGAGAGCGATGAAGGCTCCGGCCAGCACCGCCAGGGTGAAGGTGGCCAGGACCGGAGCCTCGGCTTTGCGCACCCCGAGGTATTCCGCCCGGCGGGCCATCTCGGCCGGCAGCAACGCGTCGATGCGGACTTCCGCCGTCATACCCTCCTCCAATCAGTGGTCAGGGGTCACCCCTGACCACTAGTCTTCCGCGGCCAGTGCACCAACAGCGCCGCGCTCAGGATCAACATCCCGCCCACGACCTGAAGCGGCGCCAGGCTTTCCCTCAACACCAGCGCTGCCAGCGCGGCGGTAAAGACTGGCTCCAACGTGCTGACGATCGAGGCCAGGGTCGGCCCGAGGCGCGCGACGCCCGCCAAGAACGTGGTCAGCGGAAGTATCGTCGAGAACACGATCAGGCCCAGCAGAAGCCACACCTGTTGGCCCTCCAGGCGCCAGTCGAGACTGCGCGTCGCCAGACCGCCGAGGGTGAAGGCAATCGCCGCTCCGAAGGAGATCCACGCTGTGCTGGCCCACGCCCCGACCTTCCGAACGACCCGGTCGGAGGCGATGATGTAGCCGGCGTACCAGGCGGCGGACGCCAGGACGAAACCCAGCCCGATGGGATCCAGCTGCAAACCCTCTCCGGCTGAAGGCCGCACAGTCAGCGGAACGCCCACGAGGGCCAGCGCCAGGGAGAGCTGCTCGATCCCGTGCAGCGGCCGGTGGTTCAGCACCCGATCGTACAGCGCAACGAAGAGCGGGTAGACGTAGAGAAGGAGGGCGCTGACGGAGGCCGGAAGGCGGGAAAGCCCCAGAAAGTAGAAGGTCGACTGCACGCCGTAGCCGAACATGCCCATCGCCAGGAGAGTCGCCGTCGTCCGCAAGTTGAGACCGGAGGGAATCTTCCGCGCCAGCACCAGCCCCAAACCCAACACGACCGCCGCGCCGGCGAAGCGCAGGCTGAGCATTCCGGCGAGGGTCATGCCGCTCGCCAGACCGATCTTCCCGAAGACCGAGAGCGTGGCGAAGCCCGCCGCCGAAACCGCGCACAAACCGGCGCCGACGGCGCGGGATCGGTCCGCCTCGGATGCTCGTGATGGGGCGATGGCCATAAGGTGAGTGGGCCGCTCTCTGGGCGCCGTCGAAGTATAGCCGGACAAGCCGGCATCGCTCGCGAGCCGGGCCCCGCCGGAGCCTGGAGTGGGTCTGCTTATTCGGACAGAAAGGCTCTACAATGGGCTGTTCCCATAAGGGGATTTACCGGATTGGGAGGCTGGACATGAAAGTGAACCCATGGGCACCGGTCTTGATGCTTCTGGCGCTGCCCTTGCTGGCCGCAGGCCCAGCCGAACCCGCCCTCCAGGAGCCGACCGCCACCCTCGGTTCGATCATCATCGCCCCCTCGCCCACGCCTCCGATCATCATCATCCAGCCCTCGCGCACGCCGACTCCGCCCGTGAGCAGCGTACAGACGCGCACGCCTACAGCCAGCGCCACGCCCACGCTGCCCGAGTTCACCCTGCCCTCACCGACGCTGACTCCGCTCGACTTCGGGGCGGAGATGCCGCCGACGATCACGCCTCACGGGGATCCTTACTTCCCGGACTTCGACGTGACGCTGCCCAGCCCGACCCCGACGCAGGTGACCTTCAAGGGGCCTGACGTTCCCGATCTGTACATCACCGATTTCGAAGTCACTCAGGGCATGCAGAACCTCGACAACGACATGCCCCTCGTCCAGGAGCGCACGACCGTGGCGCGCGTCTATGTCTGCACCGATTCGGTCGACTGGCCGGATGTGCGCGGCGGAATCCAGGCCTGGCGCAACGATCAGCCCCTCTCGCCGGGGCCCGGCGAGCCGGCCGGCAAAGCCCTCCTGCCGGCCAACGGCCCCATCACAGCCTGGGCGAATTGCGGCGATCGCCTCAACGTCGACGACAGCTTGTACTTCTACCTGCCTCCCCACTGGCTCAGCGGCGAGGTCACCTTGCGGGCTTTTGTCTACGGCACCGACCCGCAGGCGCCGTTTCTGTACGAGGAATCGGACAGCAACAACTTCAAGACGGTCTACGACCTCGAGTTCGAAGAGGCCAAGGCGATAACGTTCCGATTCATTCCCCTCCATCTGCACGAGGGTTTCGACAATGACAATCCCAATGTGACCTTCTTCCCTACCGATGTCACCTTCGGCCTGTCCGGCGGGTGGGACATCGCCCACGATATGTTCCGCCTGCATCCCATCGCCGAGATGTTCGTCGAGCTCGCCGGAGAGCCGATTTCGCCCGCTTTCCACTGGCTCGGCGATGAATGGGAACTGGACGACGAGGACAAGTACGGAAAACCGCTCGACCGCCTTCAGCAGTACCGCTACTGGGAGGACGACGCGCCCTGGTACATCGGCATGGTTTCGCCCAGCCTGCTTGGGGAAACCGAAGCCCTCGGCCTTGCGCGAGCCGAGAAAGGCGTCGCCTGGGTCATCATGGATCCGTCTCACGGATCCCTGACCCTGTGGCATGTGGAGGGCGGCGTGACGCTGGCCCACGAGCTCGGGCACCTTGCAGGCCTGGATCACGCCCCCTGCGCCGACGACGATGGCGACGGCGAGGCGGATGAAGAAGATATCGACGGTGATTTCCCCACAGGTTTTCCGAACTGTTCCCTGGCGCCCGTCGATCCGGAAGGCTTCTATGGATTCGATGTCAACTGGGAACTCTGGGGCTTCCTCGACGGCCCGACGGTGATCAGCAACGATCCTGGCGCCGCCAAACCGCACCGCGGTTTCCCCCTCATGGGGTACGTGACCCCTAACTACATCGACGCCTACCACTACTGCCTCCTGCTCGAGCGTTACGGGGTTCACTGCAACCCGGACAGCCTGGATCTCGGGCCCCAGGGCGGCGGCGGAGGCACCGGGCCCCACGCCGACTGCGACACCCACGACAACCCGTTCCCCGGTCCGCTGGTCAACTGGGAGCTGTGCATCACGAGCGAAGGCGAGCCTGAACTCTATCGGCCCAGCACGTGGGACAGCGTGATCATCGTCAGCGGAGAGGTCGATCCTCAAGCGGGCACGGCGGAGTTCGACCACGTTGCGGTCTTGAACGATCCGCCACCGAGCCTCATCGCCGAAATGGAAGATGCGAAAGAAACGAGAATCCAGGAAGGCGACTCCCTGCCCTACCTGCTGAGCCTTGAGACCGCTGAAGGGAGACCGCTGGTCTTCCAGGCGCTCGTCGACAACGACAGTCACCATTCGCCGCCTGACCGGATTGCGTTTTCGGAGGCATTGCCCTATGTCTCCGGCGGAGCGATCCTGCGGCTTCGCTCGCGACCGGTCGAGGTGGACGACGACCTGTCCGATCTGGGCGAGATCCTGGGAGAAAGGCGAGCCAGCCGCTCCGCGCCTCAGGTTCAGTTCGTCGACGAGCCGGCCGAGCCGGCGCGCCCACCCTTCGAGCTGCACTGGACGGCCAGCGATCCGGATGGCGATCCGCTCACCTTCACCCTGCTCTATCGTCCGGGCCCCGACGATGCTTGGCAGGTCGTCGCCGAGGGGGCTCAGCCGTCAGGCGGCACCACGCGGCAACCCTTCGGCGTGCTCTCCGACGAGCGTGCTCTTCCGGGCGGAACGAGCGGCCAATTCCGTATCGTCGTCCAGGATGGTTTCCAATCGGCCTCCGATGACAGCGCTCCGCTGTATTCGCTTCCGAATCGATCGCCCCTTCCACTCATCTACATCCCCGGTGAGGGATTGGTCTTGCCGGCGAACGGCGTCGTCGTGCTGAAGGGCGCCGCCACGGATGCAGAGGATGGGCCGCTTCCCGCGGAAAGCCTCCAGTGGTCGTCGGATCGAGACGGCCCGCTCGGCCAGGGTGGGCATCTCGTGCAGCGCGGCCTTTCGCCCGGAGTTCACACGTTGACCCTGTCGGCCACGGACAGCTCCGGCGAGACGGCGACGGCCGTCGTCCACATCGCTGTGGATCCGAATGTCGTTCGCTGGCTTCCGGACGAGAACGAGCAAGCCGCGCTGCACGGTATTCTCACGGCGGCCGGCGGGCCTGCGGAACCCGAAGAGTCGCCTGCGGTCGGCCGGCTCCCGGCGCCGGCGCTCATCGCCATCGCGGCAGGCGTGTTGCTCGTGGGCGCGGCTGGCGTGGGACTGGTGCTTCTCGGCCTCCGGCGCCGCCCTGGCCGATAGGCTGGAGTCAAGACCTTGCGCGGCGACGGCGTGCAATCCGCCCTCGATCGGAGGACCTCGTGGAACCTCGACTGAGTTTCGTGACCCTCGGCGTCGCCGACCTTCAGCGGGCGATCCGGTTCTATCGAGACGTCCTCGAGCTGCCTCAACTCGACTCTCCGGATACCGTGGCGTTCTTCGAGCTGGGAAAGACGTGGTTGGCGCTCTTTCCGAAGGACGACCTCGCAACGGATGCCGGGGTTGCGCTCGAGGAATCGGGCTTTCCCCGCTTCTCCCTCGCTCACAATGTCCGGTCGCCGGCGGAAGTCGACCGGCTGCTGAACCATGTGGGGGAGCGAGGCGGCACGATCATCAAGCCGGGCCAGCGCGCCGATTGGGGAGGCTACACCGGGTACTTCGCTGACCCGGATGGATTCTTGTGGGAAGTCGCCTGGAACCCCGCCTTCCCGCACACGTAGACTATCTCGGTAAACCGAAACCCGGTTTGGCTCTGCAAACCGGGTTTCATGATCCTCGCGGTAGAATGGCTCTCGCCATGAGCCGTGCCGATCCGCCTGCACCCCCAACGGATGCCCAGGCGCCCTTGAGGCGCCCGGAGTGGATTCGCGTGCGCGCGCCCGCAGGCGAGACGTATGAATGGCTCCGCGGGCTCATGCGGAGCAAGTCTCTGCACACCGTATGCGAGGAAGCCCGCTGCCCGAACGTGGGTGAATGCTGGGGCGCCGGCACCGCCACCTTCCTTATGATGGGCGACACCTGCACGCGCGCTTGCGGCTTTTGCGACGTCAAGACCGGCCGGCCCTCCCCGCTGGATTGGCAGGAGCCCGAACGCGTCGCCCAGGCGGTGAAGGCGATGAACCTGCGGCACGCGGTCATCACCAGCGTCAACCGCGACGAGCGCAAGGATGGCGGCGCGCCGATCTTCGCCATGGTCATCCGCAGGATTCGCGAGCTGCAGCCCGGCTGCTCGATCGAGGTGCTCATCCCGGACTTCAAGGGCTCGCTGGATGCTCTCAAGATCGTGATGGACGCCCGGCCGGAGATTCTCAACCATAACGTCGAGACCGTGCCGCGGATGTTTCGCAAAGTCCAGCCGCAGGATCGCTATGAGTGGGCGCGGGCCACCCTGTCCAACGCCAAATCCCTGGACGGGGAGGTGCTGACCAAGTCGGGGATCATGCTCGGCCTGGGAGAGACTCTCGACGAAGTGCGCGCCACCATGCGCGATCTGCAGTCGTGGGGCGTGGATATCCTGACCATCGGTCAGTATCTGCAGCCCTCGCGCAACCATCTGCCGATCGAGCGCTACTACACGCCGCAGGAGTTCGCCGATCTCAAGACGTTCGGGCTCGAGATCGGCTTCCGCTGGGTGGAGAGCGGACCGCTGGTTCGCTCCTCCTACCACGCCGAACAGCAAGTGCGCGCCCTGAGCGCCGTCCACCGCCAACTCTACGCTGAAGCCTAGTCCAATCGATGTCGGAAACGCCGCTTCTCGGCAGGCCGGGCTAGCGCCTGTTGAGGAGACATCAAAGGAGGAGTTCGAATGAGGATCGTACGCACGTCTCTTCTGGTCTTGCTCGGCGCGGCCTGGCTCGCCGCCTGCACGACCCCCACGCCGGCCGCACCCACAGACGCTCCCACATTGCCGCCGGCCGACACCGCAGTGCCTGAGCCATCCCCGACCGGTGAGCCCGCGCCGACGGAGGCGCCGGACCTGTCGTTCGAGCCGGCTACCTTCCAGGACGATGTCGCTGGATTTGCCTTCGAGTATCCTGCCGCATGGATGGTTGAGAAGAACGTGACTGGCGGATCACGCGGGTCCGTCTCTCAACTGACGTCCTGGCAGCACCCGCCGGGCGGCATCACCGAGGTTCCGGCCGACGGGACGGTGCTGGATGTGACTGTTCAGCTGTGGGATCCGAAGGGCGATCTGGCAGCCTTCATCGCCCAGCGCAAAGGCGCATGGGAGGCCTCCGGCATCAGCATCGTGTCCACGCAGGCGCTGACGCTCGAGGGGGGCCAGGCGGCCGAAAGCTACGTCGTGCAAGGATCGGACGGGGCCCAATCCTTCTTCTTCTTCACCACCTTGGGCGACGACTACCTTGTCCTGAGCGGGAGCGGTGATCTGGCCTTGCTGGCCGAGATCGCCGGAACGGTGAGGTTGCTCCCCGCCTCGTATTAGTCTCTGGGAAGAATCGTAGGGGTGTTGAATTGAACGCCCCTACGCAACTCCGCAGGTGAGGCAGGGGCGGCTCAGGAGCCGCCCCTGCTTGTCGTCGTCAGGCATCACGGCGTGGCGTCGGTCGTCCGACTGATGCATTGCCCGGTCAGCCCTGTTCCGGTGCACAGGGTTACCTTGACGTCCAGGTCGTGCCCGGTCGGATCGTACAGGAAGGAGTTGGCGTAGACGTATCCCGTGTCTCCCGGATCGAGCTCGGGGATGGACGTGCCAACGGCGCAGCCGCTGCGCTTGTCGAAGACATCTGTGACATCGTCGACCGTGGTCGAGGTGTCGTTGTCCTCCACCTCGATCTTGGCCGATTTGAACGTCACGTTGCCCGTGTTGACGACTTTGAAGCCGGGATCCCAGCCGACGCAGCCCTCGAGGTACGAATACGAGAGCGTGAAGCTCAAGGATGGGGTCGGCGTTGGCGGGGGAGTGCTGAGCGGCAGGGCGTCCAGCGAGCCGACGATGGACACGTACCGCGTCCACAGCCAGCATGTCTCGCCCGGCTGGCCGGGGATTCCGACGATGACGTAGTCCACGACCGTCGTGCGGCCGATGATGGGCAGTTCGGAGCCTTTGAGGGCCGTGAATTCGTGGTCGTAGATTACGCCCGGCCCCTCACGGCAGTTCGTGTTCTCGTTGACGCGAGCCGTCGGGGAAACGTTGGTCGGGGAGGGGGTGAAAGTGGCCGTCGGCGGAGGCGTGGGGGAATCACCTACCAGCGTCGGTGAGTCGGTCGTGACGGGAGAAACGACGGGCGTAGGGAGCCCCACCAGAGTGGCCCGCACCTGAGTCGCCAACGCGGCGATGGTTGCGCTGGCCGCCGGGCCCGCATCAACGGGAAGCTCGAGGGTCGGAAGGTTACACCCCGTCAGGAGCATCGAGGCTGCGAGCCCCAGGCAGAGGAGGTGCGCCATTCGAGAAGGGAGCATGACTTCCTCCGGACAGCGGTCTTCTTTGTAGCCTTTGCGGCGGCCGTCCGGAGCCGATTATGCGTGAGATGAGAAACCTGGGCAAGTCGGCACCCGTCGCCGGGACTGAACGAAACCGTCTCCAGCGCCGCCGGCGCCCTCCTCCACTTGCCGCCGGCCGCAGACGCAGGTAGAGTAGCTGCGCCACGCGGCGACGATCTCATCGGCCCGCACGAGGAAAGTCATGCCGTCCTTCCGTTTCGCCCATCCGATGGAGGTCCGCTACGCCGACCTCGACGCCCAGCGGCATGTCAACAACGTGGCGGTCTTCTCGTATATGGAAACCGCCCGGGCCCACTACCTGCAACACCTCGGGCTGTGGGACGGTCGCGACTTCGACTCCATCGGGATCATCGTCGGCGAAGCTTCCTGCCGCTACCTGGCGCCGATCAGCTACGGGCAGAGGATCGAAGTGGCCGTGGCCGTCACGCATCTCGGGCGCAAGAGCGTGACGGTGGAATACGCCGTGCGGGACGTTCCATCCGGAGAGGAACTCGCGACCGGCCGGACGATCCTGGTCACCTACGATTACCGCTCCAACCAGTCGATCGCCGTGCCGGAGACCTGGCGCAAGACGATCGAGGACTTTGAGGCAGGCAAGGGCAGCTAAACTTCGATCGGCCAGCGATTGACCTGTCGTCCATCGTCGAGGTCCACATATGCTTCTAGATGCCAGCCTCGCCCCCGGATCGCTGAACGACATCCCCGCTTTCGCCAAAGCCGCTGAGACGATCGGGTTCGACGCGCTGTGGTCGAGCGAGACCCAGCACGACCCGTTTCTGCCGCTGGCGCTGGTGGCGGAACACACCCGCCGCCTGCGATTCGGGACGGCGGTGGCCATTGGATTCGCCCGCAGCCCGACGGTGGTCGCCCACACGGCGTGGGACTTGGCCCAGGCATCGGGCGGACGGTTGCTGTTGGGCCTCGGCACGCAGGTGCGGCCGCATATCGAGCGGCGGTTCGGCATGCCCTGGCCGGCCTCGCCCGTCGGCCAGATGAGGGAATTCATCTTTGCGCTGCGGGCCGTGTGGAAAAGCTGGCAGACGGGAGAGCGCCTCAACCTGCGCGGCGAACACTACACCCTGACCCTGATGACTCCTTTCTTCAGTCCGGGGCCGATCGACCGCCCGGAGATTCCGGTCTACCTCGCCGGGGTGAATCGGGCGCTGTGTCGATTGGCGGGGGAAGCCGCCGACGGCTTTCATGTGCATCCCTACCACTCCGAAAGATATCTGCGCGAAGTCGTACTGCCCTCGATCGAGGCTGGGCGGCGTGAGGCGGGCCGGAAGGAGAGAGCCGTGGCCGTCTCCGTCTCCGCCTTCGCCGCCACGAATGAGATCGAAACGGAATTCGTCCGATCGCAGATCGCCTTCTACGCATCCACACCCTCCTACCGGCCGGTCATGGACTTGCACGGTTGGGGGGTCATCGCCGACGGACTGACCCAGTTGTCGCGCCGCCGGGCCTGGGGCGAGATGGGCGGACTGATCACGGACGAAATGCTGCGCACGTTCGCCACTCTCGCCGCGCCGCAAGATCTGGCTTCGGCCCTCAAGTCCCGCTATTCGGGCCTGGCCGACCGCCTGACGCTCTACCTGCCTTTCGCGCCCGGTGACCGGGACGACTTTTGGCGAGACCTGGCGACCGAACTTCGATCGTAAAGGCTGTGTCGAAGGCAGACTCATTCCGCGGCAGGCATCCTTTGCCGTCGGCCGGAGCGGAGCCGGACGCCGCATCGGGCCGGCGGGGTGGGCCCATGCCTCAGACTTGACAGACGGGCCAACCTGGGGTTAATTGGCTCCACCTCGCCCTACCCATGCCTACCCTCGCTTTGACTCCCCGTCAGGTTCGCTGGGCCCGTGGTTGGATGACCCTGGTCCTCTTGGGGCTGTTCATTTTCGCCATCGGGATTGCACCTGATCTGATCGGCATGGACCGCAGCCCTGTTGTGGGATTTGTCCAGGTGGGGGTCTGGCTGGTGGGGCTGGCAGTCTTGCTCCTGGCGGCATATTCGACGCTGCGTGTACTGCGCAACGGTCGGCCAGAGACGCTCTTGTCCGAGGTGGGGGCCCGGCTCATCGCTACGGGTTATGTCGTGGCCGCCGCCGCCTCGCTGGCCGACTTCATCGGCATCGGCTCGCACTCCATTCCCACGCTGCGCTTTGGCCATCTTCAGGTGATCGGGCTGGTCGTGGGCGTGCTGGTGAGCCTCCTCGGCGTCATTCTCCTCTGGCCGCGATCGGGCGCCCCGGCCGACGCTTCGCCGGCAGTTTCTGCAGCCTAGCCCGCTCGCTGCGCCCTTCCCTAAAGTAGACAACCGGAATGGCTCGTGCAAGCTCTGGTGGGATCCAGCAACCCGAGTGGAATAGTAGGGTTGCCATGGTGGGGGCGCTGCGCGTTCCTCATGGTAGGATGGCCCAGCGGAGGGCCGCCGTCGAGCGACCACTCCCGTGAAGGTGAGGGAAGCATGAAGA
This sequence comes from Anaerolineales bacterium, assembly GCA_035693825.1. Taxonomy (GTDB): domain Bacteria; phylum Chloroflexota; class Anaerolineae; order Anaerolineales; family E44-bin32; genus MGOM01. The sequence continues at coordinate 24,902 of DASSGB010000257.1, forward strand.
GTAACAAGCTTCGCTTTGGGGTGGCTGCGCTGATCGTGGCCACCGTCGCCTGCTCCTTGTCGCCGTCGAACCCCACCGTCACTCCTTCGCCGGCGGTCCCCACAGACACCGCCACGCCCGCCGCTACCGACACGGCCACACCCATCGTCACCGAGACCGTTACGCCCCTGCCCTCAGGCGCCGGCCCCTGCCTGGCGACGACGGCGGTCGGGGTGACGACCTACACGCGGCCGTCATTGCTGGCCGACGTGTTCAGCACCGTTCCGCTGCCTCCGGACACGCCCATTACGTCGCGCAGTGCCGACGGTTGGCTCGGCTTCGATCCCGGGGTGGCGCAGGCCGCCAACATCGGAGTCTTCCGCCTGCGCTGGCTTCCGCCGGACGCGCCCGTCACCCTGACCGGCAACTGCGCCGGTTTGCCCGTCGAACCCTGGGTGCCCGAGCCGGGCGCGTGCTACGAGATGGTCATGGGGCCGGTCGAGGTGCACGCGGCGGCCGATCCGGCTTCGGCTGTGAGCGCCACGCTCAACGTCGGTGACTTCGCGGCTATCCTTGGCCGCACGGCGACCGGCTGGCTGTTCGTGAATGGCGATGAAGCCAACACGCCCGGGGTCGTTGGTTTCATCCCCGAGCTCGACATGAACGCCAACGGGCCCTGCGATTCGATCCCGAACGTGTAGAGTGAATCAGACCCGGTTTCCGAAGGAAACCGGGTCTGGGATCTGGCAACACAGCGAGGGAGCCTCATGGCTCCCTCGTTTCCTTGCTTAAGAGCACGGATGCAGGGTGGGGCGCAGGCCCTTACGCGCCCGGCGCAGAAGACCTTTCGCTCGAGTGGCCGGGGAAGACTTTCCCGCCGGGCCGGACGACGGTGTACGCGTAATTCACGGCCACCGTGACCTGCCCATAGCCGGTGACGATGAGGTTGAGGGGAGTTTCATCCTCTTGGAGCGCAACGTCGCCCGCGGCATACACTCCGGGCAGGTTCGTCTCCATCTTGTTGTTGACCTTGATGTAGCGCCGGCCGATCGTCTCCAATCCCCACTCGCGAATCGGACCCAGGTCGGCCTTGAAACCCAGCGCCAGGATGACTTCGTCCACGGGCAGCGTGGCCGTCTCCTGGGTTCGGTTGTCGAAGATGACCGCCTGCTCGACCCGCCCGTCCCCCTGCAGCTCGCGCAGTTCGTAGAAGAGCTTGACTTCCACACCGGAGGCCTTGAGCGCGTTGACCGAAGAGTCGTGGGCTCGAAAGCCTTCGCGCCGGTGGATCAGCGTGACGTGAGTCGCCAGGGGCTCGAGCGCCAGGGACCAGTCGACGGCCGAATCGCCTCCGCCGACGATGAGGACGCGTTTGCCGGCGTAGGCTTGCAGGTCTTGCACCAGGTAGGCGACGCCGCGGCCTTCGTAGCGCGTGACGCTTTCGTTGGCCAGCTTGGCCGGCTCGAAGGCGCCGATGCCCGCGGCGAGGACCACGGTGCGCGTCAGATGCTCCGCCTTGTCGGTCTCGATCCGCCAGCATGTCTCGCCCTCGGGTCCGCCCGGCAGGGGCACCCGGGTGAGATGCAGGGCGCGCTCGCCCAGGGCCAGCGCCGGTTTCCACTGCGCCGCCTGGGCGACCAGATTCGCCACCAGCTCTTTTGAACGAATGGCGGTGAAGCCGGGCGTGTCGTAGATCATCTTCTCCGGGTACAGCGCGATGAGTTGCCCGCCCATCTGCGGCAGGGCGTCGATGAGCTTAACCCGAAGCTCGCGCAGGCCGGCGTAGAACGCGCCGAACAAGCCGCTCGGCCCGGCGCCGATGATGGTCACGTCGTAGAGATCGGAAGGAATCGATGTTGACACAGGCAGGCTCACCGAAGAGTGCGGATTATACAGTGGCCAGGGGTGACCCCTTGCCACTTCACGGTGCCACCCACAACACGAAGGCGGCGAGTGCCAGCAGACCGATGGCGGCCCCCAGGGCGCGCGAGCGGATGGTCACCCACCGCCGCCGATCGACAAAGGTGGTCTTCCCATCGATCGTCGGTACGATCTCAAGCCGAGGTCCGAAGAGCAGCGCGCTGCCGGCACCGGCCACGAGTCCCCCGAGATGCCCCCAGGCGTCGATGCCCGGCGTCAGGCTGATGACCAGGTTGAGCGCCAGGACGACACCGATCTGGCGGAGTTGAGCCTGCGCGCCCGGGCCGAACTGCCGCCGATGGATGGCGATGAACACGCCCAGCGCGCCCAGCAGACCGAAGATGGCGCCCGAGGCGCCCACGGAGGGCCTGGGATTCATCGCCAGGCTGAGGACGATACCCGTGACACCCGAAAGCAGGTATACCGCCACGAGTCGCTGAGAGCCGAAGAAATGCTCCACGGCCGGCCCCAGGGCATAGAACGAGTACATGTTGACCATAAGATGGAGGAACCCGCCGTGGATGAAGATCGGCGAAATCAGGCGCCACATCTGCCCTGCCTCAAGGGCGGCCCGGTCCTTCATCCCCAGGATGAGAACGACGTCCGTCCCGGCGATAAGGGTGGCGGCCAACTGAGCGGCGAAGACGACCCCGGTGAGGGCCATGAGTCCCAGGGTGGCCGGGGCGCGCCAGCGGAGCCGGCCCAGCGTGGACTCCGAGGCCGGCGCCGGCGCGGGCGATGAATTCACAAAGACACCTGGCGCGGGCGCGTGCGGTGGTGCTCGGCCTCGACGATCGACAGTATCATGTCCACCGTGTGATCGAGGCGATGGTCGGCGTTGACCACCACGTAGTCGAACATGTCCACCTGGCGCAGCTCCTGGCGGGCGGTATCCAGGCGTAGCCGCAGCTCGTCGGGCGATTCCGTGTGGCGGGCCGCCAGGCGCGACGAGAGCTCTTCCTCCGTCCGGGTGGACAAGAAGATGAGCAGCGCCTCCGGACACAAGGAGCGGATGGTCGCCGCGCCCTGCACGTCGATGCGCAGAATGACGTCGCGCCCGCTGTCCAGCGCCTGCCGGACCTGTTCGCGCGGAATGCCCTTGAAGTCGTTGTAGACCCGGGCGTGCTCGAGCAGTTCGCCGCGCTCGATCATACGGGCGAAGCTGTCCTGCGACACAAAGAAGTAGTCGCGGCCGTCGATTTCGTTGGGGCGTTTGGGGCGGGTGGTGGCCGTCACGACGAAATGGAACGGCAGACCGCGTTCCTTCATGCGCTGCATCACGGCATCTTTGCCAACGCCGGACGGCCCGGAGATCACGATGAGTAGAGGCGACGCTTGGCGCTCCAGCAAGTTGGCGAACACGCTTGATGACCCTCGGCCGTTCGCCCCGCGGGCGGGCGCCCGCAGGACGCCGGCCCGCCTGCGCCGCACCAAACGAAGCGCAGGTGCAGGCGGACGGGGGAGGGATCAGTATAATCCATGCTATGAATTCGCCGCGGGCCTGATCGCCTGCGGCTTCCAGGAAGATCCACAGCGTGCCGACGTACGACTACCGCTGCCAGGATTGCCGCAAACGGTCCTCCATCCGGCAATCGTATGACGATTACGGCCGCCAGCCGGTCACCTGCCCGCACTGCGGCAGCGCCAACCTGAAACGGTTGATCGGGCGGGTGCGCCTGCTGCGCTCGGAGGACTCGCGCCTCGATTCGCTCGCCGACCCCTCGGAATGGGGCGACATCGACGAGAACGACCCACGCTCGATGGCCCGGGCCATGCGCCGCATGGGGCAGGAGATGGGCGAAGACCTCCCGACGGAGTTCGACGAGGTGGTCGACCGGCTGGAATCGGGCGAGGATCCGGAGGCCATCGAGAAGAGCATGCCCGATCTCGGCAGCCCCGGCGACGGCGGCGACGATTTTGACTTCGATTGAGACATCCGGGCGCTGAACCCGAACCCGGTTTCCGAAGGAAACCGGGTTCGGCATTTCTCTAATCGGGCCACGGGATCGGCACCGAGTCGGTGTAGCCGTGTTTCTCGACGGCGTACAGCCGCCCGCTCGACTCGGATGAGCAGCCGCTCTCGTCCTCGAAGGTGTACGACGTGCCGTCGATGGCGACCACGACGAAGATCAGGTTCCCGTCCTGGCACACGTTGGCTTCGATCATGTAGCCGCGGTCGTCGTCGGTGGTCATCGCCACCCGCTGCCAGCTGACGGTCACCTCGTCTCCCTGCCGCGTGGCGGTGACGCCCTTGGGCGGGCCGTACAACGTGGATTGCGGCAGGCGGGTGCGAATGACACTGACGCTGAATACGTCGCCGGTGACCTCCACGACCGAGGCCGCCACCCAGCAGGCATACCAGAGTTTGTCGAAACGAACCCACAGCCAGGAGCCGTTGGAGTTTCGATTCCACAGCGCTCCGTGGTCCCCTTCGTACAGATCGCCGGCATGCAGGTAGTTCTTGTTGGGCCCGTAGCGGCAGTGGGCCTGCTGGTTGACGGTGACGTCGGGAAAGTCGAAGGTGGGCGTGGGGGTGATGGTGGGTGTGTCGGTGATCGTCGGTGAGGGCGTGATCGTTGCCGTGGGCGTTGGCGTGCGAGTCTTCGTGGGCGTGGCGGTCGGGGTGGACGTATTCGTCGGCGTGGGTGTGGGCGTGGCGAATAGTGCGCTGACGCTCTGACAACCGCTGGCGGTGAGCGCCAGCAGGAGGGCCGCAAGGCCCACCCCGACCTTCGTTCTTGGTGATCTCCATGAAGCGGAAGGTCTCATGGCAGTGGCATTCTACCGAAACCGCGCCGCGGACAGCAATGCCCCGTTGGGTTCATGCGGCGCGCGACCTTCGGTGTGGGCCGATCGCGAGCGAAGTGCGCAGCGGGTATAATGCCCGGGACGCCGCGGCCGCGCCCGCGGCGACGTTTTCCCGCCGGCGAGGTGAGCGCCAGCGGAGCGGGATGGCGCTGGAGCTACGCCGGTCTTCTTCCTGTCGGAGACCACCAAGGATCGACGACCGTGATCGGGCGTTTCCGCGAAACCTATCGCGAATACCCTTCGAAGTTCTGGGTGCTGGTCGGCGCCTCGTTCGTCGACGGCCTGGGCCGCACGACCATCTGGCCCTTCTTCGCGCTGTACATCACGCAGCGTTTCGACGTCGGCATGACCCAGGCGGGGATTCTGTTCGCCATATTCTCCGCCACCGGTTTCGTCGGCAACATGCTTGGCGGGGCCTTGACCGACCGCTTCGGCCGCAAGACGATCGTGCTCTTCGGCCTGGTGGTCAGCGCCGTGAGCTCATTGACCATGGGCCTGGTCGACCGCCTGGCCACGTTCTATCTCCTGGCGGCCTTCGTGGGCGTTCTCTCCGACATTGCCGGCCCGGCCCACCAGGCCATGGTGGCCGATATGCTGCCCGAGGAGAAACGCGCCGAAGGATTCGGAATCCTGCGCGTGATCCACAACCTGGCGTGGATCGTCGGGCCGACCGTCGGGGGCTTGCTGGCGGCGCAGTCGTTCTTCCTGCTGTTCGTTGTGGATACCGTTTCCAGTCTGATTACCGCCGGCATCGTCTTCCGCTTGATCCCTGAAACGCGCCCGCAGGCGCGCCAAGTGGCGCAGCACGAGTCGATGGTTCAGACCTTCCGGGGCTACGGAACGGTCCTGCGGGACAACGTCTTCCTGGCCTTCATCGTCGCCTCGGCCCTGATGAACCTGGTCTATCTGCAGATGTACAGCACGCTGTCGGTGTACCTGCGCGACGTGCACGGGGTGAGCACACGCGCCTACGGCTTCCTCATGAGCATGAACGCCGTGGCGGTCGTAATCTTCCAGTTCTGGCTCACCCGGCGGCTGAGACCCTATCGGCCGATGGCCCTCATGGCCGCGGGCACGCTGCTGTATCTGGTGGGATTCAGCATGTACGGTTTCGTGACGACGTTCGTGTTGTTCGCCGCAGCCATGCTGATCATCACCTTCGGCGAGATGATCGTCATTCCGACCGCCCAGGCGCTGGCGGCGCGTTTCGCGCCGGAAGACATGCGCGGCCGCTACATGGCCGTCTTCGGGCTGTCGTGGGCACTCTCGGCGACGATCGGGCCGTACGGTGCGGGCGTGATCATGGACAACTTCAACCCCAACTGGGTCTGGTATCTGTCGGGCATCCTCTCGGCCCTGGCTGTGGCCGGGTTCCTGGCCCTCGATTTCCGCACCCGGTCGCGTTTGACGGCCGCCCCCGAACAAGAAGCCGCACCGGCAACTTAACACGAGTGGTCAGTGGTCAGTGGTGAGTGGTCAGTTGCAGTCTGGTCGCTGGTCACGAATCACGAATCACTCATCACGAGTCTCTAGCCCTCCACCCCCACAAACTCCAGCTCGAGCCGCACCTGCTCCGACACGTCGGCTACGTTGGGCACCGAGGGGATGGTGAGCCCGTAGTCCGACCGCAGAATGGTGGCGGAGGCCAGCCCGCTCAGGCGCTCCTCCGATTCGGCGTTGATCGTGACTTCGAATGTCACGGGATGTGTGATGTCGCGGACGGCCAGCTCGCCCGTGACGGAGAAGGTGAATGTGTCGCCGACCGCAACGGCTGCGGGCAGACCCTCCACGGAAGTGGGGTGAAGGTCACCTCCGGAAAGTTCGCGGTCTGCAGGATGAAGGTGCGGATGGCGCGGTCGCGAAAACCGCTGTCGGTGGCGAGGCTTCCGGCCTCGATCCGAATCGGCCCTATGGCCGATTGTGCCGGCGATCCGAGGTCGATCTGGATCTCGCCCGTCACCTGAGCCGTAGAACCCACGACCGTGTTGGGGGCGCCGCGCAGGATCTCGTCGATGATGAACCGCGCCTGCGTGCTGCCCGGGTCGAGAACAAAGGTGATCACCCGGTCGACCCGAGTTGTGGCCGTCGCGGGTCGAGCAGTCTGCGGGAAGGCAGGCGGCTCGGTGGACGTCGGCGCGATGGTCGGAGAGGCCGGGGGCGCGGCGGCAGGCGCGCAGGCACCCAGCCATAAAGCAAGGGCGATGAGCGTCGTGAGGGCAGGGCGGTCACCAAACAACATCTGTCTCTCCTCGGCGAAATCTCGCGTTACGGAAATACGGGGCCGGCCAGCCAACTGGACCTAAGTCCATATTTCACAAAGAATGGATGAGAAGACAGCCCGGCCGTCGACGCCAGGAACCGCATGGGATGACATGATTCATCGCGGCGAGGGCCGGGAACAGGGCCGTCTACACCCTGGAGCAAGGCGAGGCGGACGTGCCCCACTTCATTACGTCCACCTTTTGGGCTTCCCTCTCGGTGATTCCGGCCTTCGCTTGCGTTCTGGACTAGGAGTCCACCTCCAGCACAATGAGGCCCCGCCTACCCATCCGACCTATTGTGGGAGCGAAGCCACACTGTAACATGGGTGTAAGGCGCGAACCGGAAAACAGACCTACACTGTGTCTGCCATGGGTCGAGAGCGGTCTGGTACCCCGGTCCCAGCCATGGCTGTGTAACGCTTGGGAGGATATGGCGTTGTAGCGATTACGGCATAGAGCGCTTTGCTCCTGCGAAAAGGCAAAGCCATCGAAAGGTGGCGGCGCAAAGCTACAGGGTCTACGGCGGAAACGCCATGACAGCCAGCTGCCGAAAGGGTCGCCCCGTGTGGGCCATCAGACCTGTCAGGCAGAGCTGGCCAAACCTGGCAGGTCTGTTTTTTGGGAGCGTCGAGGATGAGCAACGTGGCCGAATCTAAGCACCTCACCAGGCTCAGCGCCGGGAGCGGGGCAGCGGCCGGCGATCGCCGTAGAAGGGCGGGGACGGCGCGCGGCCAGGGACTGGTCGAGTTCATGCTCGTTCTCCCCATCCTGTTGCTGTTGATCCTGGGCACGATCGAGCTCGGCCGCATGTTCCTGATCCTTACCGAAGCCACCTCCGCCAGCCGTGAGGCCAGCCGCTACGGGGCCTCGGTGGGATCGGACGGTATGGGCGGCCTGCGCTATCTCGACTGCGTCGGGATGCGGGATGCGGCCCGGCGCATGTTCGTCATGAGCGACGTCCCCGACAGCGCCATCGCCATCTCCTGGGATCATGGAGACACCTCGCAGACGTTCGCCACCTGCGCCGCACCGCCGTCGGTCGCCGATATCGAGCTCGGCGATCGAGTCGTCGTGTCGGTCACGTTGCTCTACGCCCCTATCGTTCCTCTTGTTCCGCTTCCGCCGATTCCCATCAACTCGGAGACGGCCCGCACCATCCTGATCGACATCGCCGCCGGCCCGACGGCCACCGTTGGCCCGCCCTCGGTTCCGACCAGCACCTTCACTCTCGGCCCTACGCCCACAGCCTCGGACACGCCCACGCCTTCCGACACACCGACGGCCGGTCCGTCGCCGACACCGACCATCACCGACACCCCGCTGCCCACCAACACGTCTCTGCCGACGCGCACGCCCATCCCATCGCCAGGCGGTTTCCAGGTTACCGTCAACTGTACGAACGGTCAGGTCCGCTTCAACTGGAACAGCGTGCCTGGGGCGCATTACTACGGCGTGTATGAGGTCATGGATCCTCCTCCAGACCGGCAGGTGTGCCTGACGAACAAGACCCGCTGCGACTACTCCTCGATCCCCCTCGACGGACAGTCGCACACGTTCTACGTCGTGGCTTTTGTCTACGGCAACAGGAGCGCCCCTTCCACGGCGATGGCCGTCTCCTGTCCGGCGCCTGGAGGCTGAGATGAGCACGGACGGCCTGCCCCGCCGGATGCCGACCTCCGCCTCGAACCAGCGCGGACAGAGTCTCACGGAGACGGCGATCTTCATCACCATGTTGATGTTGTTGCTGGCGGGGGTCATCGACCTGGGACGCGCCTACTACACCTATTTGTCGCTCAAGGACGCCGCCGCGGAAGGCGCCGCCTACGGTTCCATCGAGCCCGGCGATCTGACCGGAATCGATGCCCGTGTTCGGGGCGAGAGCCCGGCCGGCCTGATCGACTGGACCGGCGCCACGGTGACCACGACCTTCCCCGGCGGCGCGGCGTGCCGTGGGTACGGCGTGCGCGTGGAAGTCATGATTACCTACAACTTTCTGACGCCCTTTATTGGAGCCATTGCCGGCTCTCAGAGCATTCCGCTCCGGGCGAATGTCGTCAACACGATTCTTTCCCCACCATGCTAGTGACGCGGCGGGCAGGAGGCCTTCATGTTTAGTGGCCATCGCACATCATCCGAGTCGGGGCAGGCCCTGGTCCTGTTGGCGCTTGCTTTTGTCATCCTGCTCGCCTCGGCCGGCCTGGCGATCGACGGCGGCATGATGTACACCGAGCGCCGCCGGGCCCAGAACGCCGCGGACGCCGCCTCCATGGCCGGCGCCTATGCCATGCTGAACTCAGGCAACCCGGTTGTCCTCGCCTACGCCAGGGCCCTCGACAACGGCTACAACAACGATCAGGTCGAGAACTGGGTCGAGGTCTACTGGCCGCCGATCCACGGTCCCACCACGGGTGACTGGAATCACATCGAGGTCGTCATCCGGGCCAGGGTGGACGCCGTCTTTTCGCACCTGGTATTCCCCGGCCCGCTGGAGAACACCGTCACCGCCATTGCCCGGGCCCGGCCGCCAACCGCGGAACCCCTTGTGGATGGGCAGGCGCTGGTGGGCTTGGCGCCTCACGGCTGCTCGGTCGTCTGGTCGCATGGCACGAACCTGAGCCTGATCGAGGGCTCGGGCATCTTCGTCAACTCCGACGATCCCGACTGCGCCATGGTGGCCAACGGCGGCAACGAACTCAACGTGGCCGACGGCAACATCTACGTCGTCGGCGGTTGGGAGATCGGCAACAACACCACCGTTACTCCGCTACCGATCGCGGGCGTGGATCAAGTGTCGATGCCCGAGGTCGAACCCCCGACCTGCTCGGGCAGCGCGACCGTCGATCCTGTGCTCGGCACCATGACTCCGGGGAACATCACCAATATCGAGATCAACAACGGCAACTGGACCCTGGCACCCGGGATCTACTGCATCGAGGACGACCTGCGCTTCAACGGCGGCTCCATCACCGCCGAGGACGTCATGTTCTACGTCCAGACCGGGACCATCTCCTGGAGCGGCAATGCCACGCTGCACCTGGACGCGCCGGACGACGGGCCCTGGGCTGGAATGCTGGTTTACCAGAATGCCAATGATACGAACCGGGCCACGCTCAACGGGGGCTCAAACTCGTACATCCAGGGCACGATCTTCATCCCCGGCGCCGAAGTTCAGATCAACGGGACCGGCGGCGCCAATGGCCTGCATTCTCAGGTCGTCGCCTACAAGGTAGACCTGAGCGGCACCGCCGATCTGCACATCGTGTATGTTCCCGAGGAACAATTCCTCCTGCGGGAGCCGGGAAAGGTGGAGTTGACCGAGTAGCTGGACCGGAGGCGGATCCGTGTCGCGGGGAGCAAGCCGATAGGAGTCGCCGTCATGAGCTTGGCCTATCCGATATGGTTGTTTTTTGCCGCCTTCTTCTTCTACTATGCCTACGCCCACTGGCGTGAGGCGGAGGTCCAGGTGCGTCCGTTCATGATCCGCAGCCGCGAGGGCAGCGGGGTTGTGGACCCGGACCTGGCGGAGGCCAACCAGGCCTTCGTGGTAGAGTTCAACGCCAACCTGGCGCGGGCCAACCACGCCAGCCGCGGCCGACACCGGGCCTCGGCCGTCGGGTACATGTTGTCGGGCCTCGTGGCCCTGGTGTCGATGTTCATGCTGATGGTGCGTGGCTGATCCGGCCCTAGGAGAGGCGTGAATGGCCTTCAGATCTTCCCCGGCGGGTAACCCGCGGAATCCCGAGCGCTCTACACTGGGCCAACGCATGTCCGGTTCGCGCTCGAACGGGGAGGGGCGAGGGCGGGCCCCCTCCCGGGGATGGAATCCCTCGGATGCCGTGGGCTGTTCGCCGGCCTTGATGATGATCGGGATTGCCGTCGGTGGAGTCGGGCTGGCCGTCCTCGCCTTTGGAGGCGTGGGCGGGGCCATTCGCTCCGATCGCACCGAGGCCGCCGGCGACTCAGCCGCGGAAATCTTCGTCCAGCCGGAAGTCGAGGTCGCCGGGCCGCGGGTCGCGACGCCCGAGGAAGCCATCGACGACTACTACGTCTTGCTGCGGCAGGGGATGTACGACGTCGCCTGGACCCGGACGACCCCAGAATTCCAGACGGCCTACTACCCGGGGGGCTATACGGACTACCTCCGGGCCTGGATGGGCATGAAAGAGATTGAGGTCTTATCGCGGGACGCGGTATGGGTGCGCGGAGACGAGGCCAACGTCCTGGCCGAACTCCACGACACCAACACCGATCAGGTCTTCAAGAACACCTATGTCCTGCGTTACGACGAGGCGACGGAAATGTGGTTGATCCAGACCGTCACGACGGTCTGGTGAGCCGTCCCTGCCGTCGGCGGTTTCCCTTCCCCTTCTGATCCACAGCACCGGTTGATGCGAATCGCACCCTTGCGGCGCGCCCACATCGTGAGGTGGGCGTAAGGATTTGCACTTTGCGGCTGATATAGACTTGTGGGGCCGAGAACGCCTGGCCGGCCCGCCGGTCCGGCATGACGAATCGTGAGGCTCCCGGAGCCGCCCGAAGGAGATATGCTCATGGTTGCGTACACGTACCCCGTCTGGCTTTTTTTCGCGGCCTTCTTCTTCTACAACGCCTACACCCATTGGCGGGAGGGGGAAATCGCCATCCGTCCGTTCAGCATGCGCGACAAGCCCGGGGAGAAGCCGGGAGCTCAATCCAAGTTGACCGACGCCAATCAGGAGTTCGTGCGCGAATTCAACTCCTATCTGACGAGCGTCAACAAGACCGGCCGAGGGCGGCACCGGGCGATCGCCATCGGTTACACCCTCTCGGGCGTGATCGCCCTGGCCTCGATGTTCCTGATCCTGGCGGGGCAGTAAGACAGTCGTCAGTCATCAGTCTTCAGTCACCGACGACGGACACCTGATAACTGACGACTTGGTTTCACCCAACCAGCCTCTTCGCCAACTCCACGGCGCCGTTGGCGTCCTCCGCGTAGCCATCGGCGCCGATGTCTTTTGCCCAGGAGGCCTTGACCGGCGCGCCGCCGACCATGACCCTCACCTTCGGCCGCAGACCGGCTTGATCCAGGGCCTCAATCACCCGGCGCTGGACGACCATCGTGGTGGTCAGCAGCGCCGATAGCCCGACCACATCCGCGCCGGTCTCTCGGGCCTTGGCCACAAACGCCTCCACCGGCACGTCCACACCCAGGTCGTACACCTCGAAGCCGCCGGCGGTCAGCATGATTCCAACCAGGCTCTTGCCGATCTCGTGGATGTCGCCCTTGACCGTTCCAATGACGGCCACGCCGGCGCGGCTGGCGGTCTGACTCCGGCGCTTGAGTTCGGGCTCGAGCAGCGCCATGGCGCTCTTCATCGTGCGGCCGGCCATCACCAGATGTGGGATGAAGGCTTCACCGCAGGCGAACTTGTCGCCCACGAGGCGCATGCCCGGGGTCAGGCCGCGGTCGATGATGGCCAGCGGCTCGAGGCCGGCCTGCAAGGCCCGCGTCGTCAGCGCACGCGCCTCTTCCTGCCTGGCCTGAACGACGCTTTCAGTCAACTGGGCGAGGATGTCTTCGCTCATGACGCCTCTCAATAAGAATAGCCATCAGCCTGGCCCGAAACAAGGCGCAGGGGCACCGGGGCACCGTGGTCCGGCATTGGGCTTCGGTGCCTTGGCGCCCCGGAGCCCCGGTGCCCCGATTCCTCTGACCACTCGCCACTGACCACTGACCACTACTCCTCCGGCAACGGCGGCAATTCATCCATCCCGAATGTTCGCGCCGCGCGCGTGGCGATCTCTCGCAGCTCGTCCTTCAATCGAGGATCGCGCGCCGGCGGCACATACGCCGCGATCAGCCGCTCGGCCCTCTCTCGCGCGCGCTCGAAGGCCGACAGCGAACCCTTGCTCTGCCAGGCGTCCAGCGAGCCTCGGTCGATGACGTCCGAGGGCAGGTAGAACTCCTCCTGGAACCAGCGCAGGGTGTGCTCCTGGGCAAGATAGTCCGCCTGATGTCTCAGCTCGCGCATCAGCGTCAGGGCAATCGGATCTTCGCGGGCCTGGAGCCCGCCGATCAGACGCTTGGCCATACCGATGATCTCGGCGTCGACCACCAGCTTTTCCAGGGATTGGCAGGATTCGAAGTCGAGCATGCCCGCCCCGGAGACCATGTTCACTCCTCCGAGGGCCGCCAGCAGCGTGCCGCCGGCCGATTCGAGTCCGGCCTGGGCGTCGACGATCTTGGCATCGCTCATTCCGAGGTACGCGTGGGTCGGCAGCCCCAGGGCCTTGCCGACCTGCACGTAGGCCAGGTCGATCATCCACGTCCCGACGTCGCCCATGGGCGTCGTGCCGTGGCGCATGTCGAAGATCGCCGGTGAGCCGCCCCACACGATGGGCGAGCCCGCCCGCGCCAGCTGGCCGATGGTGACGCCGCTCAGGCTCTCAGCGGTGTGTTGGACGACCGCCCCGGCCAGCGTCACCGGCGCCGTGGCGCCCGCCAACGGCATCGAGATCAGTTCGGCCGGAATCATGGACCGGGCGCAGTCGATGAGATTCTGGCACGTCAAATCCGACCAGAGCAGCGGCGGTGAGGGGCACACATCGAAGACCGCCGTCGGTCGAGCCGCCAGCGCCTCATCCCCGCCGGCGACCGCCGAGAGCAGCTCCTTCATCGTCCACCAGGTGTCTTTGCGGAAGGCGCCGGTGATGATCGGCTTGCGCATGTAGTTCAGCGCCAGGTAGAGGCGGTACAGGTCGCCGATTTCGCCCGCGACGTCGGCGCAAATCATGGCCGTGCTTTGCGCGTCGATGGACGGGAGCATCTCCACCAGCTGCACGAAGCGCACGAAGTCGGCCGTCAGGGGCGGGCGTTGCTGCAGGCTGTGCGAATCGAGCAGGGAAATGGCCGCTGATCCCGGGTCGAATTGGACGTGGTCACCGCCGTAGTGCACAGCTGCCCGGCCATCCAGGTCGTACAGCTCGAACGACCCCGGGGCGGTCGCCAGAGCCTGACGCACGACGCTTTCGGGGATGGAGGCGATCTGCGCCCCACCGTCGACCCTGGCGCCGGCTCCAGCCAAGATCTCCAGCGCCTCGGCGTTGTGAATCCGGACGCCCGGGTCCACCAGGAGCTGGAAGGCCTCGTCGAGGATGCGTTGGACCAGGTCATCGGCCAGGAGACGAAGGACGGGTCGCATGAGATGCTCCCAGGCGGCATCGGGCATTGTCGCGTGTTGGGGGCAATAGGTCAACGCGCCTGCTCTCGAATCGCGGGGAGTTTCATCCGGTCCGGGGCTCTGGGCGGCTCCCCAAG
>DASSGB010000258.1:0-2322 GCA_035693825.1 Anaerolineales bacterium
ATTCCGCGGACGGCCCGCCAGTTGCCGATCGAGCGCGTCGATATCGATGGCGCGGTGAATCTCTCTGCGGGCCATCGCCGAATACTCGATGGCCTGATTCGCGCCCGGCGATGGTTCGAGGAGCTCGACGTCCAGCGAGCCCTCGACCTCGGCCACCGCATCCGGCGACTGCGACTCCAGAAGCCCGGATGCGTAAGCGAGGAGGTCCTCTTCACGATACACGATCGATTCGACCGTCAGGGCAAGATGCATCTCGAGACTGTCCCCGGGATCGCCAATGCCCGGAGCGTAGCGGATGGCGTCGACGGAGACGACGCGGATCGATGCCGGCGCGATTTGTTCGCCGGCTTCGAGCCGGGCCAGGAGGAGGCTGCGCGCCTCTTGCAGCAGACTTCGTGTCAGGGCTTCCTTCGAGGCCTCGACATCGCTCGCCGAAACGCCCGACCGTCGCGAAGCGCTTCCACCTTGTGTCGGTTCAGGGTTGGTGACCGTGACCTGCAGCCCGAGATCGCCCTCCACAGCGTTGATCGAGCCGGCGGGAACGTTGCCCTCGATGCCAGGATCCGTGGCGACGACGGGCACGGAGACCTTGCCCCCGGACCGGGGTTGCAGCCTGGCGGAAGCCCGTGTCTCAAATCGGACGCCGTTGGCCGTCTGCACCCCGGTGCCTCGAGCCAGGTCGATGATGGTCGAGGTGAGGTTGGTGAACACCACCTCACCCGAGGCGGGCGAGGCGGGCACACGCACGGTTCCCGTTGTGGGTTGACGCAGATCGCCCTCGATCCGTGTCTCGAGTCGACGGGCGGGGATCCCGCCTTGTGTCATGGTTGCCGAATCGGAAACGTCCAGCGCAACTCGGAAGTTGATCGACTGAGTCGTTGTGAGAGGGCTGATCTCGATCACGGCCGCGGGAACGATCGTGGCGGCCAAGAGCAGCATGGCCAGAGGCGGAAGGAGGGCGAGCACGGCGCGCTCCAGGCCTGATCGCGGTTGAAGACGGCTGCGGACTCGGCGCGGCCCTTCAGCCAGAGGGCGGGGCAGGAGCGGACTTTCCGCAAGGGGCCGAGTCGAAGGGCGGAAACCTTCCCAGCTCAGCTCTGAGAGACGCTCCGGAGTATCGAAGACCGGCAGACCGAGGTCCTGCGCGTGCGCTCGCACATCCGGGTCATGGCTGACCAGTCCGAGCTTGCCGCCCTGAGACTCGGCCGCACGTCGAAGGAGTACCAGATCGAGACGGCGGGTGAGGACGCGGCCGTGGGGCGGCCAGACCAGGACGATCCGATCGGCTCGCGCCCAGCTCAGCTTGTCGCGCGCGGAAGCGTGGTCGTCATTCGGGTCGAGAAAGATCAGTTGCGTCTTCACGCGCCGCGGCTGACCACCTTCATGGCCGGAGGTGTTCGCGCACCCACGTTCGGGCCGACTGCACAGCCTGCTCCAGGCCTTCGGCGTTCTTTCCGCCGGCCTGAGCCATCGTCGGCCGGCCGCCGCCGCTGCCAGCGATGCTGACCGCGGCCTGACGCACCAGCGCGCCGGCGTCCAGGCCACGCGCCACAAGGTCCGAGCTGACGGAGGCAATGATCACCGGCCGATTGTCGACCACCGATCCGAGGACGACGATGTGGCTGGAATTCGCCGATCGAAAGGGATCGGACAGGCGGCGGAGCATGTCGGCGTCGGCCTGGCGGACAATGCCCGCCAGCATCCGGCTGTGCCCGAGGTTCTCGGGCTGAATGGCCTGGAGGGACGCGAGAGCGGCGCTTTCACGGACGGTTGCCAGTTCTTGAGTGAGCCGGTCGCGTTCCTCGATCAGGCTTCGAACTTGTGCTTCCAGGGTCTCCGGAGGGGAGGACAGAAGACCGGCCAGTCGTTCCTGACGCGCCAGGGTCTGATCGAAGTACTCGAGGGCGCCGCGCCCGGTGAGCGCTTCGATGCGGCGGATACCGGATGCCACACTCTCCTCACTGAGGATATGGAAGGCGCCGATGACGCCCGTGGCCGGGACATGCGTTCCGCCGCACAGCTCGAAAGAGAAACGCGGCTTCTCGCCGATGGAAATCGTCCGGACGGTTTCCCCGTAGTGCTCGCCGAACAGGGCCATCGCGCCTGAGGCGACGGCCTTCTCGCGCGGTTGGGTTTCGATCCGCAGCGGGAAATTGGCGAGGACGGCCTCGTTGACCATGGCCTCGATGCGCTCCCGCTCGTCGGGCGTGACGGCCCTGGGGTGGTTGAAGTCGAAGCGAAGCCTGTCCGGCGCGACCAGCGATCCGGCCTGACGCGCGTGCTCGCCCAGGACTCTGCGCAGGCTGGCATGCAGCAGATGCG
>DASSGB010000259.1:0-5807 GCA_035693825.1 Anaerolineales bacterium
CCCCTCGCGCGTCGGTTGACTCGAAACCGCGGCCGTTGTCGATGATTTGCAGCAGGATCGACCGATCCGTGCGCCGCAGGCTGAGCCACGCTCGCGTGGCGTGCGAATGCTTCCCGACGTTGGCCACGGCTTCCTGGGCGATGTGAAACGCGGCAGCCTTGGTCGCCGACCCCAGGCTGTCGGCCACGCCCGGTTCGACGATCAGGTCGGCCTCCATCAGCGAGTTGGCTTTGAATTCGTCGATCAGCCGCTGCAGGGCTTCCTCCAGATTCTCCATCGAGATGCGACTCGGCTGGAGGTCGAGGATATACGCCCGAATATCGCGGATGATGGCGTTCAGCCCGTCGATGGCCCGTTCCAGGTTCTCCCGGATCGGGCGCCGCCGCTCCGTCTTGGACTGCAGGCGAACCGAGTCGAGGGTCAGCCCGACGGCGTAGATGGATTGGATGATGCCGTCGTGCAGATCCATGGCAATGCGCTCGCGTTCTTCCAGGACCGCCAGCCGGCGTGCCTGGCGGTAGAGTCGCGCGTTCTCGATGACGATCCCCACTCCACCGCCGACCGCTTTCAGCAGGCGCAGGTCATGCTCGGCCACCGGATGATGGCCCAGCCAGGCCACCGACAGCACGCCCATCACGTTGCCCCGAGCCAACAGAGGCACAACCGCCAGGCTGCCGAAGCCGGCCTGGATCACATCTCTGCGCTGGAAGCGCGGCTCGTTCTCGAGATGATCCGTCCAGAAGGGCTTCCCCGAAGCCGCCACCAGGCCGATGACGCCTTCGCCGTAGCGAAAGTGAGTGCGTTCGAAGAAAGCCTTGCCCGCCAGCCCTCGATGGACCGCGAGCGTGAGCCCGCCGCCGTCCTCCGCGCGCAGGAAAACCTCCGCCGCCTGCGCGTCGAAGGATTCCAGGACGCGGTCGAGAATCGACTCGAGCATCCCTTCCAGATCGACGGTGCTGCTGGCGGCCGATGTCAGCACGTTGACCAGCTCGAGTTCTTCGTTGCGCTGGGCCAGTTCCGCTTCGCGATCCTGGACGGCCTGATACAGGCGCGCATTCTCGATCGCAGCCGCGGCGTGCGCCGCCAGAAGCTCGATCAGATTCTGATCGTCCTGGGTGAACTCGGGCGCGCCGCGCTTGTCGGTGAGATAGATCTGCCCCAGGGGCCGCCCGTAGGCCGAGATCGGAACGCCCAGGAAGGATCGCATCGGAGGATGACCGGGGGGAAAACCGACCGAGGCCGGGTGCGCGGCGAGATCCGGAAGACGAATCGACCGCCCGCCGCGCATCATCTCGCCGATCAGGCCGCGGCCCGTGGGCAGATGGGGAATCCGGGCAGACTCCTCATCGTTCAAGCCCGCCACCAGGAACGTCTGGAGACCGCCTTTGCCGTCCGGGATTCCGAGGGCAGCGTACGTCGCGCCGGCCAGTTCTTGTGCGGCATGAACGACCCGCCGCAATGTGCTTTCGAGGGAAAGGTCGGTGTAGAGACTGAGTGTGGCCCTGTGCAGGGCCCGCATCCGGCTCTCGCCGGGCTCGGAAGCCGTCATGCCGCCGGAGGTACCCCGGAGCGGATTGTACAACAGCAGGGGGCAGCGGTCAGTGGCCGGTGGTCAGATGGAGGCTTCGGCTAGGGACCAGGGCTGACGGCCGATGGCTGCCGTCTCGCACCGGCGTGCCGCCGGTACTTGCGGCACGAACGGTGGCGGCCGATGGCCAACGGCCAATCCTGATAGTTTCTGCAAGAACCCGACGGGTATAAGCCCGGACTTGGCGAACGCCGAGGGCAGAATGGCATCCTCCCGACTGGCTGGTTTCTACGGTCTATCTCTGGAGCAGCGCGCCCAGGAATTGGGACGCGCGGCGCACCTGGAGGACGGCACACTCGACGCGCTGACCGGCGCCGGCGGCCTGCGGCCCGAGCAGGCCGACCACATGATCGAGAACGTCGTCGGCATCTATGGATTGCCCCTTGGGATCGCGGTCAACTTCCTGATCAACGGCGGCGACGTATTGATCCCGATGGTCATCGAGGAGCCCTCGGTCGTTGCAGGGGCTTCGTTCATGGCCAAGATCGTGCGCGCCGCCGGCGGGTTCCAGGCCGAGTCCACGGCCCCGGAGATGATCGCTCAGATACAGATCCTGGGAATACCGGACCTGGAGGCCGCTCGGCTGGCTGTCGAGGGCGCCCGCGAGCGAATCCTGGCCGAGGCCGACGCCGTGGATCCGGTCATCACCCGGCTGGGCGGAGGCGCCAGGGATCTCGAGGTGCGCCTCCTGTCGGAGACGGCGGTTGGGCCGATGCTGGTCGTTCATCTGGTGTACGACACGCGCGATGCCATGGGAGCCAACGCCGCCAACACCGCCGCCGAACGTATCGCTCCGCGCCTGGAGGCGCTCACCGCAGGCCGCGCCCACCTGCGGATTCTGACGAATCTGGCTGACCGCCGGTTGGCGCGCGCTCGCTGCAGCCTGCCGGCTGAGGCCCTGGCCTTCGGGTCCTTCACCGGCGATCGCGTGCGCGATGGGATCATCGAAGCCTGGGCCTTCGCCGAAGCCGATCCCTATCGCGCCGCGACCCACAACAAGGGCATCATGAACGGCGTTGACGCCGTCGTCGTCGCCACCGGCAATGATTGGCGCGCGGTAGAGGCCGGCGCTCACGCGTACGCCGCGCGCTCCGGGCGGTACACGTCTCTCAGCCGATGGTCGCTCGGGCCGCAGGGAACGCTGGACGGATGGCTCGAGATGCCCATGGCCGTGGGCATTGTCGGCGGCGCCACGCGCACGCATCCCGCGGCTCGAGCTGCCCTGCAGTTGATGGGGGTGACGCGCGCCAGCGAGCTGGCCGAGATCATCGTCTCGGTCGGCCTGGCGCAGAACCTTGCGGCCTTGCGCGCCCTGGCCACCGAAGGGATACAACGCGGACACATGGGCTTGCACGCCCGGCAGGTGGCCATGGCGGCGGGCGCCCAGGGCGACCTGATCGAAACCATAGCCCGGAAGATGATCGATGAAGGCAAGGTTCGCCCCGACCGGGCGGAAGCCCTGCTCCGGCAGGCGAGGGGCGAGGCAAGTCCGGATGGGTGAGGAGGCGCGTTGTGGATGACGCTCGAGCTACCTCAAGACTGTTAAAGCCGACACGCGATGTCGGCATCGTCGGCTACGGAGCCTACGTGCCGCCCTACCGACTCCCGGCCAGCGAGGTCGCCCGGGTATGGAAGGCCGGCACCGGGGGCCTGCCGATCAAAGAGAAGGCAGTCCCCGGTATCGATGAAGATGTGATCACCATGTCCATCGAAGCCGCGCGCAACGCGCTGGCCCGAGCCGCCGTTGATCCGGCTGATATCCGCGCCGTTTGGGTGGGATCGGAATCGCACCCATACGCCGTGAAACCCACATCGACCGTCGTGGCCGAAGCCATCGGAGCGACGCCCCACACCCAGGCCGCCGACTGGGAGTTCGCCTGCAAGGCCGGCACCGAAGCTGTCCAGGCGGCGATCGGCTTCGTCGGATCGGGCATGGCGCGTTACGCCCTCTCCATCGGCATGGACACCGCCCAGGGACGGCCCGGTGACGCCCTCGAATACACCGCCGGCGCCGGCGGCGCGGCTCTGCTGCTCGGTCCAGCCGAGGAGTCGCTGGCCGTCTTCGAAGGCTCGTATTCGTACTCGACGGATACACCGGACTTTTGGCGCAGGGCGAATGAGAAGTATCCGGAGCACGGCGAGCGTTTCACCGGTGAGCCGGCCTACTTCAAGCACATCACTGCCGCCGCCGAGTCGATCATGGAGTCGCTCGGAAGGTCGCCCTCCGACTACCGCTTCGCCGTATTCCATCAACCCAACGCCAAGTTCCCGCAGCGAGTGGCGGCCACCCTGGGGTTCAAGCCGGAGCAGATCGAGGACGGATTGCTGGTGTCGGTCATCGGCAACACCTACGCCGGGTCGGCCTTGATCGGACTGACGGCCATCCTCGACATCGCCGATCCCGGCGACCGCATCTTGCTTGTCTCGTACGGCTCTGGGGCGGGATCCGACGCTTTCAGCCTCCAGGCCACGGAGCGTCTTCCCGCGCGAAGGAGTCACGCCGCCTCGACCCAGGACTATATCGCCCGGCGAACGGAGATTGACTACGCTACCTACGCGCGCTACCGCGGCAAGCTCGCCACGGAATGACGCCCTCGGCCGAGGACCTCGCTCATCAACGGACCCAGGACATCCCCCGTGATTGACCCGACCTCCATTTACATTGTCGGCGTCGGGCTGACCCCCGTCGGCGAACACTGGCAGACGTCGCTTCGATCGATCGCCCTCGAAGCCATCCACAAAGCCATGGCCGACGCGCCCGGCCTTCGGCCGGACGCCCTGTACGTGGCCAACATGCTTGCGCCCAGTCTTTCGGGCCAGGCCCATCTCGGATCGCTGCTGAGCGACTTCGCCGGCCTGCGCGGCATCGAGGCCGTGACCGTGGAGGCCGCCGGCGCCTCGGGCGGTTTGGCGCTTCGGCAGGCGGTCCTGGCCGTCGCCGCCGGGGCCCATGATGTGGCCCTGGTCGTGGGGGCCGAAAAGATCACCGACCAGGTCGGTCCTGGGCTGGATTCCGCCCTGATGGCTTCAGGCGACTCGGATTATGAGGCGGCGCACGGCCTGACGCCGACAGCCCTGGCCGCCCTGCGCATGCGACGCTACCTGCATGAGTTCGGAGCCCCTCCCGACGCGCTGGCCGGCTTCAGTTTGGCTGCGCACGCCCACGCCCTGGACAATCCGAATGCGTTCTTCCGCAAGGCCATCACCGAGGATGACTACCGCCGGGCGCCGATGGTCAGTGAACCTGTGAATCTGTATGATGCGGCCCCCGTGGCCGACGGAGCGGCAGCCCTTCTCCTGGTGCGGGGGTCCGCCCTGCACGGCGAGTCGCCCGCGCCGGTTCGCGTTCTGGGGATCGGCGTGGCCACCTCGCCGGTGGCGCTGCATGAGATTCGCGATCCGCTCGACCTGCCCGCCTCGCGACTCTCGGCGGAAAAGGCCTACGCCTCTGCCCGGCTCGCGGCAACGGATGTTGACTTCTTCGAACCGCACGACTCCTTCACCATTTACGCCGCCATGGCGGTGGAGGCGGCCGGCTTTGCGGCGCGCGGTCAGGGCTGGAGGTTGGCCCGCGAGGGCAAGATCGGTCTCGAGGGCCCACTGCCCATGCTGACTTTCGGCGGGTCCAAGGCGCGAGGCGATACCGGGGGCGCGACCGGCGTGTACCAGCTGGCCGAAGCGACGCTGCAAGTCCAGCACAGGGCGAATGGGAATCAGGTCCCGCGGGCCGGCGTGGGAATGGTCCAGTGCCTGGGAGGAACAGGGGGAACAGCCGTGACAACGCTTCTGGGGGAGGCCTGATAGTTCCTGATAGGGCCCTCGGCCTAGACTGACGCTCCGGGTGAAAGCCCGGGGATAGGTGTTGGAATGGAGATTCCACGACACTGGAGATTGAAGTCACAGCGGTACGCCCTCGTGGGAGAGGTGTGTCCGCATTGCCAGGTGAAGATCTTCCCGCCCCGCGACGTTTGCCCAGATTGCGGGCAAGAGGCGCGCGAGACCTTCCAGTTCAGCGGCCGCGGCGAGGTCTATTCCTACACGACGGTCTACGAGCCCCCGGCGGGTTTCGAGGACAACGCGCCTTACACCGTGGCGCTCGTCAAGCTGGAAGAGGGTCCTCTGGTGACCGCTCAACTCACCGATCTGAGTGAGGCCGGGGCCGAGATCGGCATGCCGGTCGAAATGGTCACCCGCAAGCTGCGCTCGGACGGCGACCGCG
>DASSGB010000260.1:0-8583 GCA_035693825.1 Anaerolineales bacterium
TCCCCCTTGCAAGGGAAGGGCTGGGTGGGGGTTGGCGATCGCGAACGGGCCAGACCCAAACCCGTTTTGCTGCGCAAAACGGGTTTGGGGTTTACGAGGAGGCCATATCTACAAGGCGCAGGCCCTCGTCGAGGATGGCGAAGCCTTCGCGCAGCTCGTCCTCGCTGATGATGAGCGGAGGCAGGAGCAACAGGATGTTCCAGTGAGTGTAGAGGAAGAGGCCGCGATCGAGCAGGTGGCGGCGCAAGGTATCCATCTCCTTGCTGGAGGCGTTGAAAGGGGCCATTGGCTCGCGGGTGGCGCGGTTGCGAACGAGCTCGATAGCACCGAACAGACCGATCGACCGCACGTCTCCGACGCTGGGATGAGCCTCTCCCAGCTCGCGCATCATGCGGGCCATCAGCTTGCCCCGCTGGCGGGCGCGCTCGATCAAGCCGTCGTCTTCCATGACGAGGATGTTGGCGATGGCCGCCGCCAGCGAAACGGGATGCCCGTTATACGTCAGACCGCCCTGGAAGACTCGATCGGCGAAGGCTGCGGCGATGGCCGGGCGCATGGCGACGGCGCCCAAAGGCGCGTAGCCGGAGGTCAATCCCTTGGCCATGGTGATCATGTCCGGCACGACGCCCCAGTGGTCCACGGCGAACCAGGCGCCCGTACGGCCGAAACCCGACATCACTTCGTCGCAAATCAACAATATGCCGTGGCGGTCGCAGATGTGACGGACGCCCTGAAGGTAGCCTTCCGGAGGGACGATGACGCCGTTGGTCCCGGTGACGGTCTCGATCAGAACAGCGGCAACGGTCTCCGGACCCTCGAGGCTGATGACGTCCTCCAGGTGGGCCAGGTAGTCCTGGGCGAACTCCGCTTCGGGAACATCGATCCGACCCGGATGCAGGGCGGATCGGTAGCGGAAGGGATCGAAGAAATGGACCACGCCCGGCATGAGCATCGGCTCCCATGCCCAGCGGCGAGGGTCTCCCGTAGCCGCCATCGCCCCATGAGAGGCGCCGTGGTAGGAGCGGTAGCGGGCGAGGATCTTGTGCCGGCCGGTGGCGGCGCGTGCAAGCTTGATGGCGTTCTCGTTGGCCTCAGCCCCGCCCAACGTATAAAGGAAGATGTCGAGATCGCCGGGGGTACGCTCGGCCAGGAGCTTGCCAAGGAGCGCGCGGGGTTTGGTGGCCATGCCGGGCCCGGCGTAGGCTAGTTCCTTCGCCTGAGCGGCGATGGCCTCCGCCACGCGGCGGTTGCCGTGACCGATGTTGGAGCACATGGTCATCGAGTTGAAATCCAGGTAGCGCTTACCATGGGTATCCCAGAAATAGACGCCCTCGGCCCGCTCGACGGGAATCGGCTGCACGCGCGACTGCGCCGACCAGGTCCAGAAGTTGTGTTTCAGGCTCAAGCGGAGGATGTCGTCGGGAGGCAGGTCGGGAAGAGGGTGGGAGGTCATGGTTGCCCCAGGGATTCGTGATTCGTGACTGGTGATGCGTGATCCGGCATGATGGCGGTCTCAGAGGATGGGAGCGCCGGGCGCGCGTCGGAGGAATTTCCCCTGGCCGGCGCGGCCGAGCCAGCGGTCTCTATCGACGATGAGATCCCCGCGCAGGTACACGCGTTCAGGGAAGCCTGTGAGCTCCCATCCTTCGAACAGGTTGTAGTCGGTGCGGTGGTGAGCGTGAGCCAGACCGTAGCTCAGGCGGCGCTCCGGATCCCAGACGACGATGTCAGCATCGGATCCGGGTTGAAGAACACCTTTCCGCGGGTACAGGCCGAAAATGCGCGCGGCGTTGGCGGACGTCAGCGCGACGAACTGGCTAGGGGAGATCAGCCCGTTGACGACCCCATAGGACCACAGGATGGGCATGCGATCGCCGACACCGGGCAGTCCGTTGGGAATCTTGGTGAAGTCGTGGGCGCCCAATTCCTTGCCGGGGATAGCCACCGGGCGCCCCTCATACTCGATGGGGCGGCGCCCATCGAAGAAGAACGGGCAGTGGTCGGTCCCGATGGTCTGAACCGTTCCGCCGATGAGCCCTTTCCACAGGGCTTCGTTATCGCGGGCGGTGCGCATGGGTGGTGAGCAGACCCATTTCGCGCCGTCGGCGCGTTCCAGCTGCTCGGTGGTGAAGAACAGATACGCCGGGCAAGTCTCGCCCATGACAGGCAGGCTCCTGGCACGGGCGTAGGCCAGCTGATCGACCTCCCCGGCGGTGTTCATGTGGACGAGGTACATGGGAGCCCTGGCTTCGGCGGCGAGGGCGATGCTTCGCAGCGCGGCTTCGACGGCGCCCCATGCGGGTCGGGTGCGCGCGTGCCAGATGGGTTCGGTATGGCCCGCCGCAAGCGCTTCGGCGACGAGAACCTCAATGAGGTCGCCGTTCTCAGCGTGAACCATGGTCAGCAGACCGTGGTCACCGGCGAGGCGCATGACACGGAAGATTTCGCCGTCTTCCAGCCGCAGGCGGCCGTTGTAGGCAGTGAAGACCTTGAGCGTCGTGATGCCTTCCTCGGGGAGGCGAGGAATCTCGGCCATGACCTGGAGGTCGAGACGGGAGATGTTCATATGGAAGGAGAAATCCACGACCGCCTTGGGGTCGGCCTTGGCGTGCCATTCGTCGATGCCGGCCCTCAGGGAGCCGGCAGCAGGGGTGGGGACGAAGTCGATGACGGTGGTCGTTCCGCCGAAGGCGGCCGCCTTATGGCCGGTGTAGTGGTCGTCCGACGAGACCGTGTCGAACATCGGCAGGTCGAAGTGTGTGTGGGGATCGATCCCGCCGGGGAAGAGAAGTCTTCCCGAGACGTCCACCGGCACTGCGCTCGGCGCTCGGATGCCCGGCTCCACGGCGGCGATGGTCTCGCCATCGATGAGGAGATCGGCGGTGAACGTTTCGGTATCGGAGACGACGGTTCCGCCGTGAAGGAGAGTCAGAGTGCCCATGGAGCGTCCGGTGGAGGACGAATTATAGGCCCCTCGAGGAGCGATCCCAAAGCTGCCGCAGATGGAAGACGACCTGGCGCGTCCAGGGACGTGCCTATCGTCTGATTTCCGTACGGTCCAGGGCTGGCGGCCGTTTCGGACCGATACGGAGCACATCCTCGACGATCCGGCGGGGTTACACCTTCCGGGAACGCTTTCTTGCCCATGCCCCCTTCCGGCGTCAAACCAACCTGGAGGCTTCTGTGAGCAATCAGCCCCTCATGTCGCTCATCCTCAAGGGCCTCGCCCTGGCGATGGGAGCCGCGGCGGTCGTCATTAGCATCCTGGGGACGGGTTCCGCCGAGACTCTCATCACACTGCTTGGCATCGGGCTTTTCTGCCTTGCCATCTGGGCGCTTCAGAAGGGTGAATGACTTTATAGGCGTTGTTCTTCCCCGGGCCCAAGGGTCCGGATCCACATTCGTTCCAAATGGCCCTGCGGCCGCCCGATAACCCGTTGGGGCCCACCTCCCTGCGCTACGGGATCTTTGACCGAACCTCCCAGCAGCCTGGCGCTGGCCCAAGAGGGCGCTGGGTGGTCCCGGGCTATCAGGCGGCCATCAGCGTGGGTGGGCCAGGGGGTCGCGGGGTATTCTCATCCGGAAAGAGGCGCGTGGTAACCCTGGAGGTTCTTGATGAATGCAGAGTCGCCCAGTCTGCGTGAGACGATCGTCAAGACCATGATCTCTCACACCGTCACCTATTTCTTCGTTGGCGTCCTTGCGGCGGTGACCCTCAACTACACGGCAAGATTCTCCGATCCTTCGGTGGCCGCCTACTCTCGCCCCACTTCCGATCCCATGGTCATGGCCGGCCCGCTCTTCCAACCGATCCGGGGCATCCTGTTTGGGTTTGTCTTCTACCTGTTGCGCGAAACGTTCTTTCACAGACCCCGCGGTTGGCTCATCCTGTGGGTGACGCTTGTCGTCATCGGCATCATCGGCCAATTCACAGGCGGGCTCGGTTCGATCGAAGGTCTCGTCTACTCCCGCATCCCCGTCGCGTTCCAGCTCACCCTGCTGCCGGAGGTGTTCATCCAGAGCTTCCTGCTATCCGTCCTTGTGTACTACTGGATCCGCCAGCCCAAGAAGTGGCTGAACTGGGTACTGGGAGTCATCTTCTTCCTGATCATCCTTCTGCCAGCCCTCGGCCTCATCGCCGCGGGTTCCCGGTAGAATCCGGAGGCGGGGGTCGATCACCCCATCGGTCCAGCGAATCTGGCGACTAAACGCCTAAACGGGAGAGAGAAATGACCACGAGGATGAGAGCCAGAGATCGACAATTGCACATGCTTCTGGCTGCCGTGCTGGTGTTGTTCGCAACCATCGGCTGTGGGCTTGCCGGTCCGACCGCAAGGGTGGGCGAGCTGCGCACCAAGTCCGAATCTGTAGAGCTGGGCGGAGCGGAGACGGTGCAGGTCGAGATCGCCATGGCCGCCGGCCAGCTGGCGATCCGCGGCGGCGCCAGCGAACTTCTCGAAGCCGACTTCACCTACAACGTCGATAAGCTCGAGCCGGAGGTGGTGTACAGCGGCGGCACGCTTGGAGTAAGGACGCCGGAGGTCAGCGTGGGCGCCACCTCATGGCAGGATCTCGAAGACTACCGCTACGAATGGGACTTGCGACTCAACGACGACGTGGCCATGGAGATGAAGATCGACCTTGCCGCCGGTACTGGCGATCTCGACCTGGGCAGTCTGTCCTTGACCGCTCTCGACATTCAGACAGGGGCGAGCGAAGTCAGGGTCGACCTATCGGATTCTCAGTCCCTCGGCAGGCTCGATCTAGAGTCGGGGATTGGGCAGACGACGGTTGATCTCTCCGGCGACTGGCAGAACGACCTTGAGGCCAACATGACCAGCGGCGTCGGTGAACTGAACTTGCGGCTTCCTCGTAATGTGTGCGTCCGCGTGGACGTGGAGAGCGGGCTGGGCAATGTTGAAACAACCGGCTTGACCAGCGACGGCGGCGTGTATGTCAATGATGCCTGCGGCGCCTCAGCGGTAACCCTGCGAATCGAGGTTGAGGCGGGCGTGGGCAGCGTCAAGCTGGTGGTGGAAGAGTAGATCGGGTGCAACTCGCACCCCGACCAGGGATGTCCGGCCGCCCTCCCTGGAAGAATGCGCCGCCTTCGGCGGGCCGGCTGCAGCGAGACGCGCCTCGCTGGGCCGGGCGGTCGAAGGCGCGATGTACGCCCCGGGCTCATCTTGAGCGCCGTTTGAGCGAGGCCGCAGTTCAACAACCCATCAGGAGGCAGTGCCATGGATACCGGTCAGCCTTCCATCGCCCCGGTTCTCAGTCCCCAGCCTTGGTATCAGGTATGGATGGACGCCATCACGAAACCCAATGTGGAGGCCTACGAGGCGCTCGTATCCCGGCCGGGGGTCTCCATGGGCAGGGCCATTCTATGGGTGTTTGCCAGTTCTCTGCTCGGCTCCGCGATCGCGCTTGTCATGATGTTCGTCTTCAGGGGATTCGATCCCTTGTCTTCCCAGACCGCGCCTTCCGGGGATCCAGGATCCTATCTTGTGTCCCTGGCTTGCCTTGCGCCGGTGGCAGCCGTCGTGTCCGTTCTCGGATTGATGCTCATAGCCGGCATCAGTCACATGGTTGCCAGGGCTTTGGGGGGATCTGGAACCTACCCCCAGTTGGTGTACGCCACTGCGGCTTATAGCTCACCCATCACCCTGGTCAGCTCCGTGATTTCTTCCTTTCCGGTGGTCAGCTGCCTGGGTCTCCCGATCGCCCTGTATGCGATCTTCCTCAACATCCTCGCCGTCAAGGCGGTCCATCGCATCAGTTGGGGAAGAGCCGTGGTTTCGAGCACGGCGGTGATCGCCGGCCTGCTCGCGCTCTTCGCCTGCGTCGTCATCGTGCTTCTCGCTCTGTTGGGGCCCGCCATCGGGGAGGTCTTCTCCAGCGTCATCACGGAGCTGGGCACACCGAGCCCGTAGACGGCCGTCCGCCGAGCTCCTCGTTTCTTCTCACCTGGGCGGCGCCCGGTGCGGCTTGCGCGAACCGGGTGTCCCTTGAGGCCGTCGGGCGTCCGTTCCGCAGACTGTCAAACGCAGGACACCACGCAGGCAGCGCCATAGGACACGGCGGCGATCCGCG
Organism: Anaerolineales bacterium; assembly: GCA_035693825.1. Classification (GTDB taxonomy): domain Bacteria; phylum Chloroflexota; class Anaerolineae; order Anaerolineales; family E44-bin32; genus MGOM01. Next base: position 6,094 of record DASSGB010000260.1, read on the forward strand.
CAGGCAGCGCAAGGCGTGTTCGGTCGGGACGGAGGAACGAACCGAATGAACCTGGCGGGGATCACGGAGTCCGTCGGGCCGAAGGTGCCGCTGAAGTATGACGTCGTGGTCGCCGGCGGGGGGACGGCGGGCATGGTCGCGGCCATCGCCGCCGCCCGTGCGGGCGCCAAGACGTTGTTGGTCGAACGCGGCAATTGCCTGGGAGGCACGGCGACCGCGGGTCTTATCGTCCAGTTTGGAGGCGGTGGATATCGGTTCATCACGGGGATCGCCAAGGAGCTACTCGACGAGTTGATCGCCCGGGGGGAGGCGGTCGATCTGGGCCAGCCGAACGTGAACTATCCCTTCGATCCCGATGGCTTGAAGGACCTCGCCTTCGAGAAGCTCAGCCTCTCCGGCGCCGACCTGCTCCTATATTCCCCGGTGGTCGGAGTGCTCCGCGAAGGCACGTTCCTGCGGGGCATCCTGGTCGAGAACAAGAGCGGACGCTGCGTTATCGAGGCACAGGTCGTCATCGATGCGACCGGGGACGCTGACGTTGTCGCCCGATCAGGTGCCGAGGTGCTGAAGCTTCCCGGCGGGGGAATCCTCAGCGCCATCGTGGGAAACATCGACTTCCAGGAACTGCGCGACTACATCGAGCGCCATCCGGAGCAGGTCTTCGAGGCCGATCTCTCGAAGCCCCTGATCCGGATTGCCGGCTTCTCGGACGTCGTCGAGATGGCGGTGGCGCGGGGTGACCTCGAGGTGGAGATGATGCGGATTCCGCGTCACCTCGTGGAAACGGAAGGCACGATCGAAGGCTCGCGCCAGTACCTCAGGGTGGACGGGATCTTCGAAGAGAAGGGACTGGCCATGATCGGATACGGAGCCCACGTCGATTTCGACGCGACGGACGCGTTCTCTTTGACGCGAGCCGAGGTGGAGGCCCGCCGGAGACACAAAGGACTGCTCGCCTTCTTCCGCAAGTACATCCCCGGCTTCCGCAACTGTCATATCGTGCAGACCGCGTCGAGCATCGCCATTTGGAAGAGCCGGAAGATCGTGGGGGAGTACGTGCTGACGAGCGAGGACATCCGCTCCTCCAAGAGATTCCCGGACGTCGTCGTGAACGCTCACACGAACCTGGACCACCGATCGCTCTACATCAAGGAGCTGCTCGAGTTCGACATCCCTTTTCGCGCGATGCTGCCCCGCGGTTACGACGGGATCATCGTGGCCGGAAGATGCATTTCGACCACCGCCACCGTTCAGATCCCAGGCTTCAACATCCCGCTGTGTATGCAGATGGGCGAAGCAGCGGGGACGGCTGCAGCCATGGCGGCGACGGCAGGGGCATCTCCCAGAGACCTCCCCATCGGCGACCTACAGGCGAGGCTGGTCCGGGACGGCGTCTTGCGAAGAATGTGACGTGTTGCCAGGTTCTCCACAGGCAAGCCGAGGCGGCCGCATTGGACGCGCGGATGACGCCCATCACACGGTGGAGCGCCATCCTTTTGGCAGCGAGGGATCTCTGACCGGACCGCCGGCAGGCGGAGCCACGCCGTGGAATCGGAGTCTCAGTCGAGAGGGCTGCGCACGGCGAGGCCGCCGCGGTGGAGGACGTGCGTGTAGATCATGGTCGTCTTGACGTCCTTGTGACCCAGGAGCTCCTGCACGGTGCGAATGTCGTAGCCGTTGGAGAGCAAGTGCGTGGCGAAGCAGTGGCGCAGCGTGTGCGGTGTGACGTGCTTGTCGATGCCGGCTTTGCCGGCGGCGTCACGGACAGCGCGCTGGACCATCCCCGGGTCCACATGATGTCGGCGGAGCGCGCCTGACCTGGGGTCGCGTGATAGGGAGGCGGCGGGGAAGACGTACTGCCAGATCCAGTCCTTTTCCGCCCGTATGTATTTTCGTGCGAGGGAATGCGGCAAGTGTACCGATCCGTGTCCCTGCGCCAGATCCTGAGCGTGTATGAGCCGGACCACATCCAGGTGGGTCCTTAGCTCTCTTTGAAGGCTTGCCGGCAGGACGGTGGTGCGGTCTTTCTCTCCTTTGGCGTCGCGCACGGTGATCTGTTGGAGATCGAAATCGAGGTCCTTCACCCTCAGGCGCAAGCCCTCCATGAGGCGCAGGCCGGAGCCATAGAGAAGCTGGACGATGAGATGCTGGGCCGGAGCGATGGCCGAGAGCAGGCGGCGGACTTCGGCTGGACTGAGGATGGTGGGCAGGCGTTTCGGCTTGTGGGCCCAGAGGCTGTCTGGCGAAGGGTGGACGTCGTTCTTACCCAGCACTTCTCGATAGAGGAACAGCAGGGCGCTGAGGGCCTGATTCTGGGTTGATGCCGAGACATCTCGATCGACGGCGAGGTAGGTGAGGAAGGCTTCGAGCTCCTGCTGACCCATTCTGGACGGATGTCGTTTGTGGTGGAAGAGGATGTATCGTCGGATCCAGTCGACGTAGGCCTGCTCGGTGCGAGGTGCGTAGTGGCGCGTGCGCATCACGAGGCGC
>DASSGB010000261.1:0-2981 GCA_035693825.1 Anaerolineales bacterium
GGCCGAGCGCCCTCGGCGATCTCGTCCAACTCTTCTTCCATGCGCGCGGTGAAGCCAAGGTCGACGATCCCGGGAAAGTGCTCAACGATCAAACCGTTGACCGTTTCCCCGATCTCGGACGGCACCAGTCGTTTGTTGACACGCCGCACGTAGCCTCGCTCCTGAAGCGTTCCCAGGATCGGTGCATAGGTCGAGGGGCGCCCGATTCCGTTTTCCTCGAGGGCGCGCACCAGGCTGGCCTCGCTGTAACGCGGCGGCGGCTGCGTGAAATGCTGCTCGGGGAACACTTCTTCGAGTCTGACGGAGTCGCCCTCCGCCACGTCGGGCAGCTGCGAGAGCTTCTCCTCTGCCTCGGTGCTCGATCCATTGTCGCCGTTCTCGGTGGGCGTGTCCTCGTACACCTCCTGGAAACCGGCGAAGCGAAGGCGCGAGCCGGCCAATCGAAACAGGTAGCGATGCTGCGCCGATACCCCTTCGACCTCGACGGTCACGGTGTCATACTCCGCCGGAGCCATTTGCGACGCCAGAAAACGCTTCCAGATCAGCGAATAGAGTTTCAACTGGTCGGGCGTCAGGTACGCGGTCACGGCCTCGACGGTGCGCTCGACGGAGGTCGGACGAATCGCCTCGTGGGCCTCCTGCGCGCCTCGGGCGCGCGTGCGGTAGGTCGGCGGCTCCTCGGGGATGAACTCAGAGGCGAAACGCCGGCGAAGGTATTCGCGGGCTTCCGCCTGAGCCTCGGCCGAGACCTGCATCGAGTCGGTGCGCATGTAGGTGATCAGACCGACCGACTCGCCTTCGCCCAGCTCCACACCTTCATACAGCTGCTGAGCCAGGGCCATGGTCTTGCGGGCTGTGAAACCGAGGCGCCGCCCGGCATCCTGCTGCAAGGTGCTGGTCGTGAACGGCGCGTTCGGGCGACGAAGGCGGCTGCCGCGGCGAACGGAGACGATGTGCCAATCCGCCAAACGGATGTCGGCCACGACGGGTTCGACCGCCGGCTCGTTCGCCAGCTCCGGCGGCTCGCCGTCGATCCGGGCAAGCCGGGCGCGGAAGGAGGGCGGCTTCTCCGGTTGAAGGAACTCGGCGTCGATCGTCCAATACTCGCGCGGCACAAAGTCGCGTATCTCCCGTTCGCGGTCGACGACCAGCCGCAAGGCTGCCGACTGCACCCGTCCGGCGGATAGACGCCCCCGAACTTTCTCCCACAGCAGCGGGCTCAGGCTGTATCCGACGAGGCGGTCCAGAACGCGCCGAGCCTGCTGTGCGTCCACCAGATGCATGTCGATGCCCCGCGGATGGCGGAAGGCCTCGGCCACGGCCGGAGCGGTGATCTCGTGGAAAACAACTCGCCGCGCCTGGTCGGGCTCGATCCCCGTCGCCTCCAGCAGGTGCCAGGCGATGGCCTCTCCCTCGCGGTCGGGATCGGTGGCCAGGTAGACCTCGTCCGCCCTGGCGACTTCCGTCTTGAGGGACTTGACGACCTCGCGCTTTTCCTTGGGCACGCGATATTCCGGCGTGAAGTCATTGTCGACATCGACCGAAAGGCGCGACCGAAGCAGGTCGCGCACGTGACCCACCGAGGCCCGGACCGAGTAGCCTTTTCCCAGGAAACGGCCGACGGTGCGGGCCTTCGCCGGCGACTCGACGATCACCAGCTTCCCCCCTTTGCGCTTCGCGGCCGCGGCCTTGCGCGGTTTGGGGGCCGTTGCAGGAGGAGTCAGACCCTCGTGCGCGGGCGTGCGGCCCATGCGGAAGAGCCGCGTCCCGCACACGGGGCACGTCCCGCTGGTTGCCGGCGTTCCCGAGGAGGTGAACGTCGGCTGTGGATCGACCATCACTCTCTTCTGCTTGCACTTGACGCAATACGCTTCCACTAGGGCTCCCAGACCAGATAGGTATCCATCCCCAACTCGCGCAACCGGTCGACCAGCAACCGAACATCCGCTGCGCGATCGCGCCGGCACACCAGCAGAGCATCGTGAGTGTCGACGATGACCAGATCTTCAACGCCGAGCAGGGCTACCAGCTTCGGTTTCTGCCTTTCTTCTCGATCCCGGGCCAGCACCATCGACCTCTTGCTGTCGATCGCCAGCCAGGCCCGGGTCTCGAGGACATTGCCGTCTGCGTCGGGATGGCGAAGCTCATGCAGCCGATCCCAACTTCCGATGTCGGCCCACATCAGGTCGGTGGCTGGAAGCACGGCCACGTTGTCGGCGCGCTCCATCAGCCCAAAGTCGATGGTCTCGGGGCGAATCCGCGGCCACACGGACTCCAGCACCTCGGACTCGGAAGGGGTGCCGAGCGCGGGCTCGATCTCGGACAGGATGGAGGCGAGATCCGGCATCCAGCGACGAAACGCCTCCAGCACACGATCGACACGCCAGACGAACATACCTGAGTTCCACGTGTGCAGGCCGTCGCCGACGTACTTCTCGGCCAATTCCAGGTTCGGCTTCTCTTTGAAGGCTCGGGCACGGAAGGCTTCGACGCCCCGGAAGACACCTATTGATTCGCCGCGCTCGATGTAACCGTAGCCCGTGTCGGGTGACGTGGCCGGAATCCCCAGGGTAACGAGCGAGCCCGTCTCGGCCACGTCGACGGCAGCCTCCAGAAGGGCTCGCAAGCGGTCGGGGTTGCCGATGTGGTGGTCTGCCGTCAGACAGAGCATTACGCTCTCGGGATGCGTGCGCGAGAGCTGCAGCGCGGCCAGGGCAATCACCGCGGCCGTGCCTTTGGGCGAGGGTTCCACCAGGAACGCCTCCGACGCCAGCGACGGAGCCTGAGCCCTCAGTGCAGGAACAAGATCCGCGGGCGCCGCCACGTGGATGTGGTCGACAGGCAGCCACGGCTGAAGGCGGTCCAGCGCCATCTGGAACAGGCTGCGGTCCCCCAGCAGCCTCAGGAGCTGCTTGGGGCGGTCGGTTCTCGACAGGGGCCACAGCCTTGTGCCCCCGCCCCCGGCCATCACCAGTGCCTGG
>DASSGB010000262.1:0-3315 GCA_035693825.1 Anaerolineales bacterium
TGGTTGACCCATGCGGCCATGTCGCGTTGATTGTATCAGCCAGGTCAGACGCTATTCGCTGATTCTCTCCCTCACCCCACCCTCCCCCTGGAAGGGGAGACCAACGGCTGACGGTGATGGCTGACGGCCGATGGCTTCCTTTGACACACCTCTCCTCCTCCTTTAGAATCACAGGGCTTGTCACCCTCGTCGGAGGCTCTCCCCCGCATGAAAGAATATCCGACCGATCACGTCCGCAACGTCGCGCTGATTTCCCACGGCGGGGCGGGGAAGACCTCGTGGGCCGAGGCGGCCCTGTTCGCCACCGGCGCCACCACTCGCATGGGCAAAGTCGAGGAAGGCAACACCGTCTCCGATTTCGAAGATGAAGAGACTCGGCGCCGGTTGTCGCTCTCGACGGCTCTTCTGCCCGTCGAACTGGGAGACTACAAGATCAACCTGCTGGACACGCCCGGGTACACCGATTTCACGGGCGAGGTCATCTCCGCGTTGCGCGTCGTCGAGGGGGCGGTGGTGGCCGTCGACTCGGTGGCCGGCGTGGAGGTCGGCACGGAGATCGTCTGGGGCTACTGCGACCGGTTCGCGCTGCCGCGATTCGTCCTGATCCACAAGATGGATCGCGAGAACGCCAGCTTCCAGCGGGCGCTCGAGTCGGTGCGGCACCTCAGCGGCGACGTCAACTTCGTCCCGGTGCAGCTGCCCTGGGGCGAGAAGCACAGCTTCAAGGGGGTCATCGATCTGATCGGAATGCAGGCTCGTCCGGGCGACGGCAAGAGCGCCGAGGCCATCCCGGCCGAGCTGCAGAGCGCGGCGGACGAAGCGCGGGTGGCGGTCGTGGAGGCCGCCGCCGAGGGCGACGACGCGCTGCTAGAGAAGTATCTGGGCGGCGAGGAGCTCTCACGCGAAGAGATCGCGCGCGGGTTCCGCCAGGCCGTCCGCGCCCGGCGCGTGGCGCCGGTTTTCGTGGCCGCCGGCACCGCCGGTATCGGCATTGTCCCGCTGCTGGAGGCGATGCTCGACTTGCTTCCGTCTCCGGCGGAGGCCCCTCCGGCGACGGGCCAGGGCCCCAGCGGCGAGGTCAGCCTTCCAGCCAACGACGCCGGCCCGCTGGCGGTGTACGTCTGGAAGACGACCGCCGATCCTTTTGTCGGCAAGCTCACCTACCTGCGCGTCTACTCGGGCACGCTGGCCGCCGACAGCCGCGTCTGGAATCACACCAAGGGTGTCGAGGAGCGGCTGGGGAGTCTGTACGTGATGCGCGGCAAGGAGCAGATCGCCGTCAGACATCTGCATGCCGGCGATATCGGCACCGTGGCCAAACTCGGTTCGACCGGGACAGGCGACACCCTGGGCGACAAAGCCCATCGGCTGACCCTGCCCGTGCCGGAATACCCGACGGCGTTGTACTCCGTGGCCGTCCTTCCCAAGACGCAGGCCGATTCGCCGAAAATGGGCGCCTCGCTGACGCGCCTGGCCGAGGAAGACCCGACGCTCTCCTGGCATCAGGAAGGAAGCACCAACCAGACCATCTTGCAGGGGATGGGGGATCAGCACATCGACGTCGCCATCCGCAAGGCGGAATCGAAATTCCAGGTCGGGCTCCTGACCGAAACGCCGCGCGTTCCCTATCGCGAAACGATCACCAAGACCGGAACGGCGGTCCATCGCCACAAGAAGCAGACCGGCGGCGCGGGTCAGTTCGCCGAAGTCCACATGCGGGTCGAACCGCTTCCGGATGAGATTTTCGAGTTCGTCAACGACGTCTTCGGTGGGGCGATCTCGCACAGCTTCATGCCCGCCATCGAAAAGGGCGTGCGGGCCGTGATGAAGGCGGGCGTGTTGGCCGGGTTCCCGGTGGAGAACGTGCGCGCGGCCGTCTTCGACGGCAAGGAGCATCCCGTCGACTCGAAAGCGGTGGCCTTCGAGATCGCCGGACGGGAAGCGTTCAAGACCGCCTTTCGCGATGCCGGGCCGGTGCTGCTCGAGCCGATCATGAACGTGCGCATCACGGTGCCCGAGGAGAGCATGGGCGATGTGCTGGGCGACCTCAACACCCGGCGGGCGCGCGTGCAGGGTATGGAGACCGAACGCGGCCGGAGCGTGGTGACGGCTCAGGTGCCTCACGCCGAAATGCTTCGCTACACCAGCGAGCTGCGGTCGATTACCGGCGGCCGGGGCGTCTTCACCATGTCGCTGAACCACTACGAAGTCGTCCCGACGCACGTGGCCGAGGGCATCATCGCCGCGCGGCATAAGGAAACCTCGAAGGAAGCCGCGGAGTGAGGCGATGGCCTCGCTCACCTCAGACAGCCCATCGACCGTGCGTCCGCCGTTCAGTCTGATCGCCACCAGCGTGGCCGGCGCGCTGCTGGGCGCGGGCCTGGCGGTCGACGGTTTGACGCTGCGCATCTTCGCCAACCCAACGTCTCCCTTGGGAGCCCTGGGAATGTGGACAGGAGGCCGCCCGCTCTGGGCGTTGGACGCGGCTTCGCTGGGTTGGCCGATGATCGCCATCGGCTGCGCGTGGCTGGCCGTCGTGCTCGGGCTGTGGATGCGGCTCTCTTGGATTCGGCGCGTCGGCCTCGTATTGGCCCTCCTGACCGCGCCGGCTCTTGGGATCGCGCTCGTCCTCGACCTGGTGGCGCTGGCCGGGCTGCTGTCGCCGGCGATGATGCGTTGGGTCGCCTCCGGCGAAGCGGCACGTGTCGTCTGATTTCGTTCCCCTGCGTTTCATCGATGAGGAGATCGCGGTGGAGTTCGAGGTGCCCCCGGCGCGCAAGAAGGCGCCCGGCCCGCCTTCGGCGTTCGTGTGGCGGGGAACGACCTTCCGCGTGATCGAAGTGATTTCGCGCTGGAGCGAATACGAGCGGAAGGGGAGGATGGCCCGAAACATGGCGCCCGCCCACGCGCGGATCGCCCAGCAGCGAGGCTCCTGGGGAGTCGGCCGCTTCTACTTCCGAGTGCGGGTGCACTCCGGAGAAACATTCGACCTTTACTATGACCGCGCTCCGGAGGGGGCTGGAGACCGTAGCGGTCACTGGTTTCTGTTTCGCGAGATGGCACCGCGCTCGGGCGATTGATTCGGTAGACCGCAGCCGCCTCTTTTGAGGCGTCGTCCGCGGCCCCACGACCCTTTGCCTAAGCAGGACTGCGCAGGCTGAAGTCTGCGGCTACAAGACCGAATCCGGTTCGGCCTGGTTTTCGCGCAGCCCCTCTACACAAGCAGCGGACGCCATGGGTCGCGCCGGGCAGCCTCCCGGTCGGCGCCTCCCCGTGAGTCGATCTTCGCGGGCTCAACGAAGAAACAGAATGACG
>DASSGB010000263.1:0-4546 GCA_035693825.1 Anaerolineales bacterium
CCCGAGATCTTCGTCCCGGCGGACCTGGCGATCACAGGCATCATTGACGAGGTCGAACACGTGCGCAACGGACGCCGGGCGCGACCGACCGCCCGCTGGCATGAGCCGGACGAGGAATCCGACTGACGTGTACATCGGGAAGGTCATCGGCAACGTCGTATCGACGATCAAGATCTCGCACCTGGAGGGGCGCAAGCTCCTGCTCGTCAACCAGCTGGACCTGCACGGACAGGAGACGGACGACTACGACATCGCCGTCGACGTCGTCCAGGCCGGCCCGGGGGACACGGTGCTGGTCATCGACGAAGGCAACGGGGCGCGGCAGATTCTGGGGATCGATCCGGGCGCGATCCGGGCCGTGATCGTGGGCGTTGTGGATGAAGTGGCGCTCGGGGCGTAGCTCCCAGCCGCCAGCCACCTGCCACCATCAGGCGCGGCGTCGTCATGGTGCTTGCCAGGGGAAAGCCGTAGGGGCGTTCAATTGAACGCCCCTACAAGATTCTCGCCCAATGACGATCATGAACGACGACGGACAACCATCACAGGCGAGATGCGGCTGATCTCCGACCACTCACCACTGACCACTGACCACTATTTCCCCCTCACCCTCGCCACTTCCTCAACGAGCTTGACAAACTCGGGTTTCAGACTGGCTCCTCCGACGAGAGCGCCGTCGATCTCTGGCATTTCGGCGAAGGAGGCCATGTTGTCGGCCGTGGCGCTGCCGCCGTAGAGGATGCGCACTTTCTGAGCGGTGGCCTCGCCGAATGCGCCCGCCAGCACGCCGCGGATGGCCAGGTTGATGATCCGGTTGGCGTCCACCGGCGAGGCGGCCTTGCCGGTGCCGATGGCCCAGATGGGCTCGTAAGCGATCACACAACCGGCGACCGAGTCGGGGGACAAGCCCTCAAAGGCCGCGGACACCTGCGCGCCGACGACCTCCTGGGTCTGCCCGGCCTCGTTCTGCTGAAGGTTCTCCCCGACGCACACGATCGGCGTCAATCCATTGGCGACGAGGGCCTGGACCTTGCGATGCACGGCCGCATCCGATTCGGCCTCGCTGCGCATCGCCCGGCGCTCCGAGTGTCCCACGATGGCGTACCGGCAGGCCTCCGTCAGCATCGCGGGCGAGATCTCGCCGGTAAAGGCGCCTTTCGGTTCCCAATGGCTATTCTGCGCACCGACGGTGATCCGCGAGCGGCTGAGGATTTCGGCTACGGCGAAAAGGCTGGTGAACGGCGGGCACAGGACGATATCGACATGCTCGATTTCCTGAAGCCTGTGACGAATCGAGCGCACGAACTCCAGCGCCTCGGTCGGTTTGCCGAGGTTCATCTTCCAGTTGGCGGCAACGAGGGGCACGCGCATGGGATCTCCGTTCGACGGGCTGGCGAGGTGTCCCCAAGGATATCAGCAACCTCACGACGTGGCAGGGGCGGCTCGTCGCGCTTCGCACGCCCTTGGAGGTCGAGATGTCGGGATTCTCCGGACGGGAGGCGGAGTGCGAAACGAAGCCCGCCCCCGGCGGGGGAGTGGCGGGCTGAGCCTCCCAGGCCCGCGCCGGCCGAACGATTTCAGCTTTCGCCGTCTAGCTGCTGGACAAGCGCCAACACCGCCGCCCGCGACAGCTTGGCTTCGCCACGCCGCAGCGCGTCGAGGGTGGCCAGCGCGAGTTTCAACGGAATGGTGTACATGGCGCGGAACGCGCGCGAAGTGACGGTCATGGCGTAATCTTCGGCCGCCGTCAGGCACTCGCGGGCGTAGGCGGCCACCTGGTCGAACCCCCAGCCCGGAGGATAGAAATCTGCACCGCGGGCAACGTCTTCCGCCCGATTGCGCAGAATATTGACCAGCTGCAGGCCGCGGCCGAAGAGAACGGCCATCGACCGGTCGACCTGAACACCTTCGAAGAAGGCTAACAGGTCGCACAGCAGAATTCCCACCGATCCCGCAACGCTGAAGGTGTAGCGGTCGAGATCGGCGGGGGTCAGGATCGACCAGCCGCGCTCGGCCCAATCCGCCATGCGATCCGCCATGGCCGCCGTTCCCTCCCAGATCCGCGGCGCAATGCCGGGCGGAGCCTGCACCGCCCAGTCCGCCAGACGCAGCGAGACCGCAGGCAGCTTGCCCTGGTAGGTCCCTAGCAGCTCGCGAAGGGAGGCGGCGTCGAACGTGGGGAGGGAGGTCTGCGCCTGGAGGTGGCGGCTGACCTCACGCAGGACCGCCGCCTTCTCACCCGGGGCAAGATCCGGGTGATCTTCGATCTCATCCAGGGCGCGCATACAGAGATAGGCGGAGGCCACCGCCTCCTGCAGCCCACGCGGCAGGCGGGTCACCGGAAGGAAGAAGGTCCGGCTGGTGGCCTGCAGGACGTCGAGGACATCGTCGTAGCTCATGGGGACGGGGTCGGAGGCAGGGGGCAGGGGCCTTTAGCCGAACCGCCCTATTTTGACCTCCACCGAACGAATGTCAAGGGTCTCAGGGGTCCAAGGTGGAAGGTGGCTGTAAGCCCGAGGCCGACCGTCGGTCCCTATACTGACCGTAGGAGGCGACGCTATGGCGCGGGCCTCGCCCGCCATGCGTGGCCGGGATCGGACGCGTGCCGGACCTGACAGGCCAGACACTCGGGCGATACGAGCTGCTGGGCCCCATCGGCCATGGCGGCATGGCTGCGGTTTACAAGGGCCGCGACCACGAAAGCGGTCGTTTGGTCGCGGTCAAAGTGCTTTCCCCGCAGGTCGCCGAAAACCCGCAATTCCTCCAGAGATTCCGGCGCGAAGCGCGGGTCGTCAAGCAACTCGATCATCCTCACATTGTCCCCGTCGAGGACTTTGGCGAAGAGGGGGACACGGCCTACCTGGTGATGCCGTATCTGAGAGTCGGCAGCCTGGCAGACCGACTGGCGCAGGGTCCGCTGACTCCGGCCGAAGGCGGCCGGGTCATGGCGGAAATGACGAGCGCCCTGGAGTACGCGCACCAACGCGGCGTCGTTCATCGCGACGTCAAGCCCTCCAACATCCTGCTGGATGAGGACGGCCGGGCCCTGTTGGCCGACTTCGGCCTGGCCCAGATCCACGACGCGTCCATCAGCCTGACGGGGTCGGCCCTGCTCGGGACGCCTGCCTATGTGTCTCCCGAACAAGTCAGGGGCGAGCCCGTCGATGCTCGCTCGGATCAATATTCTCTGGGGATCGTCCTATACCAGTTGACCACGGGCCAGCTGCCGTACGAAGCCGAAACGCCTATGGCGGTGCTCCTGAAGCAGGTCAACGAGCCGATGCCGCGGCCGCGCCAGGTCAACTCCAACATTCCCGAAGCCGTCGAGCGCGTGATCCTGAAGGCCACCGCCAAGGATCCCAAGGATCGCTTCGAGTCGATGCAGGCGCTCAATGCCGCCTTCCAGGCTGCATTGGCACATGCGCTGAATCCGCGGGAGCATCCGGCGCCGGTGATCGCCCTGCCGCCATCCGCAGCGCTCCCCAAGCCTCCCGCTCGGCGGCGGGTGCCGTCGTGGCCGATTGCCGCTGTCTTACTGCTCCTGCTCGCATGCCCGGCGGGGTGGATGGCGTACACCGTCGCCCAACAAACACCGGCTGCAGCCAGCGCCGCCGACGGCTCGGGCCCCCAGTTGACCGCGGCCGCAGAAACCATCGCGGCCCTCTCGACGGAAATCGTTGCCGCCCGCACTGGCCCGATCTCCGACTTGGATGTGGCCGCGGCCGCGGCGGCGACCGCGACCGCCGCTGCTCCCATCGACTCGACCTCGACTCTCACGGGCACGGCCGAGCCCGCCGGAATCACAAGCTTGCCGGCGACGGGGACGGCATCCTCGACTCCGACGTCTCCGCCGTCCAACACGCCCCCGGGGCCGTCGTGGACGCCCACCAAGACCCCCAGCCTGACTCCTTCGCCAACGCCCACCTCGACCAAGCCGATTTCGATCGAGACGATCGTGGTGATAACGGCGCTGCCCATCGATCCCACGCCGACACCGATGCCTGAACCTACCGACACGCCTCAGGCTCTGGCGTGCGACACCAGCCAGCTGGTGGGTGCGAGCATCGACGAGGACGAAGTCGCAATCGGATTGCGCAACAACGGGGACAGCTACGTCCGGGTCACTCGCATTTACCTGGACTGGCCCACCCTGAATGGCGCGCTGAAGAAGATCGAGCTTGGCTCCGACACGATCTGGAGCCAAGGAGACAGTCTTCCCCCGACCCTGGTCAACTCCGACTGGGAGGATCCACTTCGCGCGGTCGGCGCGGGCAGGACGGAACCCCTGATCTTCTCCTTCGAGCGGGATGCACTGCCCACTGGCTACAGTCTTGCGGTCGAGCTCAACGGCGAGTGCCAGTTGACCAAGTCGGCATGAGGATGTACGAGTTCGCTCGACGTGCGCTGAAGGCGCGCGATGGTCGCGGCATTCGGGGTGTGGGGAGGTGAGCGATGGCACGACGCGTGACGGATGAGGAAATCCAGTCGTTTCTCACCAGGAACGGCGCCAAGTACGAATCTCAAATCGGCTTGATCGAGTCCGCCCTAC
>DASSGB010000264.1:0-21188 GCA_035693825.1 Anaerolineales bacterium
TACCCCTCCACCCGTTCGCCTGGATTCCACACGAGCCCGGAGCCATGCGAGAGATTCCACGCGTAGCGCATGGAAATCATGGCGTCGTCCGAGAGACTGAAGTACCGCAGGCCGTCGGAGGCGATGAAGGAGGAGCGGAAGATGAAGGCCGCAGCCCAAACAGAGAAGGCGACCGACAGGAAGGTAACGCCGATCAGAAACCATCGCCGTGTTGTCAACGAATAGCCCTCGGAGTAGGAAGAACAGACTTGGGCGGTCAGTTGTCCGCCAGCACCTCGAGCAGCAGCTCCAGGGCCGCCTCGGCCGATTGCTCCTTGTTCGACAGCCGATCCCCCGACCAGACATAGCGTTCGGCGCGGTCGCTATCGCGCCGGCTGATGGCCACCCACGTCAGGCCGACCGGCTTGTCGGGAAGGCCTCCGCCCGGTCCGGCGATACCGGTGACGGAAAGTCCGATATCGGCGCTCAGCGATCGCCGCGCGCCCCGCGCCATTTCGACCGCCGTCTCGCGACTGACCGCGCCGTGTTCGTACAGCGTCTGGTGGCGCACGCCGAGCAGGTGCTCTTTGGCTTCATACGCGTAGGCCACGATGCTTCCGAGGAAGTAGCTGGACGAGCCGGGAACGTTCGTCAGGCGATGACCGATCAAGCCTCCGGTGCAGGACTCCGCCAGCGCAAGAGTCCATCCTCGCCGCAGAAGCGCCTGCCCGACCCGTGCTTCCAAGGTTTCTGCCATGAACGTCGGCCTCCGCGTGATCCCGTTTATACCCCAAAGGCCAAACCCGTTTTCCATCGGGAAGTCCGGTGTGGCATATCCACCGCGCGGGTTGTTGACACGCCTTCATGCGAAAGGTATCCTCCGAGGCATGAGTCAGCTGACGCTCTTCGGCGTGGAGCCGCGCATCTGGTCGGTGAGCGATCTGAACCGCTACATCCGCCAGAGCCTCGAAGGCGACTACCGGCTGCAGGGCATGTGGGTGGCGGGTGAAGTCTCGAACCTGTCTCGGCCGGGCTCGGGCCATGTGTATTTCACTCTCAAAGACGCCGAGGCCTCCCTGCGCTGCGTGATGTGGAGGAGCGAGGCCATTCGCCAACGTTTCCTGCCGAGGGAGGGAGACGGCGTCGAGGTCTACGGGCGGATCAGCGTCTACGAAGCCGGCGGCCAGTACCAACTGTATGCCGACGCGATTCGCCTGGCCGGCGAAGGGCTGGCGTTTCAGGAGTTCCTGCGTCTGAAGGCCCGCCTGGAGGCCGAGGGGCTCTTCGACCCGGCCCGCAAACGGTCCCTGCCCGCGTGGCCGGCCCGCATCGGAGTCGTCACCTCGCCATCGGGGGCGGCGTTGCGCGACGTGGCGCAGGTCTTGAGGCGGCGATTTCGTCTGGCGGACATCATCCTGGCGCCGACGCCCGTTCAGGGCCCCGAGGCGCCGGCCGGCATCGTCCGCGCGCTGGAGAAACTCAATCGCGTCTGCCGCCCGGATGTCATCCTGATGGTGCGCGGCGGCGGATCCCTGGAGGATCTGGCGGCCTTCAACGACGAGGCCGTGGCCCGCGCCGTGGCCGCCTCCGCCGCGCCGGTGGTGTCGGGCGTGGGCCACGAGACCGACTTCACCATCGTCGACTTCGTGGCCGACGCCCGCGCGCCGACGCCTTCGGCGGCGGCCGTCGCCGCCACGCCCGACCAGACGCAGCTTCAGCAGAGGGTGAATCTGGCGCGTCGGTCGCTGGCTCGCAATCTGGCTCGATGCCTGGAGGATTTGCGGGCCGACGTGGGACGCAAGCAGCTGGCGCTACGCATGCTTTCGCCGCAGGCTCGCGTGGCAGGCGCGCGCCAGCGCATCGACTTGTGGATGCAACGCAGCCAGACGGCGATGCGCGCCCGGTTGAGCCTGCAGCAAACCGCGCTTCAGGGCCTCGTGCAAACGCTGCGAGCCGTCGGACCAGAGTCCGTCCTGGCGCGAGGCTTCGCCGTGGTGTTCGAGGCCGAACGCGGCGCCGTCGTTCGTTCCAGGCGAAACGTCCGCGGCGGGTTGAAGCTGTCGATCCGCGTTCAGGACGGAGCCTTTCCGGCGGTCGCAAGCGAGCCGGGTGAGTGAGGTCGGCGATGCCCAAGACGAAAACCCCCGACGAACTTTCCTACGAACAAGCCTTCCAGGAGCTCGAGGGACTGGTGGCCAGCCTTGAGTCCGGAGACTTGCCGCTCGAAGAGTCGCTGAAGCTGTTCGAACGCGGGCGGTTGTTGGCTTCCCGGTGCAGCCAGCTGCTGGAACAGGCGGAGCTGCGCCTGCGTCAGCTGGCCCCGGACGATCAGGGTGAGCTTACGGAAGCGGATTTCGAACTCGAGGAGTAGGCGTGAATCCCGTGCGGGTGATCGGCAACGGCGTCCTCATCGCAGCCTTGGTGGCGTGGATCCTGGCGCAGGTGGCGAAACTCCCCGTGGAGTACGCCCGCTCGCGGCAATGGAACTGGGCGCTGCTCTTCCGCGCGGGAGGCATGCCGTCGTCGCATTCCGCGCTGGTGGCGGCCACCGCCCACGGCATCGGGCTGACGGCCGGGTTCGCCACGCCGCTGTTCGCTTTGGCGGTGGCCATTGCCATGATCGTCATCTACGATGCTACGGATATTCGACGGCAGGCAGGAAAGCACGCCGAGATCATCAACACCATCATCAATGACCTCGTCGAAGGGCATCCGCTGCGCCAGGAACAACTGCGTGAGGTCCTGGGCCATTCGCCGGGAGAAGCCCTGGTCGGCACACTGATGGGCGTGGCCTTGGCCCAATTGCTGGTGCCACTCTTCTGACCTGGCGAAAGCAAACCCGGTTTGGCCCGAAGGGCGCTGGCGTATTGCGCAACCTTGGGTCAAACTGGGTTTGGCGTTGGGCGGCGCGCGCCTCAGGGGCTTGCCCTGAGCCTTTCTCGCAACAGAGCCGGTCCCAATTTCGCTTCCGGGGCGCCGAGGAGGCGCGAGACGGTGTAGAAGACGGCCGCGCCGAGAATCACGCCTGCTGCTCCGACCAACCAGGGCGATCGGTCCCTCGTCAGGCTCAGCCACCCCAACAGGATGAGGGTCATGATCGCGGAGGAGATCAACGTCGCCGTCGCCCCCGGCCGTATCTCGCGCAGCTCGAGCCCGCCGAGACGCCGGCGAAGGATGACGAGCAGCGTCGCCGCCTCGAGAGCCGTCGCCAGGCTGTTGGCCAGCGCCAACCCGCCGTGCGGGGGCCAGCCTTGGGCGAGAAAGACTTGGGCGAACACGAGGCTGAAGACGATGTTCAGACTCATCGCCGCCACGCCGACGGCCACCGGAGTGCGCGTGTCCTTCATCGCGTAGAAGGCGCGGACAACGACTTCCAGCAGCGAGTGACCGACCAGTCCGGCGGCATACCACAGCAGCGCCCAGGCCACGAGACTCGTCGATACCGCGTCGAAGGCCCCACCCTCGAACAGCATGGCGACGATCGGCCGGCGAAGGACGATCAGCCCCACGCTGGCGGGAAGGGCCAGGTACAGGATTCCGCGCAGGGCCTGAGCCAACGTGCGGCGAAGAGCATCCCACTCCAACCTGGCCACCTGGGCCGAGAAGGTTGGAAACGCGGCGATGGCCAGGGCCTGAGCGATGACCATCTGCGGCATCAGCATGATCATCAAGGCCTGGTTGAGCGAGGTGAGGCTGCCTTCGGGCTGACCTGAGGCGATGATGGTGTTGACCAGAAAGTTGATCTCGACCGCCGCCGCGCCCAGCAGGCGCGGGACCATCAGGCGGCCCACTTGCCGCACCTCAGGATTGTCCAGCCCCAGGCCCGGTGTGAATTGCGGCGTTTTCCCCCTCAGCCCGGGCAACTGCACTGCGAGATGGAGAGCCGCGCCCAACACGGTGCCCCACGCCAGGCCGTGGACACCCAGCTGCGGCGACCAGACGAACAATCCGAAGATGATTCCCCCCGAGTAGAACGCGGGCGCCAGCGCGGGCAGCAGGAAATGCTGGTGAGCATTCAGGATCCCCATCAGCAAACCGCTGAGACCGAAGATCATGGGCGTCAGAAGCATGACCCGCAGAACCGACACGGTCAGCGCCTGCTGTTGCGGCGAGACAAATCCCGGCGCGATCACGTTGCGCACCAGCCACGGCGCCGCCAGCGCCGCCAGCGCGGCGATGGCCGCCAGCAGCACGAAGACCAGGCTCGCCACCGATGATGCCAGGCGCCAAGCCGCCTCAGCCTGCCGGCGGGTCAGCAGCGAGGTAAACGCAGGTACGAAGGCCGAAGCCAGCGCGCCCCCGGCCGCCAGACTGAACAACAACTGGGGCAGTCTCTGGGCGGCGAAGAACGCGTCCAGATCGCCGCTTGTGCCGAAGGCCCGCAGAATGAGCATCTGCCGGGCCAGGCCGACCAGATTGGAAAGAAGAAGGCCGATCATCACCACGCCGGTGGCGCGGGCGATCTGCCGTCCGGCGTGAGACGCTTCTCCTTCCACGGGCGGGAAGTATAGCAGGGGAGGATTCTCCCTCCTCCGCAGGGCGAAGGGGAGGGGGAACTCATCCACGGAAATGCCGGCGACTCAACCTGGAGGCTGAATGTCAGCTAACAGGGGCGTGTGGCAACGTTCATCCTTTCAAGGATTGTGTACAATCTCCCGCGAACGTGAAGGAGGGTCGAATGCTGGCTCGCCCCGCCCGCAACCTCATCACCTGCGGCTGGTTGCTGATCATCGTTGGCATGCTGGTCTTCGCCTGCGGTGTATGCAGCACGCTCGGCGCCACGGTGGGAGGGCCCTCCTGGATCCCGGGCGGCGACGGCGGCAGCTGGACCGGCGGCAATTGGGACTCCGGGTCCGACAACGGCAGCGGCTGGGACTGGAGCGGAGGCGACGACAGCGGTTCCTGGGACAGTGGCTCCGACAGCGGATCCTGGGACTCGGGCGGGTGGGACAGCGGCTCGGACAGCGGGTCATGGGATTCCGGCGGATGGGACTCCGGATCCTGGGATTCAGGTGGCTGGGATAGCGGTTCCGACAGCGGATCCTGGTGAGGCGAAGTCATGGCCCTGATCGTCATCGGCGTTCTCATGATCCTCGCCGGGGTCTTCGTGTTGCGCGCCGGACAGGCAGCCGAAGGCGCCCCCGGCGTTGTGCCGGCTGCGGCGCCCCGGCCGGCCTTTCAGCCGCAACCGGCCCGGCCTGAGGTCCCTGGAGGTGCAGCCATGCAAGTTCGAACACCCACCGGCAAGGCGGGCGAGTTCGCCTCCGCCCGCCTGGGCCAGACCATCACCTACAACCATCCCAAACGCGGCGGCCTGACGGGAAAGATCCTGGGCACGGTGCGCTACGCCGAGCTGTGGCAGCGACGCAAGTCGCCCGGTGAGCCCTGGGTCGAGACCGGGAACACGTTCACTGCGCACTGGCTCGGAGACACGCTGTTGTACGAATGGAAGAACAATCTGTTCCTGCTCGACTCATATGACATGCTGACCGACGCCGAGGTCAAGACCCATTTCCTGCCGCACGCTCAGGCTTTCGGCCAAAGTGACGAGACGGCCGACATCTCGTTCGCCTACCCGCCGGCTTCGTGGCGCATCACCGACATCGGCAAGTTTCGCGTGATGAGCGCCGAGGGCCAGGGGCTGCGGCTCCTGGCGGGGGCCGTCGGCCGCTTCATCCACGCCCGAGGCAACACTGGCAACGAAGGCCAGGCCCTGGTCGTCGAGGATTATCAGGAAGGTGGCGGGGGCCAGGACACGGCCTGGATCGGCTGGTCGATCACCTGGGAAGACGTCCAGACTATCCGCTGACGGAGGTCATGCGATGGCGAAGAACCGACTGGGGATGATTGCCGGGTTGACGTTGGTGGGACTGATCGTGCTTGGCCAGGTGGTCGCATACCTGGTGGCGCGCGAGTCCTGGGAGATCTTTGTTGCGCGACTGCCGGTGATCCTGGCGATGATCGCCTTCTGGGGGCCGATCGTGGCTGCCATCGCTGCCGTGTTCATTCTGGTCACCATGCGACTGCTCGGGTTTGATTCCCTCGATGAAATCCGCCAGGAATCCGTGGAGCAGAACAATCCGGCGCCGGCCATCGTGTTCGTCGGCACCCTCATCGCCAGCCTGATCTTCCTGGGCCTGGTCATCCGGCCGTAGCCCGGATGATCCGCTGGCTGCATCGACGCGGCTCCGGAGAAATCGCCACCGGCCTGGCGACCGCCGAACTGGCGGCCGCCCTGCGCGAGCCGGGCGGGCTGGTCTGGGTGGATTTCGTGGGCGAACCGCCCGAGGTGTGTGAGCCCATCCTGCGCGGCATCTTCAATTTCCATCCTCTGGCGATCGATGACGCTCTGGCGGAAACGCATGTGCCCAAGGTCGACGATTGGGGCGAGTATCTGTACATCGCCATCCACGCCATCCGCTTCGAGGCCGAGGCCGAGCAACCACTGACGACGCACGAGCTCGACGCCTTCCTGGGAAGGGACTACCTGGTGACGCATCACGACGATGCTATCCCGGCTGTCGACAAGGTCTGGGATCGCTGTCAGCGTGACCAGCGCGCCATCAAGGCTGGGGCGGATCACCTGTACTACGCGCTGGCCGACGACGTCGTCCTGGGCTACATGGAAAGCGTCGAGGCCATCGATGAGTCCATCGAAGACTTCGAAGACGTCGTCTTCGAACGACCGACGCCGGATACCCTGGGGAGGGTCTTCAGCCTGAAACGCGGCCTGCTTCAGTTGCGCCGCATCGTCAGTCCCCAGCGGGAGGTCTTCAACCGCCTGGCGAGGGATGAATTCCAGGTGATCGACGGGAAAGACCGGGTGTACTTCCGCGATGTCTACGATCACCTGGTGCGCCTGCATGACATCAACGAGAGCATGCGCGACCAGGTCAGCGGCATCCTCGAAATCTACCTGTCGGTCATCAACAACCGCATGAACGAGATCATGAAGACCCTGACGGTCATCACCACGCTCTTCATGCCCATCACGTTTCTGACCGGGTTCTTCGGCATGAACTTCTTCGGGCCGACGGAGTCGTTCGGCGCCTGGACCTCCTGGCCTGCTTTCGCGGTGACGATGGCGATCCTCGTCCTGACTCCGGTCAGCTTCTACTTATGGGTGCGCCGCCGGGCGTGGCTCTGAGGCGCGAAGGCGGTTCCAAAGGCTCATGTACGACAAATCGGCTCGCTGGTACGACGCCATCTACAGCTTCAAAGATTACGCCGCGGAGGCGGTCATCCTGCGGGGCCTGATCGAGAGCCGGCGGGGCAGCCCCGGCGGCGCTCTGCTGGATGTGGCCTGCGGAACGGGCGAGCATCTGCGCCACTTGAGGGCGTACTTCACCGTCGAAGGGATCGACATCAACGAGTCGATGCTGGCCGTCGCGCGTGAGAAGCTCCCGGGTGTCCGCCTGCGGCAGGGGGACATGCTCGATTTCGATCTGGGCGAACGCTACGACGCCGTTTTGTGCCTCTTCAGCGCCGTCGGCTATTTGCGAAACGAAGCGGAGCTCGAGCGCAGTGTCCGGAACATGGGAAACCATCTGAATCCGGATGGAGTCCTGGTGGTGGAACCGTGGATCCTTCCGGAGGCGTTCGTCGCGGGCCGTGTGCACAGCCTGTTCGTCGACCGACCGGACCTCAAGCTGGCGCGGATAAACGTCAGCCGGGTGGAAGGGCGAGCGGCGGTCATGGACATGCACCACCTGATCGGGACCGAGCAAGGCATCGACTACTTCGTCGAGCGACACGAGCTGACGCTCTTCACCGACGACGAGTATCGGGGAGCCTTCATCGCCGCGGGGCTCGCGGTGGAACCGGTGCCCAATGGGTTGGCCGGACGCGGCCTGTACCTGGGTCGGCCGGTCTGATGTCAGCATGAGGGCCGGGTCCCGTCCGCTTCAGACGGAACTCATCTTCCCCGTCCGCACGTATGACATCGATTTCGCCGGCCTGCTCAGCAACATCGTCTACATCCGATGGCTGGAGGATCTACGGGTGCGGATGCTCGAGGTGCACCATCCCCTTGAGCCGATGCTGGCGCGCGGCGAGGGCCCGGTGTTGGCCCGGACCGAGATCGACTACCTTCGCCCGGTGCGCTTCGGCGCTCGAGTCCGGGGCGTGATGTGGATTTCAGGCTGCCGTCGGGCGCGGTTCGATCTCGAAGCCGTGTTCGATCTCGATGACGAGCCCGTGGCGCGGGCCCGTCAACAGGGCTATTTCGTGAATTACGGGAAGATGAAGATCCTTCCGGTGCCGCAGGAATTGCTGTCTAAGATTCGCGGCCAGACAATGTAGGGGCGACGCACGCTTCGCCCCTACACGCTTTGCGTTGCGTCACCTGCGAAGAACACAAACCCCGGGAGGTCGTCTCCCGGGGTTTGGTCTTGGGCGATCAGAATCTATCTGACCTCGTAGACGATCGTCACCTGCGCCGCCACCTCGAGGGTTCCAGGCACGGTAGGCGGTGCTGCGGCCGCCTCGCCCCCGCCTCCGCCCATCCCGTAGCCCTGATAGTAGGGCTGCGGGAAGGAGTAGGCGCCGGTCGAGATCGACTGGATGGGGCCGAGCGTGACGCCGGCCAGGCCGGCCAGCTCGTCGGCGCGCGCCTGGGCGTCGCTGATGGCCCCCACGCGGGCCTCGTCCTGGGCGGCCTGCGTGTCGGCCACGCTGAAGTTGACGCCGTAGATGCTGTTGGCGCCGGCGTTCACTGCATTCTGCAGCAGGTCCGACAGCTTGGTCACGTCGCGCAGCCTCACTTCGAGGCTGTTGTCGACGAAGTAGCTCACCTCGCCCGTCGGCGAGCCGAACTCGTCGTACCGGGGCTGGGTGTAGACACTGAAGTAGGCCGTGCGCATGTCGGCGTCGCTGACGCCCGAGCTGCGGGCGGCTTCCATGATTCGGGCGGCGACGGCGTTGTTCTGCGCCACCGCCTGCTCGACGTCGTCGTGCCGGGTCTGGATGCCCAGGGTGACCGTCACAACATCGGGGGTGACTCTGGCGGTTCCGTTGCCGGTCACGGCCAGCGTTCGTTGCGGCGCCCCGGCCACCGCGCTGCAGCCGCTAAGGACGACGGCGGATAACACAAGGATCGACAAGATGAGTCTTCGCATGGCTATCTCTCCGTGGCCTCAGCGCAGCGCGTAGCTGACCAGGAGCTGCACCTGGTATTCGATCGTGCCCGGCGCGGTCGGCACATTCGCGCCCGGAGCCGCCTCGCCTCCGCCGCGGCCCGAGAAGACGGGCCCGGGGTAGAAATTGGTCTCGGAAACCGAGACGATCTCTCCGAGCGTGAGGCCGGCGCTCGACGCGATCTGGTCGGCCTGTCGGCGGGCATCATCCATCGCCTCCGACCGGGCCTGGCCGAGGGCGGCGGCCGGATCCTCGACGGTGTAGGTCACACCCTGGATCGAGTTGGCGCCGCTGGCCAGGGCCGATTCGAGAAGCTCGCTCAAGCGGCCGATATCGCGCAGCGTCGCCGTGACCGTGTTGTCGACCCAGTAGGTCACTTCGGAGGTGGGATTTCCGAATTCGTCGTACTTGGGTTGAGTGGACACGGAGAAGTACGTCGTTTGAACGTCACCCTCGGCCACGCCCGCCGCCTGGACCGCCTGGATGATCTTCTCCGCGGTGGCGTTGTTCGTCGCCACCGTGTCGCCAATGCTGGTTCCCTGCGTCTGCACGCCCAGCGTGACGACCACAACATCCGGGGTCAGGAAGGCCGATCCCGTCCCCGTGACGGACAGAGCCCGTTGGGCGGCGGGGACCCCGGCGCCGGCGCAGCCTGCCAGGAGCAGGCCGGCGGCCAGCAGAATCAGAAGCGAAACGCGTCGTACCATGTTTCCTCATCCTCCTCGAGGGCTGGAAAAGCACGGGCAGTATAAGCCCTTGTCTGGACAGCCGTCCAGCCGGTGTCCATTCCTCTGAACCTATAGGACGCCGACGGCGCCGGGCCGGTTCCCGGGAATCGGGAGAGCCGGGGACGCCGACCCCGGCTCTCAGCTAAGGAGGAGAAGAAGAGAATCCGCCCTTCCAAGTGCTAGAATACGCCCGGCCGCTCCCTGGCACTGGTCGGGAGCCCCACGGGAATCGTACGGAATCCCTACGCCGACCTAGTACGCTGGTCCGGGAGGCCACGGCGCCGATGGAAGTTCTCGAGCGTTGGGCGGGCGCGGCGCCCGCCGGGCGTGCCCTGGATCTCGGCTCCGGTGACGGAGGGATTGCCCTGTGGTTGGGTCGCCAGGGATTCGTGGTCGACGCGGTCGAGGTCGATCGGGGCAAGACCAGGCGATTGAGCAACGTTCGCCGCGGGCTGCCGGTTGTCGTCCACTCCGTCGACCTTCGCGAGTTTCCCCTGGTCCCGGGAACGTACAGTCTGATCGTGGCCTCGTCCATTCTCCACTTCCTCCGGCCGACGGAGTTGTGGCCCCTGGCAGACCGCCTTGAAGCGGCGCTCATGGCCCAAGGACTGTTGATCGCCGAAGCGCTCACGGTGGACGACCCGGAAGCCGTCGAGAGGCTGGCCTCGGGCGAGCCGCAGATCGAACCGAATACGTTCTCCACATCCGGACCTGAGGGCGTGATCCACTTCTTCGAGGCGGATGAGCTCCGCCGGGTGTTCGGCAATCTCGAGGTCCTGGAATATCAGGAGAATCGCCGCCTCGCTCCAGATTCCCCGCGGGGCTATCGTTCGGGGGCGACCTTCGTCGGGCGCCGAACGGAATGACAGGGCGCCTGTCTCGCCATCCGACCGCAACTCTCATCGTCGTCGCTGCATGCTCCTTTCCTGGCTGCTAGCCTCCCTGCCTGTTCTGCTGCTGGTGGGTCTGATGATCGGGCTCCGCTGGGGCGCGGCTCGTGCCGGCCCGGCGGGATGGCTGGCGGCGGCTGCGGTGGCCGTGCTGGCCTTCGGCGCCGGGACCGACCTGCTGGCCGTCGCTCAGGCCAAGGCTTTCTTTCAATCACTGGACGTGCTCCTCATCGTGTCCTCCGCCTACCTTCTGTATCGCGTGGTCGACGAGGCCGGCGGAGTCACCGCGCTCGCGGTCGCGCTTCCTCGAGTCACGCCTGACCGGGGCCTGCAGGCACTCCTCATCGGCTGGGCGTACGCCTCCTTCTTGCAGGGCGTCGGAGGGTTCGGCGTGCCGGTGGTGGTCACGGCACCGATCCTTGCCGGACTCGGTTTCGGACCGATTGTCTCGGTGGTCGCGCCGTCTGTGGGCCACGCCTGGTCCGTGACTTTTGGATCGCTCGGTTCGTCGTTCCAGGCGATGATGTCCGCCACCGGGATTGCCGGCGAAGTCCTGGCTGCGCCGGCGGCGATCCTGCTCGGGATTCTCGGGTTGGGGTGTGGCGCCGGCGTGGCATGGATCGCCGTCGGAAGGGGCGAACTGCGCCGGCTGGCTGTGCCCATCGTCGCCATGGGCGTGGTGATGTCGGCGGTGCAATACGCACTCGCCGTCAACCGGCTGTGGAACATCGCCGGCTTTGGGGGAGGCCTGGCGGGGCTGGCGGTAGGTCTCTTGCTGGCCCGAGGGGTTGCGTCGAGGCGAGATTCGGGCGTGGGAGAACCCATCAACCGCGGCGATCTGGCGTTGGCTCTCGCCGGTTATGCCGCGCTGGTCGTGATCACCTTCTCCATTGTGCTCATCCAGCCTCTGTCGAGGGCCCTGTCCTTCGTGTCGCTCCAGGCGGAGTTCCCGGCGACGGTCACGCGGCTCGGGTTCCAGATCGCGGCTGAGCCAGGCAAAGCCATTGTGCTGTTCCGGCACGCGGGGGCAGCCTTGACGTACTCGGCGCTCGCCGCGTACGCGGTCTACGCGGCTGCAGGTCGTTTCCGCAGCGGGGCCGCCGGCCGAATCCTGAAGACCACCGCACAGGGCATCCTTCCCTCGTGGGTGGGGATTTCAGCCATGCTGTCGATGGCTTCGATCATGACGCATGCCGGGATGACGGAGGCCATCGCCGGCGGTCTGGCATCTGCAGCCGGACCAGCCTTTTCGCTGGTCGCTCCCTGGATGGGAGCTCTGGGCGCCTTCATCAGCGGATCCAACACCAGCTCCAACTTGCTGTTTGGCATGCTCCAGAGGCGGACGGCTGAGATGCTGGGAATGAGCGTGGCCTGGATCCTGGCCGGGCAGACCGCTGGTGCGGCGGTTGGATCGGTCGTCTCGCCGGCCAAGGTCGTGGTCGGCACCGCCAGTGTCTCGGAGGCGGAGGCCGCCGCTCCGGAGGAGGGCGTCGTCCTTCGGCGGTTGCTGGGACCGGCGGCGCTCCTGGTGGGCCTGGTGAGCGTGGCGGCCCTCGTTTTGTGGTTGGGAGGGTGGCTATGAGGGGAAGCGGTGGCCGCCGGTGGAATCGCCACAGCGGGCAAGCCCTCGCGGTCTCCCTTATCATGCTCGCGTCCGCGGCCCTGGCCTTCGCACCTGCCGGCGGACTGCAGGTGGTGCTGCTGGGCGTGGTGGCCGCCGGCATGCTGCTGGCTCTGATCATCGGCTGATCGTCTCAGCCGTTGTACAATCGCCTCCATGTCGGATGTCCTCGTTCTCATGACCTTGCGCTTCCCCGACCTGCTGGTCGAACGCCTGCGCGCCGTTTCGCCGCGCTTGCGGATCGAAGTGCATCCGGCGGGCGAGGCGGACGATCTGCCCGAGGCCCTGCTGGGGGACGTCGAGATCCTGTACACGGCCCGAGCGCTGCCGGCGCCGGAAACGGTCCCGAGTCTGCGCTGGGTGCAATTTCACTTCGCCGGCATCGATCATGTGGCCGATCATCCCCTGCTGCGTTCCGACGTCAAGATCACAACCTTGAGCGGTGCGGCGACGCCGCAGATGGGCGAGTTCACGCTCATGTGCATCCTGGCGTTGGGCCGGCGACTGCCGCGCATGGAACGTGATCGTCAGGAGAAACGCTGGGCCGACAATCGTTTCGAGCGCTTCCGGCCCCTCGATCTGGCCGGCAGCACCGTGGGCATTGTCGGTTACGGCAGCGTCGGTCGCGAAGTGGCCCGCCTATGCCACGCTTTCGGCGCCAAAGTGCTTGCGACGAAACGCAACCTGAAGGCCCTCGGCGACAGTGGGTACGGCCTCGACGCCCATGGCGATGCGGGCGCTGAGGTGCCGGAGCGCCTGTATCCGCCCAAGGCGCTGCGGTCGATGGCCGCCCTGTGCGATTTCCTGGTGGTGACCGTCCCGCTGACGCCGGAAACGCGCGGCATGATCAACCGCGCCGTCCTGCAGGACATGAAGCCCACGGCGTGTCTCATCGACATTTCGCGCGGCGGGGTGGTCGATCACAATGCTCTGGTCGAGGCGCTGAGCGAGAAACGGCTGGGCGGCGCGGCCCTGGACGTCTATCCGGTGGAGCCTTTGCCGGCCAGCAGCCCGTTGTGGGAAATGCCCAACGTCATCCTGTCGCCGCATGTCGCCGGCGGCTCGTCGCATTACTTCGAGCAGGCGGCCACGCTGTTCGCCGAGAACCTGCAGCGTTACCTGGCCGACCAGCCGCTGCTCAACCTCTATGACCCACAGATCGGATACTGACGCGCGCCCGATCCGCGGGGTCATCTTCGATCTCGGTTCAACCCTCATCCGTTTTCGAGGCAAGTGGACGGACGTGCTGGAAGAAGGCCGGGCGTCCATGGTCGCCTACCTGCAGGATCACGGTTACCCGCTCGACGGCGTAACGTTCATCCAGGATCTGAAGACCTCGTTTGAAACCAACTTTCGGGAACGGCGGATGGACCATCGCGAACGCACGACGCGATCGCTGGTTCAGGAAGCGCTGGCGCGACAAAACCTCACGAACGTGACGCCAGAGCATCTCGACGAAGCCCTGCGACGCCTGTACGCGCCGAGCGAGGCCTGCTGGTCGGCCGTTCCCGAGGCTCGAGCAACTCTGGAGCAAATCCGTGAGGGGGGCTACCGCCTGGGCCTGATCTCGAACGCCAGCGACGCCGAAAACGTCCAGCGGCTGATAGATGCCACCGACCTTCGCGCATTCTTTCAGCCGATCGTCATCTCAGCTTCGGCCGGCGTGCGCAAGCCGACCGCCAGCCTGTTCGAGGGCGTGATCCGAGAGTGGGGCGTGGCGCCCGGGGAAGCGGTCATGGTCGGCGACATGCTGGGTGAGGACATCCTCGGCGCGCAACGAGCCGGTCTGCACCAGATCTGGGTGCAGGCCGAGGCCGACCCGGCTTTGAATCAAGAACACGCCGGACGCATCGTGCCGGAAGTGACCGTGGCGCGACTGGAGGACGTCGTCGGCGCCATCGAACGGTTGGCCGGGAATGGGTAGTCATGGCGGTCTTCGAGCGGATCACCGAGCACGTCCTTCGGTTGGAGGTCCCGTTTCGGGCGATCGGGCCGGTGGTTGTGCCGGTGTCGATCTGGCTGATCGACGAGGGCGGCAGCTGGACGCTGGTGGATGCCGGGCCGCCGGAGGCCGCCGACCAGGTTGTCGCGGCGGTCCGCCTCACGACGGATGACCAGAGCGTCCGCCGGATCCTGCTGACCCACGCCCACTACGATCACGCCGGCGGCCTGGACGCGTTGCGCCAGGCCTGGAACCCGGCCGTCGTGTGCCACCGGGAAGAGGTGCCCTTCGTGACCGGGGGACAGAGCTATCGCCGCCAGCGGGCGCGAGCGGCGGCGTTCTGGTTCGGCCGTTTCTTCATGCGGGCAAAACGCTGGCGCATACCCGTGGCGCGCGATCTGGAGGCCGGACAGTCGGCCGACGGCATGGTGGTCATCCACCTGCCGGGCCACACGCCGGGACATATCGGGTTGCTGCATGTCCACGACGGCGCCATGATCTGTGGGGACGCGGTGATGAACCTGCGCGGCCGGCTGTCGCCGCCGTTCGCCTCGGCCACGCCGGATCCGGGGGCGGCCGAGGCTTCCATGCTGCGGCTGGGCGAGATCGACTTCCAACACCTCCTGCCCTCGCACGGGCCTCCGATTCTCGGCAGAGGCCGCGAAGCGATTCTGGACCTCCTCGAGCGGCGCGGAACGACGGAAGTGGCCAGTGGCCAGTGGTGAGTGGCCAGTGGTCGGTGGTCAGTGATGACATTCAGATCGGGACTCTGGGCCGCGGAGTGACCCCCACCCTGCCCTCGCCCCATCCCCTCTCCCGCTCAGCGGGAGAGGGGTGCAGGGGTGAGGGTATGAGGCCCACTCGCCCAACGAACTATAGACCGCGACCCCCGCTTCAAGTCCCCCAAGGGGATGCCCCCTACGGGGTGCGAAGCGCGACGAAGCGCGATCCCCGGTAGGGTCATGATTGTCCGAGAACGTCCCTGGGAAGACGAGTCGAAGCGGCGTGGTAGAATGCCGCTTCCGTCCTTTCGAATCCTCGGAGCCTGCTGAACGTGGTTTTACCCCGGCTGGCCCGGCTGCGCCGGGTCTTCGGCGATTATCCACGGTTGTTCTGGCTGCTCTTCTCCGGCATGTTCCTCATCGCCGTCGGGGGCAGCATGATCTGGCCGTTCCTCACGATCTACGTGCGGCGTGAGCTGCACGTATCCCTGACCACCGCGACTCTGCTGCTGAGTATCAATTCCGTCGCCGGGCTGATTGCCACCTCCGTGGCCGGGCCGGCCGTGGATCGGTTCGGGCGCAAAGGGGCGATGTTCCTCAGCCTGGCGGTCAGCGGATTGACGCTGGCCGGCATGAGCATGGCCACGACGCTGGCCGGGTGGCAGGTCCTGATGGCGCTGCTCGGCGGCTTCAATCCTCTCTACCGCGTCGCCGCGGACGCCATGGTGGCCGATCTCATTCCTGCGGAACGCCGACCGGAGGCGTACGCGCTTCTGCGCATGATCGTCAATCTGGGTGTGGCGATCGGACCGGCGGTGGGAGGTTTCCTGACCGTCGTGTCCTACAACCTGGCCTTCTACGCCGCAGCCTCGGCCAGCCTCGTGTTCGCGGCCTTGGTCCTTATCCTGGGACGTGAGACGTTGCCGTTGCGTTCGGCGCGGACGGCTCGCGAGCCGGCGGGGTACGGGCCCGTCTTCCGCGATCGGCCGTTCCTGATCTTCTGCGGACTCTACACACTGGCCGGCATGGCCTACTCCACCATGATGGTCCTCCTGCCGGTGTACGCGAAAGAGGGTTTCGGCGTTCCGGAGAGTCAGTACGGATTCATCATGGCCGCCAACGCCGTCATGGTGGTCCTCTTTCAGTTCGCCGTGACGCGGCGAACCGTGCTCTATCCGGCCCTGCGCGTTCTCGCCGTGGGATCGCTGTTCTATGCCTTCGGTGCGGGAAGCGTCGCCCTGGGCGCCAGCTTCATGGCCTTCCTGGGAAGCATGGTGCTGCTGACTATCGGTGAGCTGATCATGGTCCCGACCTCCACATCGCTCACGGCGGCTCTGGCCCCGACCACAATGCGTGGCCGCTACATGAGCGTCTACTCCCTCACGTGGGGCCTCAGCGTGGGGATCGGCCCTGTGGTGGGCGGAATGCTGAGCGATCGGGTGTCGCCGGCTGCCATCTGGGTGGCCGGATGGATCATCGGCCTGGTGGCCGCGGCCGGGTTTGCTCTCTTCAGCCGGTCGCATCGGATGGCCGCCCTTTCCGCCGCTCTTGCGAGCCGATCGTCCTGATCGATTTCACGCGGCGCCTCCTCCGGCGTCTTATACAGTAGGAGGCAGACGTGCCGGCGCTCGATGTCGAAGCCCTGGTCAGGGAATACGCCCGGCCGATACATGCCTACCTGTGGCGTTTGACCGGTGACGCCCAGGTCGCCGAAGACTGCCTGCAGGACACCTTCCTGCGCGCCGTTCGGGCGGCGGCCTCGGGCACGCAGGTGGCTCAGCCGCGCGCCTGGCTGTATGCGGTGGCCACCAACTCCGCGCGCGATCATGCCCGGAAGGCGTCCCGGCGGCTGCAGCGCGAGCAGTTGCTCGACTCGGATCTCGTGGATCGATCGGATGCTCCGCCGGAGGCCGCGGCGCGCAGCGACCAGTTGCGGCGGGTGGCCGACGCCGTCCGGCGACTGCCTCCGAAACAGCGTGCAGCCTTGCTGATGAGGAAGTACCAGGAGCTGGACTACGACGAGGTGGCCGCCGCTCTTGACTGTTCTCCCGCGACGGCGAGGGCGAATGTCTATCAGGCTCTGCGAAGGCTGCGCGCGTGGTTATCGGACGAGGAGGAAGCATGACAGGCGGAAGGAATCTTCCTGCGCGTGAGCGCAGATCATGGGAAGCATGGCTGGGCGACTCGAAGACCCCGGCGTCACCTCCGCGCCTGGCCCAACAACTCGATGCGCTTCTGCGGGCAGGGCCCGAGCCGCAGGTCCGCAATGGCGCGCTGGCGAGGCTCTCGAAGCGATTGCGGCAGGCGCAGCCCGGCCCGGTCTACTACGACAGGATCGAGCGGACGCCCGTCGGGGCGCTGTGGGTGGCGGTCAGCGACAAGGGTCTGGTGGCGGTCGAGTTCGAGACTCCGGAGCGCGAGTTCCGTCGCCGCGTCGAGCGACGTCTGCGCGCCCCGGCGGTACGGGCGGAACGCCCAACGGTCAAAGCGCGACGCCAGATGCTGGAGTATCTGCAGGGACGACGGCAGTCTTTTGAACTTCCCGTTGACCTGCGCGATCTGACCCCCTTTCAGCAGAGTGTCCTTCGCGCTGCGCTGGCGGTGCCGCGCGGCCATGTGTCCACCTACGGCCAGATCGCCAGGCGCATCGGCCGCCCCGGGGCGGCTCGGGCTGTGGGACAGGCCTTGGGCAACAACCCCGTCCCGATCGTCGTCCCCTGCCATCGCGTCCTGGGTTCCGACGGATCTTTGCACGGATACTCGGGCGGGCGGGGCATCAAGACGAAGGCGTGGCTCCTGCAGCTGGAGGGGGCCCAGCTCACGCCTGCCTAAGAAAATTAGAGAAATCGAGCACAAGGCCTAACATCCATTGACAAAGCCGACGAACTGGGCCATAGTTGTCGAGCAAAGGCATGAGGGGTTGGAGGAGGTTGGTGTGACGAAGCAGCTGAGGTTGTTGTTGATGAAGGACGAAGTCTTTCGCGTGCCGTCCGAATTCGGGCGCTTGAAAGTCCGATCGGGCCACGCCTGGCTGACGATGGCCGGGCAGGACCTGACGCTCGTTCGCGGCCAGGAAGTCGACCTCGAGTCCAAGGCCGGGAAGCCTGTCGTCTCGACAGCCGGCCGCCTGCCGGTCGTGGTCGAGCTCATCGCCGCATCCAGGCCGCAGGACTGACGGGAGTCTCCGGATGGCCGCCAGCCTCGACGCGACGGACCACAAGATCCTGGAACTCCTCCAGCAGGATGCGCGCATGACGAATGCTGCGATCGCGGCCAAGGTCGGTCTGACCGGGCCGTCGGTCTTCGAGCGCATCCGCAAGTTGGAGCAGCGCGGCGTCATTCAGGGATACACCGTCCGGGTGGACGCGGCCGCCCTCGGCCGGCCGATGACCGCCTTCATCCGTATCACGGCGGCCTACGACGATCGCTACGCCGCGGGGGTCAAAGCCATCATTGGGGACCCCGACGTACTGGAATGCTACAACGTGGCTGGGGAAGACTGCTTCATCCTCAAGACGAAGTGCAGCACTCCGCGCGATCTGGAAGACCTGCTCGTCCGCATCCGGAACCGGATGACCGTGCTGAACAGCGTCACCTCGATCGCCTTGTCGGCCTTGAAGGAAGACGGATCGCTGCGCGCCGCCGCCGCGGACCGCGGCGATGGTCGCCTGCGGCGCGAGTCGAAACGTAAGCGGTGAGAGAAATGGTCGGTGGTGACCCCTGCGCTTGCCGTTCTTCCGCCAAATGAGGCGCAGGGTGAGTGGTCAGTGGTCAGCAGGACCAAAACTGACCACTCACCACTGACCACTGACCACTGCTCTGGAGAGTAGTCTCTATGAAGTCCAAAGACTGGTTGGCGTTCGGACTGTTGGGGTTGGTGTGGGGGTCGTCCTTCCTCTGGATCAAGGTGGCGGTGGCCGAGGTCGGGCCGTTCACGCTTGTCGCCTGGCGCCTGCTGTTCGGGCTGGCGGCGCTGGCGGCGGTTGTCGCCGTTCGCCGGCCGGCCATGCCTCGGGATCGGCGGACCCTGGCCGCGCTGGCTCTCTTGGGGATCACCAACACCGCCGTTCCCTTCGCCCTGATCTCCTGGGGCGAGCAGTCGATCGATTCGGCCGTGGCCTCGATCCTGAATGGAACCGTTCCGCTGTTCACCATGGTGATCGCCCATCTAGCTCTGCATGACGATCGCATGACCTTGCCCCGCGTCGTCGGCCTGGTCACAGGCTTCATCGGTGTGGTCGTCCTGATGAGCCGGGATATCGGCCCGCAGGGGATCGCTCATGGGGTGTTGGGCCAGGCGGCGGTTCTCGCGGCGGCTGTGTTCTACGCGGGCAGCTCTGTCTTCGCCCGGCGCAACCTCAGGCAGGTCTCGCCGGTGGTGCAGGCGTTTCTGCCGTTGATTACCGCCGATGCGTTCGTCTGGACCGGGGCCCTGATGACGGAGAGCTCGAATCTCGTACCGCAGACCGGCACCACCTGGGTAGCACTGGCCTGGCTGGGGGTGCTCGGCTCGTGCGTTGCCTATCTTCTCTACTTCGGCCTCCTGCAAAGCGTTGGGCCCACGCGCGCCACGTTGGTCACGTATGTGTTCCCTGTGGTGGGAGTGGCCCTTGGCGTCATCTTCCTAGGCGAGCGCCTCGACCTGAACCTGGCCCTCGGAGCCGCCCTGGTGGTGGCGGGCATTGGCGCCGTCAACTGGAAGCCGCGCATGGTACCTGTGCCAGCGGCGAGTGCGGGGGAGTGAAGATCGACCCTCGCCCCAACCCCTCTCCCGCGGAGCGGGAGAGGGGCTTTGACCGAAGATTGACATCCTCGTCCAAGTGAGGATAATGAAGCCGAACTGATCGGCATGGCTGTGACGGAGGAAAGTAGGCAGGCCGACCTCGCCAGGGAGGCCGGGGCGCGACTGAGACCCCGGCTCGAGCGACACCGGCCGAAGTTCCCTCCTGAGCCGCTCGGGTGAACGCCCCTGAGTTCGTCGAAGGGGCCGGTAGTCCGAGCCGGAGCCCGACCGTTAGCACACGGGGACCGGTCGCCCTGTGCATTGGGGCCGCCGGGACGAGTGGCCCCTCCTAGATTGGCGGGGCCGACAAGGGTGGTACCGCGGGAGAAAGTACGCCCGCCCCTTGATGGGGCGGGCGTTTTGTTTGGAGGGTAGGGCATGTTGCCACGCCTCGACCAATTGGAGCAGCAGGCGCTGGAGGCTTTGCAGAGCGTTGCGGATGACGATTCGCTCCAGGCCTGGAAGGTCGCCTACCTCGGCCGGTCGGGGGACCTCAGCCGGATTCTCGATGGGCTGCGCGAGATTCCCCAGGCCGAGCGACCCGCCGTCGGGCGCCGGGCCAATGCCGTCAAGAGTGCATTGGAGCAAGCCTTCGAGGCACGCCGGCAATCATTGGCCAAGGAGCGCCTCGACCGCTCGCTGCGACAAGATCGCCTGGACGTGACGCTTCCGGGACGGCCCATCACGCGCGGGCGCCTGCACCCGACGACCCAGACGGTGCGGCAGATCGCGCGCATCTGGGCCGAGATGGGCTTCCAGGTCTATCGCTCGCGCGAGGTGGAGACCGATGATTACAACTTCGGTCTGCTCAACATGCCGCCCCATCATCCGGCTCGGGATCAGTGGGACACCTTTTACACCACCACGCCCGACGTCGTGCTGCGGACGCACACCTCTCCCGGCCAGATCCACGTGATGCGCGAGCGGGCGCCCGAGCCCATTCGAGTCATCCTGCCCGGCATGTGCTACCGCTATGAACAGGCCTCGACTCGCGCCGAAGTCCAGTTCAACCAGGTGGAAGGTCTGGCCGTCGGACGAAGCATCACCTTCGGGGATCTCAAAGGCACGCTCTCGGCCTTCGCCCGGCGCGTGTTCGGCGCGGACGTGGCCACCCGCTTTCGAGCTGCGTACTTCCCCTTCACGGAGCCTTCGGCCGAGATGGACATCGAGTGCTTCGTGTGCGGCGGGCGGGGTTGCTCCGTCTGCAAAGGCACCGGTTGGCTGGAGATCCTCGGTTGCGGGATGGTCCACCCGGCGGTGTTATCCAACGGCGGCTACGATCCGGCGCAGTTCAGCGGCTACGCCTTCGGCATGGGCCCCGAACGCATCTGCATGCTGCAGCGGCGCATCGACGACATCCGGTACTTCTGGGCGAATGATATGAGGTT
>DASSGB010000265.1:0-29540 GCA_035693825.1 Anaerolineales bacterium
TGCGGACGGCATCGACGTGGTTCTGGTGTGCGTGAAGGCGTACGACTGCAAATCGGCCGCGGACGAGCTTGCCGCCGCCATGGCGCCCGGGGTTGCCGCCGTGAGTCTCCTCAACGGCATCGGAAGTGAGGAGACCCTGGCCGAGGCCCTCGGACGCGAACGAGTGCTGGCGGCCAGCCTGACGACGGCGGTTCAGAAGGTCGAACCGGGGGTTGTGCGTGTCGAGCGCGAACGCGGCCTGGCCCTTGCCGCCGGCCATCCTTTCAGCCCAGAGCTGCGCAAGATCTTCCGCCGCGCCGGTATCGAGACTCGCCTCTACGCTCGGCCCGAAGACTTCAAGTGGTCGAAGCTGCTCACCAACATCGTGGCCAACGCCACCTCGGCCATCCTGGGATGGACGGCGGCGCAGGTGATGCGCCATGCTGGGACGTTCACCCTCGAGGTTGAAGCGCTGCGCGAGGCCGTGCGTGTGATGCGGAAGCTTCATCGGAAACCGGTCAACTTGCCCGGCGCCCCCACGGCGATCCTGGGTCGCGGCCT
This sequence comes from Anaerolineales bacterium, assembly GCA_035693825.1. Taxonomy (GTDB): domain Bacteria; phylum Chloroflexota; class Anaerolineae; order Anaerolineales; family E44-bin32; genus MGOM01. The sequence goes on from DASSGB010000265.1 coordinate 541, forward strand.
TTTCCTTCCGGCGGGCATGGTGCGCCCCATCCTGGCGCGGATCGTCGGTCGGGGTCGGGGCCAGAAACCGCCTTCGCTCACACTGGATATCGGTCGGGGGCGGTCTGAGATCTACTGGTTGAACGCCGCCGTGGTCGAACACGGGCAGGGCGCGGGCGTGAACACTCCGGCGAATCAGGTGCTGACGTCCGTCTTCGACGGGCTGGTGCGAGGGGCGACGCCTCCGGAATCCTATCGGGACAAGCCGGAGCGATTGTTGAGCGAAGCAGCGCAGGCGGGGGTGCCGGGGTTGGAGAGGTATAATCGCCCGCGCTGACGCGAGGCTGGCCCATGCCCTTCGACGGAAAAGTAGCTCTGGTGACCGGCGCCTCGCGTGGGATCGGCCGCGCCATCGCGCTCGAGCTGGCGCGCCGCGGGGCGCGGGTCGTCGTCAACTTCCAGTCGAAGGCCGAGGCTGCGGAGGCGGTGGCCGCCGAGATCCTCGGCGCCGGCGGAACGGCCGTCGTACGCCAGGCCGATGTCAGCGATACGGCCCAGGCCGAGGCGCTGGTCAAGTTCACCGTCGAGCATTTCGGCGATCTGCACATTCTGGTCAACAACGCCGGGATCACCCGCGATGGGCTGATCATGACCATGTCCGAGAAGGACTGGGACTCCGTTCTGGACACCAATCTCAAATCGACCTTCAACTGCTCCAAAGCGGCGGTGCGGCACATGCTGCGCCGGCGCTACGGCCGGATCGTGAACATCACATCCGTCTCGGGGCAAATCGGCAATCCGGGTCAGACGAACTATTCGGCTTCGAAAGCGGGACAGATCGGCTTCACCAAGGCCCTGGCGCGCGAAGTGGCCTCGCGCAACATCACGGTCAATGCCATCGCCGCCGGATACATCGACACCGAGATCTGGAACACGGTACCCGAATCGGCCCGGGAGGCCATGTTGACGATGATTCCTCTCGGCCGCCGGGGAAAGCCCGAAGACATCGCCCAGGCCGCGGCCTTCCTGGCCTCGGATGAAGCCGCGTACATCACCGGCCACGTGCTGGCGGTGGACGGCGGCATGGCCATGGCCTAGGGCAGGAGAGAGTCCGGATGGAAGGCGCGCAGGCTTCAGGCGGCCGCACCCAAGGCAGCACCACCATCGCCCCCGGCGTATTGGTGACCATCGCCCGCCTCACGGCGCTGGCGGTGCCCGGCGTGACCGGCATGGCTGCCATCCCCGGCGGGGTCAACCGGCTCTTCCGGAAAGGCGCGGCCGAGGGCGTCCGCATCGACGTGGACGATCAGGCGGTTTCGGTCGACCTGTACCTCGTGCTGCGACACGATAGCCAGGTGCGCGAGGTCAGCCGGAAAGTCCAGGCCGAAGTCGCCCGGGCCATCGAGGACATGGTGGGCATGCAGGTCCGGCGCATCGACGTCCACATCGAGGACATGGATTACAGCGGCGCTCCGGGTTAGGCGCGGGCCGGGATGAAGCACGAGCGTCGCCGCGCCCGGGGGCTGGCGCTTCAGGCGTTGTACGAAGTCGACAGCGTGGGCCATCCGGCCGAGTCGGTCATCGCCCGCCACCTTGAAGAGAATCGAAACCTCGGCCCGGACGCCAGCGATTTTCTGCGCAGGTCGGTGTTGGGAACCCTGCGCGAAGCGCCGAAGCTGGACGACTGGATCGGCGCCTGCGCTCCCGAGTGGCCGGTGGAACAGTTGGCCGTCGTCGATCGGAACATTCTGCGCCTGGCGCTGTGGGAGTTCCGCGTCGCCAAGGAGACGCCCGTCAAAGTGGCGATCAACGAAGCCGTCGAACTGGCCAAACGCTACAGCTCGGACAGCGCGCCGCGCTTCGTCAATGGGGTGCTGGGCACGCTGGCATCGGAGGAGGCGGCCTCGTAGCGGCCGCCACCATGGAACTCTTCGGCGTCGGCCCGCTCGAAGTCCTGTTGATCGTTCTCCTGGCAATCGTCCTGTTCGGACCCAAGGATATCGTCCAGACGGCTCGCTCGGCGGGTCGATTCCTGAATCGGCTGTATCGCTCCGAAGGCTGGCGAACGCTGCTGCGGACATCGGAGACGCTTCGAACACTCCCCAACCGACTGGCGCGCGAGGCCGAGCTGGAAGAACTCGACGCGTTGCGTCAGACGATGACCGCCACCAAGAAGACCATCGCCGACTCGGCCCGCGAGGTCGATCGCGGCTTGAGGGCCTGGACGCCGAGCGGGTCCTCGGCGCCTTCGCCCGCCCCCCCGAAACCGGACGAGCCCTCCGAGCCTCCTCCGGCTTCCGGCTAGCCGATGCGCCGCCTGCTTTCCCGCCTGTGGAGACTGCTCACCGCGCCTTTTCGATTCCTGGCCCGGCCGTTCCGGGCGGTCCATCGTTTCCTGACCTTTGAGCCGGAGGATGCCCCGACCGGCGATGTGCTGGCGCGCACGCTGGAGAACCCGTCGGGACTGCTGGAGCACATCGAGGCCCTGCGCAAGCATCTGACCCGGTCGCTGATCGTCTTGGTCATCACCACCGGCATCGGACTCGCCCTCGCTCCGCAAATCCTGGATTTCCTGGCGGAACCGATCGGCGGCATCGGCAGCCTGCAGGCGATCGAGGTGACCGAGTCGATCGGCGCCTTCATGCGGGTGTCGCTGCTCTCGGGGTTCGCCCTGGCCTTCCCCTACATCGCCGCCGAGTTGTTTGCCTTCGCCCAGCCCGGGCTTCGACGCCGCGAGCGCCTGCTGCTCCTGGCGGCCATCCCGGCCGGGTTCGTGCTCTTCGTCGGCGGCATGCTCTTCGCCTTCAAGGTCATGCTGCCCACCGCCCTGCCCTTCCTGCTGACCTTCATGGGGATTCGCACCGTTCCGCGTCCCTCGAACTACATCAACTTCGTCACCAGCATGTTGTTCTGGATCGGCATGGCCTTCGAATTCCCGCTGATCGTGTACTCGCTGGCGGCGATCGGGGTCGTGCAGGCGCGCAGCCTGTGGCGTGGCTGGCGAATTGCGATCATCGCCATCGGCGTCCTGGCCGCGGTGATCACGCCCACGCCCGATCCGGTGAACATGGCGCTGGTCATGGCGCCGATGATCGTCCTGTATTTTCTCGGCGTCGGGCTGGCAGCCCTCGCCGGCCGCGGGCGGCGCAGGAGGGCGCAGGGCTGAGCTTTGCCCGCGTGGCCCTCACCCCCTTCCCCCCTCTCCCGCTTCGCGGGAGAGGGGGTTGTTCCCTCCCCCTGAAAAGGGGAGAGTTGGGTGGGGGTTCAGGCACATGAGGAGCTCGCCCTCACCCTCCCCTCTCCCTCCGGGAGAGGGATAAGGCTCTCTCTCGAGGAGCTTCGCTGACACTGCCTTGTCCCTCCGGGAGAGGGAATGCTCTCGCCCGACGGCCTCACGGGCGCGAATCCCGCTTCAAGTCCCCCGAGGGGATGCGATGCGCGATCCCCGGTAGGGCCATGGAGGAAGATTGCCGCATCCACGAGCGCGGTTTTGCCATGCGAGTCGAGGCTTGGTAGAATCCCCCCGTCCAGCGGCTCCACACTCAGGAGGCATACGGTATGCGCCCCGTGTATGCGCTGTCGGGAGGGGTTTCGAAATTCGCCAAAGCCCGTCCCGATCGGACGTTTCAGCCGATCGTCAAAGAAGCCTACGATTACGCCGTGAAGGACCTCGGCCTCGACCAGCCGAACTTCACCGGACTGGTGGACGGCTCGGTCGCATCGTACTTCTCTGACCATTTCACCCGCCAATTGATGGCCGGCATCATGGTGCAGGACTATCTCGGCCTGTGCCCGAAGCCGAGCCACCGGGTCGAAGGCGGCGGGGCCACGGGCGGCCTGTGCTTCCAGGAGGCGTGGAAATCGATCGCCTCCGGACACATGGACATCTGCGTCGCGTACGGATTCGAAACGATGAGCCACGTCGAGACGTGGAAGGGGAACGAGTTCATCGCCCTGGCCTCCGATGTCTCGTGGGACTATCCCGTGGGCGGGTTCTACTCCGGCTACTACGCCATGATGGTCACGCGCCACATGAAGGAATTCGGCACGACCGTCGAGCAGATGGCGCACGTGTCGGTCAAGAACCACATCAACGCCTACCACAACCCCTACGCCCAGAAACGCAACCGCTACTCGGTCCAGGACATCCGCCAGGCGCCGATGGTGGCCTGGCCGTTGACGCGGCTCGACATCTGCGTCATGTCCGACGGGGCGGCGGCGATGATCCTGGCCTCGGAAGAAGGTCTGCGCAAACTGGAGGCGGCCGGGGGCAAGGTGCCGCGGCCGTTGGTGCGCGTGACCGGGATCGGCCGCGGGACGGACGCCATGCGCATGTCGGACCGGCCGCACGCGGACTACGACGAATTCATGCGCGACTACGCCACGGAGCAGGAGCGCAGTTCGGACGAGACGCGCCGCTACTACAGGAAGCTCTGGGATCACGGCACGCGGTACCCGGGAGTCCATTCGTTCCGCGCCGGCCGCACCGCGGGCAACATGGCCTACCGGCACGCCGGCGTCAAAGATCCCCTGAAGGAGCTCGACTTCATCGAGCTGCACGATGCTTACACATCGAGCGAAGTGCAGACCTACGAGGACCTGGGATTGTGCCGCTACGGCGAAGGCGGACCCTTCGCCGCCTCCGGCAGGGCATTCATGCCCGGCATCGACTACGGAGTGCGCCTGGCGGAGAAGCCGGAGTGCCCCGTCAACCCCTCCGGCGGCCTGATCGCCTGCGGGCACCCGGTCGGCGCCACCGGTCTGATGCAGGGCGTCTTCGCCCTCTGGCAGCTCCAGGGGTCGATCCCCAAACACTTCGGCGACGCGGCGCTGCAGGTGAAGGACGCGCGCCGCGGGGCGATCCACTCCCACGCCGGCACCGGAACCTACGTCACCGTCAGCATTCTCGAGCGGGAGGCATAGCCATGGCCCGTCTCCCCGAACAACGGCCCGAAAACCTCGGCGGCTACATCGTCCACGGCGTGCCCTTTCCGATCGAAACCGATCCGGAGGCCCTGGCATTCCTGAAGCGCATGGCGCCGATTCAGATCGAGCAGGAATACAAGGTCACGTACCTGCATTCGTACGCCCAGGACAGTCCGTGGTTCGCGGCCGCCTCCAACCGCAAGCTGCTGGCGACGACCGACGTCGACACCGGTTACACCTACGCCACTCCGCGCGGCCACGACATGTACACCGGGAAACCGACGGAATGGATCGACATCACCGATCGGGCAGCCCACGTGCATGCCTTCACCGTCTGCCACTTCGGATCGGAGGAGTTCTTGCCCGAGACGCCGTTCGTTCTGGCGTTGATCGAGTTTGAGGGCGCCAACACGCTCTTTCTGACGCGACTCCTCGGCGTCGATCCGGAGCAGGCGTCGCTGGATTGGATCGGCATGCGCGTCCGGCCGCGGTTCCTGCGCAACAGCAAGCTCAAACCCACGGACGTTTACTTCGTCCCGGGGGACGCCGGTTAACCGGGCGAACGTGACCTTACCGGTCTCGCAGGACCATCCGAATCTTCTGGCAGCCGCTGCCAGACTCCGACGCCTCCAGTGGGTGTGGGGCCTGCTCGCGGCGAGCCTGGGCGGCCTGGCTCTCGCCGGGGGAGGCTTGGCCCGCTTCGGCGTCGCGCTGGGGTGGATCATCCTGGCGGCGCTACTCGTGTCTCGCCCACAGCCATTGTTGCTGGCGTGCGTGGCCGTGGCCTTCGGGTTTTCGCTGATCTTCCTGATCCCAGGCGTCGACCTGGTCCTCGGGCCGGACCCGCTGCTGGATCTTCTCGGAGGAGGCCTGGTCGGACTCATCGGAATGGCGCTGGTGCGTGTGGTCCTGATGGCCACGGCGTGGAATCAGTTGTTCTTCTACCGGCTGCTGTACGGTACAGCCGGGATGTCCGGCCTCAGTCCCGACCTGCCGGTCCTGCCGGAGGTGATCGCCAATCTCAGCGATCGCGCCGCGTGGGTGGCGCGTCTGTCCGGTTTCGTCGGACTGCTTCTGACCTTGGCTGCCGTCCCGTTGCGCCAGAGCCCTGCCTTGGGTCAGGTGTTGAGTGTGGCGTATTCGCTCAGCGTGTTCGCAGTGGGCCTCGGCCTGGGCGCGGCCTTCTCACCCACGCAGCGCCGCTCCGTCGCGTTGGCGGGCGTCGCCCTGGGGATGACGACTCTGGTCCTTTCCCTTCTGGTCGGGCGGGCGTTTATCGGCCCATGACCACCGCACCCTCTCGCCCCCAGAACCGGCTGGGTCCGGTGATTCGCGAACATCGCCCGCGCTCCGGATCGCAGCGGGGCTTCACCCTGACGGGTTGGGCGATCATGGGGCTGGCCGCGGCCGCGGGCATTCTGGCTGCGGGGCGAGGGCTGTTCGCGTATCAGGCCTACGGGCCTCTGGCGGTTGACCGCTGGGCCGCTCCCGCGGCCTACGCCGCGGGCATCCTTGCCCTGCTCGGCCTGGTGTTCTTGCTGATCGGTCGCGTCCAGGGCCGCGTGCTCGTTCGGCAGCATGCACGCGGTCTGGTCATCGAGCGCGGGCGGCGGGGCTCGGCGATTCCCTGGGACGAGATTCGCGCCATCCACACCATGTCTATCCGCTACGGCCCGGGCAGGCTCCCCTGGGGCCGGCAGGACGAATTGATGTTGATCACCCGCGATGGGCGTCGCTATCGCCTGCACCAGGCCCTGACCGATTTCGACGAGCTCGTGGCCGCCATCAAGCAGGGGGTCTACCCAAGACTGCTGGAGGCGTACACTCAGTCCTTCAACCAGGCGCAGCCGCTGCCCTTCGGCCCGTTGCAGCTTACCCCGTCGGGCATCGTCAATGGAAGGAAGACCCTCGCCTGGGCCGACGTAGGACTGGCACAGCTCGACCAGGGGATGCTCGTCGTGAAACCGAAGGAGGGCCGGCGCGCCCCGCGGCTGCGTTTCCCGGTGCGCGCCGTGCCAAACGTCGACGTTTGCCTACAGTTGATCCAGGAGCTGACCTCGAGCCAATGAAACTCGCCGTCCATCGATCCCTTCTGGCCTTGCTGGCGGTCGCTCTCGCTGCATGTGGTGCCCTGAACCCGCCCAGCGGACCGCCTCCACTCGAAGTTCCTCCGACGACTCCCTCGCCCGTTGCCGAGGTCGAGTTCGTCATGACTCCCGCCGTCGTGCCCCCCATCGGCGCCTCCCTCGTCCTTCGGCTCCTGGACGAGGTCAGTGGGCTGGCCAACAACGTCATCGATGTTCCTCTGGAAACTCAGGCGGACGGAACATGGAGGACACGGCTCACCCCGCCTGTCGGCACGGTGCTGCGTTATCGCTACGTTCGCACCTCGCCCGGAACGGCGGACGAGATCACGGCGAGTGGGGATGCGGTTCGCTATCGCCTGGCGGTGGTGACGGGATCGATGGTCGTCAGCGATATCGTGGCCGCCTGGCAGGACGCTCCCTACTCCGGACCGACGGGGCGCATCATCGGTAACCTCACCGAGGCCGGGTCCGGCGCGCCGCTGGAAGACATCCTGGTGACGGCAGGCGGCGTTCGAGCGTTCACCGACGGCCAGGGCGCCTTTCGCCTCGATCACCTACCTCCGGGTTTGCACAACTTCGCCGCGCTGAGTCCGACCGGCGCGCACCTGCCCGCCCAGCAAGGCGCCATCCTTGCCGCCGAGAGCGCCACGCCGGCAACGCTCACGATGACGCGGGCCGATCCTATCCAGGTCTCCTTCGAGGTCACCGTCCCGCCGGACACTCCCGAGAACGCGGTGGTGCGAGTCATCGGCAACGTGCGAACGCTGGGCAACCTCTTTACCGACCTTCCCGGGGGCCAAAGCGTCGACGTGACGGTGGCTGTGCCTTTGATCATGGTCGATCCGACACACTACCTCGCCCTGACGACGCTCTATGCCGGAACAGATCTCCGCTACAAGTACACGCTAGGTGATGGTTTCTGGAACGCCGAACGCACGTCAGAGGGAGCGTTCCTCACGCGCCAGGTGGTTCTTCCCACGCGGGACGTCCTGAGCCTCGGCGACGTGGTTTCCACCTGGCATGCCGCACAGGGAGACAGTTACTCGTTCCAGGTCACCGGGCCACCGGCCTCGCCGCCGGGGGAAAACGTCAGCCTGCAGCTGTCGGCCTCGGGCTGGACGACTCCGTTGCCGATGTGGCCGGTGAGTCAGAGCGAGTGGAGGTACACCCTGCACAGCCCCACGGCCTGGAATCCGCCGCTGCATTACCGGTTCTGCCGCAACCAACAATGCGGTGCGGCCGACGACATCGACACGCCCGGACCCCAGAGCGAGGGGCGAACACTCATTACTGCCGCGCCCGGGGTCGACACGGTATCGGCTTGGGCGGCATGGGATCCGGAGGCTGTGGGGGCGACGGTGGTCGCGCCGGAAATTCTGCCTCGGCCCAGTTTTGAGGCGGGGTATGAGATACAGGCGCCGTTCGATCCAACGTGGACCTCTTATCTTCCAGCGGCGCTGGCCGAAATGGCCGCGGGCGGCGCCAATGTGGTGGCGCTGACGCCGTCGTGGACTCTGGGTCCGGTCGCCCCGACGCCTCCAATAGGCTTTGACCCGGCGCTGGCGCCGTTCGCCATGGATCTCACTCGCCAGGCGGGCGCGGCGCAGGCGGCGGGCCTGGGCGTCGTGCTGCACCCGCGCCTGCTCGCGCCTGAGGGTGACAGTGCGGCTTGGTGGACCGCCAGCCCGCGCAACGGCGCCTGGTGGTCGGTGTGGTTCGAGCTGTACCGCTCCTTCGCGCTCACCTATGCCACCGTTGCCGAACGTTCCGGAGCGGTCAAGCTCGTGTTGGGAGGGCCGGAGGTGATCCCCGCGCTGCCTTCAGGAGTCCTGGCCGACGGATCGCCCTCCGGCGCGCCTTCCGACGCCGAGGCACGCTGGCGCGCTCTCCTGGCAGAGGTGCGGACCATCTTCCACGGACGCCTCGCATGGGAAGTCGACTTCGGCTCCACGCTGCAGGGCGTGCCTGTGTTCGCCGATGCGGTGGATGAGATCCACGTCCTCTGGCGTGCTCCGCTCGGGGAGGGCACCGAGGTGACCCCGGAGCAGATGCAGCAGGAGGCATACAAGCTCCTCGACACGATCCTCCTCGCCGAAGAATCCCTCGAAGGCAGACTGATCTTCCTGAGCCTCGAGTATCTCTCGATCGACGGCGCGGCCGCGGCCTGCGCTCCGGCTCCGGATGGAACCTGCCGTCCCCCCTCCCAGTTCAACTCGGGCGCCGTCGTCGATCCGGACCTGGTGGTCGATCTGCCCGAGCAGAACTCGGCCTTGAACGCCGTGCTGCTGGCCGCCTATGGCCGGGAGAATGTCCGCGGTTTCTACGTGCGCGGCTTCCATCCAGCGGTCGCGCTCCAGGACAAGTCGACCTCCGTCCGCGGCAAGCCGGCTCAGCAGATGCTCAGCTATTGGTTTCCGAGGTTGACGGGGCGGTAGATGGCCCACGAATCACGAATCACCAATCACGAATCGCTGTGATACGTGATACGTGATTGGTGATTTCGCTTCCATCCGAGGAACCTCTTGTCGGAAACGTTGACTTTCGGTGGGCCCGTCGTCTGGGAGCCCGACGCGGAAACCATCGCCCGGGCCCACCTGACGCGGTTCCTCCAGGTCCATCGGCTGGCGAGTTTCGACGAGCTGTGGCAGCGCTCGTGTCGGGACGTGCCCTGGTTCACCGAAGCCGTGCTTCGCTATCTCGACATTCGCTTCCGGTCCCCCTTTACCCAGGTGGTCGACCTCGAGCGCGGCCCGGCCTGGCCGCGCTGGTGCGTCGGGGGGACGATGAACATCGTCGACTCGTGCCTCCCCTCCGACCGGAGGCTCGCGCCTCCAGAAGCCCTGGCCGTGCTGTATGAAGCCGAATTCGGCGAAGTCCGGCAGCTCACTTACGCCGAGCTCGATCACCGCGTGAATCAGATGGCCGCCGCTCTTCGGTCGCTCGGCCTGGGCAAAGGCGACGCCGTGGGCCTGTTCATGCCGATGATCCCCGAGATCGTCGTGGCGTTGTTGGCCGTGGCCAAGATCGGCGGGGTCATTCTGCCTCTCTTCTCGGGTTTCGGTCCCGGCGCGGTCGCCAGCCGCCTCGAGGACGGCCGCGCCCGGGCGCTGATCACGGCTGACGGGCTGCCGCGGCGCGGCGCCATCGTGGCCCTCAAACCGATCGCCGACGAGGCCGCGCAGCGCGTTCCCACCTTGCAGCACCAGATCGTCGTGCGCCACATGGGGAACCGGGTGCCGATGCAGGCCGGTCGAGATCAGTGGTGGCACGAGCTCGTCCAAGGCCAACCGGCGTCGGCCGAGACCGAGGTCCTTTCGGCCGAAGATGTCCTCATGATCATCTACACCTCGGGAACGACCGGCCGGCCCAAGGGCGCGGTCCATACCCACTGCGGGTTCCCCGTGAAAGCCGCCCAGGACATGGCCTTCGGCACGGATGTCCACGCCGGCGATCGGATGTTTTGGATTACCGACATGGGTTGGATGATGGGCCCGTGGCTCGTCTTCGGCAGCCTGATCCTGGGGGCGACGATGTTCCTCTTCGACGGCGCTCCGGATTACCCCGGCCCGGATCGCCTGTGGTCGATGGTCGAACGCCATCGCCTGACCGCATTGGGGATCTCGCCCACGCTGGTGAGGGCGCTTGCCCCGCAGGGCGAGGCGCCGGTGCGCGCCCACGACCTTTCTTCGCTGCGACTGTTCGGATCGACGGGCGAGCCGTGGAATCCCGAGCCCTGGCGCTGGCTGTTCGACGTGCCGGGCGAATCCCGCCGGCCCATCATCAACTATTCCGGCGGGACGGAAGTCTCCGGCGGAATCCTGATGGGCAACCCGCTGCGGCCGCTCAAACCTTGCGCCTTCTCCGCGCCCTGCCCCGGAATTGCCGCCGACGTTGTGGATGAAAACGGGCGATCCCTTCGCGGCCAGGTTGGGGAACTGGTCATCCGCGCGCCGTGGATCGGAATGACGCGCGGCTTCTGGGGCGATCCTCAGCGCTACGAGGAGACCTACTGGTCGCGCTGGCCCGGGGTTTGGGTCCACGGAGACTGGGCCGCAGTCGATCAAGATGGGTTGTGGTACATCCTCGGTCGATCGGACGATACGCTCAAGGTCGCCGGCAAGCGCCTCGGCCCGGCCGAAGTGGAGTCGTCGCTTGTGGCTCACCCCGACGTGGTGGAAGCGGCGGCCATCGGCGTGCCCGACCCGGTCAAAGGCACGCAGGTGGTGTGCTTCTGCGTCCTGCAGGCCGGCGTCCCTCCCAGCGCGGCCTTGAAGGCGGACCTGCGCGGGCGCTTGATCACCGAATTGGGGAAGGCCCTCGCCCCGAAGGAGGTGATCTTCGTCCCGGATCTCCCGAAAACGCGCAACGCCAAGATCATGCGGCGTATGATTAGGTCAGCGTATCTCGGCGAGGAACCGGGCGACGTTTCGTCGCTCGTCAATCCCGAGTCCCTGGAGGCCATCGCGCACGCCGGCCAAGAGGACGACAGCCGCGGCTGAAAGGTCAGCCCCCCACATCACTCCATCGACGCTCCGAGGGGTACACCATGGACTTCCAGCTGACTGAAGAACAATCGATGTGGCGCCAATCGGTTCACGAATTCGCCGCCAAGGAGATTCGTCCCCACGCGGCCGAGTGGGATCGCACGGCGACGTTCCCGGCCGAGGTCTTCCGCAAGATGGCCCCCCTCGGATTGCTGGGCCTGGTCATCCCGGAGGAGCTTGGCGGGGCCGGAGTCGATGCCATCGGCGCCTCGCTGGCGATCGAAGAACTCGGCTGGGCCGACGGCGGTGTGGCCCTCTCGGTCGCGGCCCACAACGGCCTGGGTTGCGCGCCGATCGCCATGTTCGGCTCCGTCGAGCAGAAGCAGCGCTGGCTGCCGAGGCTGTCCACCGGCGAGAAGGGCCTGGCGGCCCTGGCCCTGACCGAGCCCGGCGGCGGGTCGGATCTGGCCGGCGGAGTCGAAACCGTCGCCGAACGGGACGGCGACGAGTACGTCATTCGCGGCAGCAAGGCCTGGATCACCAATCCCAGCGTCGGATGGATCGTCGTCACCTTGTGCCGGACCGATCGTGCCGCCGGCCGCCACGGGTTCAGCCTGATCGTCGTCCCCCTCGACGCCCCCGGCCTGACCATCCATCCTCCCGAGCACAAGATGGGCGTCCGCTCCTCACCCACGCACGGCCTGACCTACGACAACGTCCGTGTGCCCGCCGACCACCTCCTGGGGAAGCCCGGCGAGGGGCTGCATCAGACGTTCCAGGTGCTCGATGGAGGACGTATCTCCATCGGCGCCCTGTCGATCGGCCTGGCGCGGGCGGCGCATGAGGAGGCTCTGCGCTACGCCACGGAACGTCGCGCGTTCGGCGCGCCCCTGACGCAGCTCGAGGCGATCCAGTTCATGCTCTCCGACGCCGCCACGAACATCGAGGCCGCCCGCTGGCTGGTGCTGCAGGCGTCCTGGCTCAAGAGTCTGGGACGCGTGCACACGAAGGAAGCCGCCATGGCCAAGCTCTTCGCCAGTGAGATGGCCGAGACGGTCTGCCGAAACGCCATCCAGGTGTTGGGCAGCTACGGCTACAGCAGTGAGTATCCGGTCGAGCGCTTCTACCGCGACGCGCGCTTGATGACCATCGGCGAAGGGACGAGCGAGGTGCAGCGAGTCGTCATCGCCCGGAGGCTGATCGAGGGGGCAAAGTAGGGCCGTCAGCCATCAGCCATCAGCCTTCAGCCTTCGGCTGTCAGCTGTCAGCGAATTCCAAACCCGGTTTCCTGCGGAAACCGGGTTTGGACTTTGGGCTCGACGCCTACTCTCTCAAGTAGTACGGGATATCGATGACCGGCCGCGCCCGAGTGCCGCGCCGGCGCCGGTAGAGCAGCGCCAGCTTCAGCAGCCACGCGGTCTGGTTGTGCAGCAGCACCTGCCACCATTTGGCGGGTACGAATTCCGGCAGGATCACGGTGGCCAGCTGGCCGTCGTTGTGCTCCGTGTCGGTGCGATCCAGATACTCGAGCAAGGGGCCGATGACCGAGCGGTAGGGCGAGGGCACCACATCCAGCGGAACCCCGTGCGCCCAGAGCTCCCATTCCTTTCGCACTTCCTCCCCCGCCCCGGGTTGCGTCTCGACATAGACCGCCGTGACGTTCTTGGACAGCGTTTGGGCATAGCGCAGGGCCTCGATCACCCCGCGGTGCACGCCCGAAATGGGGAGCACGACGCGCGGGTCTGGCAGCGGGCGCAAGCTCGGAGGCAGGCCCCTCAGCGTCAGCTCGCGCGACACCTCGCGGTAGTGGCGACGCACGGCGTAGAACATCGCCGCCATCGCGGGAATCAGGACCAGGACGACCCAGGCACCCTCGGCGAACTTGCTGATCGCGACCACGAAGAAAGTCACCGTGGTGACGAGCGCGCCCACGCCGTTCGCCAGCGCCTTCAGCGGCCAGTGGTCGCCTCGCACGCGTATCCAGTGCACAACCATTCCGGCTTGCGACAGGGTGAAGGCGAGGAAGACGCCCACCGCGAACAGCGGGATCAGGGCATGCGAGTCGCCGGCGAACACCAAGATCAAGACCGCCGTCAGCCCGGCCAACAGCAGCATGCCGTTCGAGTAGACCAGCCGGTCGCCCAAGTGGGAAAACTGGTGCGGCAGGTAGCGGTCTTGCGCGAGCACGGAGGCCACGCGCGGAAAACCGGCGAAGCTCGTGTTGGCGGCGACCGCCAGGACCAGCAGCGTCGATGCCTGGACGATGTAGTAGAACGGCGTGCCGTCCAGGATGCGGCGCGCCAGGGCCGATAGGATGGTTTCCTCGCCCTGGGGGAGCACGGCCAGATACTGCGTGAGGGCGATCGAGCCCAGGAAAAGGCTGGCCATGAGGAGCGCCATGACCCACAGCGTCTGGTTGGCGTTCCTGGAGACCGGCTCGCGAAAGGCGGTGATCCCGTTGCTGATGGCCTCGATTCCGGTGAGGGCGGTGCAGCCGGCGGCGAAAGTATGCAGGATCAGGTATGTCGATAGGGGCGCCGCGGCCGGAAGGGTTGCGGCCCACGTCCCCGGGCCGTCGCGCAACGCGACGAAACCTCCCCACAACAGCATGGCCAGAAAGGTCCCGACGAACAGGTAGACCGGCACGGCGATCAGCGTTCCCGATTCGCGCAGACCCCGCAGGTTGGCGAGGGTGATCAGCACCAGAAGCACAAGCGCCAGCTCGACGCGATAGGACCAAAGCCCCGGGAAGGCCGAAGCGATCGCGGCGACACCAGCCGTCAGGCTGACCGCGGCCGTCAATACATAGTCGATGAGCAAAGCGCCGGCGGCCACCAGGCCCAAGGGCGCGCCCAGATTCTCTTTGGCCACCGTGTAGGACCCACCGCCGGTCGGATAAGCCCACAACGTCTGCGAATAGGAGAGGGCAAGCACGCCCAGCAACGCGGCGATGGCGAGGGCGATCGGCCAGGAGTACATCAACCCGACCGCCCCGGCGACGACCAGGCCGAGGAAGATTTCCTGGTTGGCGTATGCGATCGAAGAAAGGGCGTCCGGTGAAAATGCGGCCAGCGCCCGAATCTTGTTCAGACGTTCCGATTCGAGGCGCTGGGTTGGCAGCGGCGGCCCGACGGCGATATCCCACAGAGCTCGCAAGGGAGATGCCTCCGTCTGCGGAGGCACGAGTGTATCACCGCGGGCGAAGATGCGTGGGTTGGGTTCTCTTCGCCTTTGGGCCCCCTCCGGCTACGCCCCGTCCGGGCCGGCGCCCCGGCGGGCTCCGGCCCGCGGGGCGAACGGCCTCGGCTGTCGCCTCGGCTCGCCTGCGGGGGTACCGCCTTCCATCCGATAGCACCTTCAGCCGAAGGACCAACCCGGCGGGCGCAGCCCATGGGTCTCGCCCTGCTTCACATCCAGAGCGGAGCGAGGGCTGAGCGAACGCGAAGCCCGAGCGCAGTCGAAGGACGAACCTCGCCGCGCCCTCGGGGCAGGGCATTCAGGATGCCGCGCTGAGAAAGGCGGCTTCGAGCTCACTCCCGTCCACGAACCCCACCCACTGCCGGAGGACCTTCCCCTCGCCGTCCAGCAGGAACAGGTGCGGCTGGTACTGATAGCCGAGCGCCGACTTGAACGCGTCATTGCGCGGATCGTCGATATCCAGGTACACGAATCGGATGCGATCGCCCCAGGCATTCTCGAGCCCGTGCACGACGGGCGCCAAGCGTTGGCAAGTCGTTCACCAGAAGGCGAAGAACTCCACCAGCGTGGGCCGCCCGTTGACCAGGCTGACGGTCGTGGGATCCGTCGCTTCGAGCGAAGTCCGCACCGGAGGGGCGGTCGGCGACAACGTCGGCGCAGGGGAAAGCATGTCGGCATCGGTGAGAGAGACCGGGATTTCCGTTGGACGCACCGGCGCCACCGCGGGCGTGGTGCTCGCTGCCGGCTGACACCCGGCCAGCAACAATCCCATGAGAGCCACGGCGCCTACTGCCTGCATCGTCCCACCGCTCCTCACGCGACACCTCCCGAGGTTGGCCGAACCCCGGATGGGAGGTATCCTAGCATCTCGAGCTTAATCGGAGATGAAGAAACGATCATGGCCCATCAGCGACCGTGGTGGGAGGAGGCCATCTTCTACCACCTTTACCTGCGCTCTTTCGCCGACTCCAACGGTGATGGTCTCGGGGATATCCCTGGACTGATAGCCCATCTGGATCACCTGCGGGGCGCGCCCGATTCGCTCGGCGTCGACGCCGTCTGGCTCTCGCCCATCTTCCCCTCACCGGACGTCGACTTTGGCTACGACGTCACCGACTATCGCAGCCTCGATCCGCGGTTTGGGTCCCTGGCCGACTTCGACCACCTGATCGCCGAGGCGCACCGCCGCGGCCTGCGCATCGTCCTGGATCTGGTCCTCAATCACACGTCGGACCAGCATCCATGGTTCCTCGAATCGCGCAGCTCGCCCCACAACCCGCGCCGAGATTGGTATTACTGGCGCGAGCCGCGGCCCGGGCGGAGGCCGCCCAACAACTGGCAGGCGGTCTTCGGCGGGAGGGCGTGGGAATGGGACGAGAAGACACAGCAGTTCTACTATCACATGTTCCTTCGCCAGCAGCCGGATCTCAACCTTGGCAATCCCGCAGTGCGCCACGAGCTTATCGACGTTGCCCGGTTCTGGCTCGACCGCGGCGTCGACGGTTTTCGTCTGGACGCTTTCAACGTCTGGGGCAAGCATCCCGACCTTCCCGACAATCCCCTGCGGCTGGGCATTCGCCCATACGACGGGCAGGTTCATCGCTATGACATGGACCATCCGACGATGGAGGCCGCCCTGACAGAGCTGCGAGGCCTCCTGGATGAGTACGGCGATCGTATGGCCGTCGGCGAGACGATCGAACGCACCTCACCCGAGAAGGCCGCTCTGCATCTCGGGGAAGGCAAACTCCATCTGGCCTTCAATTTCGCTTTCGGACATGCCGGGTGGAATCCCCAGGCGTTCCTGCGCGCGGTCGAGCGATGGGAGGCCGCCTTGGGGCCGCGTCGCTGGCCGGTGTACGTGTTGAGCGACCACGACGGCGCGGGGCGACACGTCGCCCGCTACGGCCGACGCCAACCGGACGCCATCGCCAAGGTGGCGGCGGCCATGCTCCTGACGTTGAGGGGCACGCCGTTCATCTACTACGGCGATGAGATCGCCCTGCCACCCACTCCCATCGGGCCGGGGCAGATTCTCGATCCGGTGTCGAAGCACTATTGGCCGTTCTACAACCGCGATCCGGGCCGGGCCCCCCTGCCCTGGAACGCGTCACCTCATGCGGGCTTCACCTCCGGCCGGCCATGGCTCCCCCTTCATCCTGGCTTCACCAGCCGGAACGTCGAGGCGCAGCGAAGAGATCCAGATTCGGTCTTCAGTTTCTATCGGAAACTGATCGCCTTGCGCGCCGCGACCCCTGCCCTGCGTCGAGGCAGCTTCGTCAACCTCACCCCGAGACCCCGCGGTGGATGGGCCTATCTTCGGGAGCACGAGGGCGAGCGGGCCCTCGTCGCCCTCAACTTCTATGGACGTCCGCTCAGCCTGCGACTTGATCCCCCATTGCCGTCCGCAGGCTGGGATTTGCGCCTCACTTCAACACCTCGAAGGCCTGCCCGGATCGACTCCGGGAATGTCGTCCTCGCCCCGTATGAGGCGGCGATATTCGTTGAGAAACCGTAGGGGCACGCGATGGCGTGCCCTACATGTGTTCTCCTCGTGGACAGAGGCGGATCGCGAGCCGCCCCTACCGATGCAGACTCTTTGTAGGGGCGTCCAATGGAGCGCCCTACGTCTGTCGCCGAAAGGCCCTCACCTCGGCGCCAACTCCAGCGGCCCATGCCCGGCTTCTTCGTGGCACTTCACGCAGGTTGGGTAGACGTTCCTGACAAGATCGAGATACGCCGACAGTTCCGCCCCGTCGACGTGAATGTGTGCCCGGTGGCAGTCGACGCACAGCACCGTGGTATCAGTGGGCATGAGCTCGAGCGGCGCGGCGGGCAGATCGACCGGACGGGTCAACTCGCCGCCGCGGCGCAGGGCGCCGGCCGCATCGGGAAGCTTGTTGTGAAAGTGATTGTTGAAACCGACCTCGAGCAGCGAGGCTTCGTGACACTTCACGCACGCCCCGGTCAGGAGGAACGGCACGACCAGCTCCGTCTTTTCAATGGTCGGATCGGCCCGACCGGCGAGCCAGATGACGGTGTCCCGGGCGCCAAGGGTCAGGGCCGTCACGCGGTGAACAGCGCCCTCGTCGCCTCGATGGCAGTCGATGCAGCGAAAGCTATCGTCGCCGGCGTAGTGAGCGCTGCTGAGGTCGGCCAGTGGCCCCTCCCCGGCTTTGGCTTCCTGGGCGCGGTTGAAGTAGGTGACCTCGGGGAGGGTGTGGCACGAGGCGCAGAAGGGATCCTGTTCTTCGTAGTGGGAAACGGTCACGGCGGCCCCCAGGGCCGCCACCATCAAGACCCCGGCGGCGGCCGACGCCAGGCGGAGGATTCTGGATTGCGCGGGTCGCACGCCATCAAACCACGGTCACCACGAGGGAATGGATGTGATCGGTGCCGTCGGGGAAAGATGACGACAGGATCGACTCCCCCTCGGTGGACTGGACGAACCCTTCCTCGTCCGTCGCCCGCACGGCGATGCGGTGGCTGCCGGCGTTCGCCGGCCAGTCGATCGACCACTGGGTCCACACCAGGGACGACGGATCCTGGAGCAGCTCGGCCCCGGTCCAATCCCCGTCGTCGATCCGCACTTCGACCCGCGTGATCGCCCGCAGCCCGGCGAAGGCGACCCCGAAGATCGGCAGGCTTCCGGCGGACACGCGCTCGAGGCTGAGCGGCTGCTGGATGATGGAGTTGGTCTTCACCGATGCGACATCCGACCAGCCCCGTGATTCCCAGTAGCCGAGATGATCTTCGTCGATGAACTCGATCTCGCGAATCCACTTGGGCATCTTCTGCCCGTACAGGCCCGGCATGAGGATCCGCAGCGGAAAGCCGTGTTCCGGCGGAAGGGGTTCACCGTTCATCTCATACACCAACAACACACCCGGCTGGGTGATCCACTCGAGGTCGACGCTCGTGGAATACTCGTCTTCGGCCGAGAAACGGGCGCGCCTCGCTTGCGACTGAATGCCCACCCGCTCCCAAAGGGCCCTGGCTTCCGTTCCACCCCACACCACGTTGCCGATCAATGGGCCGCCCACAGGATTGCCGATGCATTCGAGGGTTCGCATCGACTCGATCTTCGGGAAAGCTCGAATGTCCTCCAGGCCGAGGGTCGTCTCGTGGTCCACCAGGCCATGCACATTCAGCGTCCAGGCCTGCGCGTCGACGCTCGGCACCCGCGCATACGATTGCACATACAGCTCGCCCGTTGGCGTAATGATGAGTTCGCGCGGCGGCCGGTCGACGGCGATCGCCGTGGGGTCGACGGTCGATCCGGAGACTTGCGTCGCGCTCTGGGGCGGCGAAGCTTTGCAGCCTGTGGCGAGCGCCAGACCTGCGGCGCCGGCAACCTTCAGGAACGCCCTTCGGCTAAAGCCTGCCATGCGGATGAACCTCCCAAAGGGCTCTCATTCTAACCCACCGCCAGTTACATTCGGATAAGGAGAGTCTTAATTCGCCCGGGCAGCACACGGTCAGCCGAGGCCCGCCCGCGCCGGACCGGCCTTCCCGCCTATACTTGGCGCCGTGGCGCGCTATCCACTCGTCACCCCGACCACGGCATCCCTTGCAGTCAGCGTGCTCATAGGCAGCCGCCGCAGCTTCCGAGAGGACGCCCTTCGAATGGTGGCTCGGCTCCGGCCAGGGATACGCGTTGAAGGTCGCCTGCCCGACCTGTCGTCGGCGGGTTGGCTTCTTCTGGCAAACCACTACAGCCGCAGGGACTTCAAGTCCTGGTGGATCTCGTGGGCCGTGTCTTCGCTGATAGCGCGCGAAGTCCACTGGATCATGACCTCGGCGTTGACCTTCCCCGATCGCTGGCGGTCCTCGACGTTGACGCCTCTCAGTGCCTGGGCCTTACCTCGATTGGCAGCATGCTACGGCTTCACCAGTATGCCGCCCATGCCTCCCAGACATCAGGACGTGGAAGCCCGGGCGCACGCCGTCCGCCAGGTCCTCAAGTACATTTTCCGGACGCGTGATCCGCTGGTCGGTCTGACGCCGGAAGGAGGCGACTCACCCGACGGCGGGCTGCAGCCGCTCTGGCCCGGAGCCGGTCGCTTCCTTCAGCTCCTGGCCCATTCGGGACTGCGCTTCCTGCCCATCGGCGTCTACGAATCAGATGACCAGCTGTGCGTTAACATCGGAGAACCGTTCGTCCCGCCCCTACCCTCCAGGCGCTCGGCCGAAGAACAGGACACGGAGACAGAGCAGGTTGTGATGCACCAGCTGGCCGCCTGCCTGCCTGTGGACCTGCGCGGGTCGTTCGCCTCCTAGCCACATGCGACGTTCACGCACGATCGACCTCTTTGCCGTCAACGCCTACTGGCCGGGGCTGGCCTTCCTGTGGAACAGCCTGCATCTCATCGTGCTGCCGGCCTTGCTCCTCGAGCAGGTGGACCCGAGCCGCAAGAACACGGCGCTGGGCTTGCTCACCTTCGCCGGTCTGCTGCTGGCCACCATCGTCCAGCCGCTATCGGGCGCGCTCAGCGACGGCTGGTCTTCGCGCCTCGGCCGGCGCCGTCCGATGATCATCGCCGGCACGCTGCTGGATTTCCTGTTTCTGGCGGTCATCGCCCTCGCACCGGATCTGGCGACGCTGGCCGCCGGCTACCTCGGCTTGCAGCTTTCCTCCAACATGGCTCATGGTCCCCTGCAGGGATTGATGCACGATCGCGTCCCCACGAGTCAGATGGGCCGCGCCAGCGGCATCAAGAACTTGCTGGACATGAGCGGCCTGGTCGTGTCGTCGCTGTTGGTCGGCCGCCTGATCTCGCCCGTGGACCCCAATCCCGCGGGGGCCATGGCCGCCGTCGGCGCGGCATTGCTGGTGGGTCTGATCATCGTCACATTGGCAGTCCCGGAAGAGTCAGCCGAGCCTGGATCCGGGAACCGGCTGGAAAGATTTCGCGCATCCCTGCAAATCGATCTCAAGGCTGCTCCCGCGTTCTGGCGCCTGATCGCCGGCCGATTCGTCTTTCTTCTCAGCATCTACCCCATCCAGGCCTTTGCGCAATACTATGTGCGCGACCGTCTGGCGGCGGAAAATCCGGTCAAGGTCACCGGCGATCTCATGGCCGCCATCGTGCTGTCGCTGATGGCGTTCTCGATATTCGGCGGCTATCTTTCCGACCGCTATGGCCGACGAAGGATGCACGTGGTCGCGGCGATCCTGGTCGGCGTCGGTGCCCTGGCCATGATCCCGGTGCGCTCGCCGTCGATGGTCCTTGTGTTCGGCAGCGTGGTCGGCGCCGGCATCGGCGTCTTCCTGACCGCCAACTGGGCCCTGGCCAACGATCTGGCCCCGAAGGGGGAGGCCGGCAAGTACCTCGGCCTGACGAACCTCGCCACAGCCGGCGCTGGAGCCACCAGCCGCCTGGCCGGGCCCATCATCGATGGACTCAATCTGGCCGTGCCCGGGGAATTCCTGGGCTACACGGCTCTGTTCATCGGAGCCGCCATTCTCTCGCTGGCCAGCCTGGCGGCGCTTCGAAAGATTCCCGACGAGGCTTCTCGCGACACCTCCAGCATCATCGCCGTTTGACAACCTGCGGCCACCCACTTCATCCTCGAGGATCCGATGTCCGAACAGCTGGTCGAATGCATCCCCAACTTCTCCGAGGGCCGCCGAGCGGAGGTGATCGAATCCATTCGATCCGCCATCACCGCCGTTTCGGGCGTGATCGTGCTCGACCTGCATAAAGACGCCGACCACAATCGATCGGTCATCACTTTCGCCGGACCGCCGCAGGCAGCGGCCGAGGCCGCCTTTGCCGCCATCGCGCGCGCCGCGGACCTGATCGATCTGGATCAACACACCGGCGAACATCCGCGCATCGGCGCCACCGACGTCGTGCCTTTCGTGCCGTTGAGCGGAGTGACGATGGAGGACTGCGTAGCTCTGGCCCGCCAGGTGGGCCGGCGCGTCGGCCAGGAGCTGGGCATCCCCGTATACCTCTACGAGGCAGCCGCCACGCGCCCGGACCGCGTCAACCTGGAGAACCTGCGGCGCGGGCAGTACGAGGGTTTGCGGGAGGCGATCGCCACGGATCCAGATCGCGCACCCGACTTCGGACCCTCCAAACTGGGCAAGGCCGGCGCCACGGTCATCGGCGCTCGAGCGCCGCTCATCGCCTATAACATCTACCTCTCGACCTCCGACGTGCGCGTGGCCAAAGACATTGCCCGGGCCGTGCGCCAATCCTCCGGAGGCCTTCCCTACGTGAAGGCGCTTGGGCTCGACGTGGAGGGCCTGGCGCAGGTCTCAATGAATCTGACGGACTTCACCAGGACCTCCGTGACCGAGGTCGTCGAGCGGGTGCGGGCAGAGGCCGCGCGGCATGGAGTCACGACCGTGCGGTCCGAGCTGGTGGGCCTCATCCCGCAAGCGGCTCTGTTCGATACCGCCGCCCGGTACCTGCAGCTGGAGGGTTTCGAGCCGCGACAGGTGCTGGAGACGCGGCTTGAGGAGGCGCGCCGGGCCGACTCGGCCCGAGGCTTTCTCGATCGCCTGGCGGCCCCGACGGCGGCTCCGGGTGGGGGCTCGGCTGCGGCCTACGCCGGAGCCATGGCCGCGGCGCTGGTGGCGATGGTCGCCCGATTGACGGTCGGGAAGAAGAAATACGCCGGCGTCCAGGAACGTATGCAGGTCATCGCGCGCGAGGCGGAGACGTGGCTGCAGATGCTCTCGGCATCGGTGGAAGAAGATGCACGCGCGTTTGAGGCGGTGATGGAGGCGATGCGCCTCCCCAAGGAGGGCCAGGAAGAGGCGGGCCGGCGGCAAGCCGCCGTCGAGGAGGCGACCCACGGCGCGGCCGCCGTCCCGTTGCGCGTCGCAGAAGCCGCGTCGCAGGTCATGGAACTCGCCGCGGAGGCCGCCGCCTTGGGCAACGCCAACGCGCTCAGCGATGCGGCCTCAGCCGGACTGCTGGCCGCAGCCTGCCTGCGCGCCGCCGCGCTCAATGTGATGACCAACGCCCAGTCGGTCGAGGATCGGGAAGCGGCCGCCGAGTGGGAGAAGTCCTTGAACGCTGCCCGCGCCAGGGCGGATGCGGCGGAAGAACGCTTGCGCCAGGCCATTGCCTCCCGCGGCGGGCTGGCCGTCGTCTGAGATTTCTGGTCCTGGGTTCCCATCCGTGCGGCGAGAAATGCTGCTGCGGGTCACCAACCGCTGGCTGAGAAGATCATGTCAAGGAAGTCAGTCCGCTCGGCGGGCGTCATCGGTCTGGGTTGGGCCCAGTCTTCCAGAACAGCCGTCAACAACTCCAGCGACACCACCCGTCCCTCGTACACAACATAGCGGTCGATGAATTCCTGGCGGACCGACTGCGACCACATCTGGTCGAAGAACAGATTCCCCAGCCCGTAGTGGACCAGCGACTCACCCTCGAATTCAAATCCCATCGGTTGATGGGCCTGGCTCCCGCTGACGACAGCTGCTCCAGCCTGGGCCGCGGCGCGAAAGACCTCCCGCTGGTTGGAATAGGGAAAGGGAACGTAGTGCTCGTGCCATTGGAAGGTAAAGAAGGGTAAATACCCTTCCCCGCGCAAGGCCCCGATCTCCGGAAGCAGCCGGTCCTCCCCACAAGGCATGGCTCCGGGCGAGTCGTCCCTGGCCCAGGCGCCGGGTGGACCGGCTTCATTGCAGCCGAGGAACGCGAAGCGATTTCCGTTGTGCTCGAAGAGAGCCGGTTTCCCCGCCAGGGAGAGATTGCGCCCACCGCCGAACGTCGGCCAGCCGCGCGCCTCGTACAGATCCATCGAGTACATAAAGGCATCGCGCCCCGCATCCAGCACGTGGTTGCCGGTAAGCTCGACGACATCCGCGCCGACGGTCTCCAGCAGGGCGATATGCCCCGGCAGGCTGCAGAACAAAAGGATGTTGAGATTCCCGGTCGGCGGCGGGCAATCCGGCTTAAACGATACTTCGTTGCTGATGTGGGTGATGTCGGCCTGGCTGAGCCACGCGCCGATCAGCTCCGCCGGGTAGTTGACGCCGCGCGCCTCCATTCGCCAGGCTGTGGCGCGTGTCAGCGCCGTCACTCCGGTCACCACGACGGTCGTCAGGCGGTCCGAGCGTCGATTGCGGGACACGTTCTCTGGAAGCCCAAGCGCCTCGGCGATCCGAGACACCGTGCCGGGATCGCCTTCCAGGCCAAACACCACGTCGAACGGATAGCTCGCCGGATCGAAATCCTTGCGGATGGGCGATTGGCCTTCGACCTCGAGCACCTTCCAGCGCAGTCCGAGGCTCTCGAAGGGAACGAGGCTGAGGGACGGCCGCGATTCCCACGCTTGATCGACGAGAAATCCCGCCGGGGCTTCGATGACCTCCGGCCCCGGGGAACCCAGGCGCGCCTCGAGAAGCGTCCGCACGGAAGGCGTGACGAGGATCTGCCAACCGTTTTCGGCTTCTCCCCGCCACTCGGCCCCGAATTCCTCGATGGAGAACGAATCCTCGACGGTCGGGAAAGGCGCCACAAGCGCGTAGGTCCATCGAGCGAAAGGCATTCCGCCGTCCGGGACCAGTCGCACCGAGGCGGCGGATTCGTCCTGGGCAACCAACACGGGCCATCCAAGGATGCTCAGGCTGTCCAAGAACAGTCCGCGGGCCTCAGGCGGGACAGACGGCGCAATCCACACCGATACGGTTTCGGGCGTTGGCGTTGCGGTGGATGGCAGAAAGGGCGTGGGCGAAGGATCGGGGGGCGACTCGACCGCCGTCATTTCCGGCGCCTGCCCCTGAGCACAACCGGAGAGGAGCGCGAGACAGAGTCCGATGCCGGCCACCTTCGGGTTTCGCCGACGTGCCGTCACGCGACCGATCTCCGCCACAACGTCATGGTTGGATCGCATGTCACAAGAAACCCCCGGCCACTGGCAGGGGGTCGTGCACACGTCCCGCTCCCATCTCCTTGCAGTTCGCAAGGTGAAGTGTTGACCAGGGCCGGAGATGAGGCCGGCGAAGTGTAACACGCATTCGCAGAAGGCCGGCTTGCGCTCAGGGACCGGCAAGCGAAAGGAAGACGTCTTCCAACGTCGGCTCCGCCGGAGTGATGCGGACAGCATGGATGTCGCGTTGCCCGAGGGCGTGTCGGATGTCGTCCGGCTCAAGCGAGGGATCGGCCAGGGCGCGCAGGTGATCACCGGCGAGTCCGGCGCGCAGGATCCCGCTCGTGCCGGTCAGGGCTTCCAGCGTCTCCAGAAGATTCTCGGCGAAGACCTCCCAGGCCCGGCCGGGGACGGCGGAACGTTTCAGATTGGACGGGGTGTCCATCGCCAGCAGACGACCCCGGCGCATGATTCCGACCCGGCGACAATACTCCGCCTCATCCATGTAGTGCGTTGTTACGAAGGCCGTCACACCCGACTCGGAAAGAGCGTAGATCAGATCCCAGAAGGCGCGCCGCGCAGCGGGGTCGACGCCGCTGGTGGGCTCATCCAGAATCAGCAGCGGAGGCTCGTGGACGATGGCCGTGGCCAACGCCAGTCGCTGGCGGAAGCCGATCGGAAGGTCGCCGGCGCGCGAGCCGCGCACCTCGAGCAGATCGAGACGTTCGAGAACCGCCTCCAGAGAGGAGGCGTCGGTCAGGCCATACACGCCCGCATAGAAACTGAGGTTCTCCCAGGCGGTCAGCTCGTCATACAGGGCAAAACGCTGCGACATGTAGCCGACTCGGGCCCGGATGGCCTCGGCGTCCTTCCGGACATCGAAGCCGAGCAGCCGTGCGCCTCCGGAGGTCGGAAGGAGCAGACCCAGCAGGAGGCGGATGGTGGTCGTCTTGCCGGATCCGTTCGGCCCCAGGTAGCCGACGATGTCGCCTTCCTCCACCTCGAACGACACATCGTCCACGGCCGTGAAATCGCCGAAACGTTTGGTCAACCTATCCGCCACCGCAATCGGGTCTGTCATGTTGCCGCGCCTTCGGCCTGCAGCAGGTCGAGAAAGACATCTTCGAGCCCGGCGGGAATCGCCCGAACGCTCGACAGTCTGACGCCTTCTTGAGAGGACCTGGCTTTCAGGTCAGCTTCGAGGGAGGCCAGGTCGAGCTGAGGGATTCGAAGATGGAGACGGTCGCCGAATCGCTGGATATCCTGCACTCTGGGATCGCCGGCGACGAGTTTCCGCAGCGCCGGGATGGGCTCTCCAAGGACTTCGACGATCTGGCCCTCCAGCCTGTTCCGCAGCTCGCCGGGCGCGCCCTCCAGGATGACCCGGCCGCGATTCATGAACACCAGTCGGCCGCAGCGTGCAGCCTCATCCATGTACGGGGTGGACACAAGCACTCCCACTCCTTGCTGCAGGAGCCGGATGAGCAGCTGCCAGAACAGCTGACGGGTCACGGGATCGACGCCGCCCGTGGGTTCGTCAAGGATCAGAATCTGCGGTCGATGCACGAGCGCCGCGGCCAGGCCGAGCTTCTGGCGCATTCCGCCCGAGAGCGCCTCGGCGCGCCGGTCGGCGACATCGGCCATGTCCACGAATTCGAGGATCTCGAGCGACCGCGGGCGCCACTCGTGGCGCGGCAGGCCCCGCACCTCGGCCAGGAAGTGCAGGTTCTCTTCAACGGTGAGCTCGCCGTAGAGGCTGAAACGTTGAGGCAGGTACCCCACCAGGCCGCGCGCCTCGTCGGGATCGGTCGCCAGGTCGATGCCGCCCAGCCGCACCTGACCCTCGTCGGCGCGCAAGACCCCGCACAGGAGTCGCATCGTCGTTGTCTTTCCGGCGCCATCCGGGCCGATCAGCGCCACGACTTCGCCGCCGCGAACGGTCAGATCGACGCCGTCGACGGCGAGGATGTCCCCGAAGCGGCGGCGAAGCCCGCGGGCCTGGATCAAGCCGTCCATCGTGGTCTAGGCGCCGTCGAAGCGGACGTCGGCCGGCATCCCGGGCTTGAGACGGCCCTGGGTGTCCTCCACCCTAAGCTCGACCGCAAAGACCGTGGTTCGCCGGCCTTCATCCGTCTGCACGTTGCGCGGTGTGTATTCGGCCTCATCGGCAATTCGCACCACGGAGGCATGGAACACCACGCCGGGGAAGGCGTCGACCGTGACGGTGGCTTCATCCCCGATCGAGACTTCTCCGTAGCGGTCTTCTGGAAGAAAGACGGTGATCGTCAGTCGATCCAGCTGGCCTATGGAGAGGGCCTGAGAGCCCGCGACCAGGACTTCGCCGGGTTGGATGTGGCGCGCGATGACGACTCCGTCCATCGGAGCCCGGATGGTCAGCTTCTCCAGCTGCAGATCCAGCGTCTGGAGGTCGACCTCGGCTCTGGCATGAGCTGCGGCCAGCTGTGCGTCGGCGAGTTCCAGGCGCGCCCGCGCCAGAGACAGCGCGTCGGGGTCGGGGCCGGGCCGGAGGTCGGCCAGGCGTCGTTCGGCGTCCGCGACTTCCGCCTGGGCCAGCGCGACTTCGGCGTCCAGGATTGCCTGGTCGATATCGCTCGGTTTTCCGGTGTACCAGTTGAGCGCCCTCTGGGCGGCGTCGCGCGCGGCTTTGGCCTGGATGTAGTCGGCCAGAGCTTCTGCCTTAGCTGCGTCGTGTGCTGGGTCGCCGTGCGTCCGGTCCAAGAAACGCTTGGCGCGGTCCATTTCTTCCTGGGCGAGGAATAGGCGGGCGCGTGCAGCCTTGATCGTGTCGTCGCTGGCGCGATTGCCTTCCTGCTGGACGGACCATTTGTAGTCGGCGTCATGCAGCGCATCGCGCGCGTTGCCCAACGCGAGTTCGGCTTGCGCCGCCGCCAGCGGCGCGTTGGCATAGACGTCCTCCAGCGCCTGCTGGGCCTCGATCCGGGCGATCCGGGCGGCGGCAATGGCCGCCTGACCCGCGGCCTCGGCGTTGCGGCGCTGGGCCTCGAGCAGGCGCGTGTCCAGCCGCAGGAGGACGTCTCCCTCCGCCACCGTCTGGCCCTCGTCCACCAACACGTCGGAGACTCGGCCTGACACTTCGGAGGCGACACCCACCTCGACCGACTCGATCGTCCCCGAGGCCTCGAGGGGCCCGCTGGCGGATCCGGAAACGGAGGTCAGGTACACCAGCCCCGCGACGACCAGGCCGACCGCCACGACCGGCGGGAGAAATCGAGGAACGGAAGCGTGACGCATCGCCACCTCCTAGACGTTCAGTCGAGGCGCTTGCGGAAGCGCAGCGCGGCGGCGCTCATCGTGATCAAGCCGAACGCTGCCAGCGCGGCGATCTCCAAACCCAGGCTTTCCACACCGACGCCTTTGAGCAAGACGGAGCGGATGACGGTCAGGTAGTAGCGAAGTGGAATGCCGTATGAAATGGCCCGCAGAAGCGGCGGCATGGCACCCAGCGGAAAGATGAAGCCGGACAGGAAGATCGTCGGCAACAGGGTGAACCAGGTCAGCATCATGGCTTCCTGCTGCGTCCTGGCGATGGTGGAGATCACCAGGCCGATGCCCAGACTGCTGACGAGGAACAGCCCGGACAGGCCCAGCAGGAGCCCCAGGCTTCCCCGGATCGGGACGTGGAACCAGAAAGTGCCCACCACAAGAATTTCAATGGTGTCGAAAAAGGCGATGAGGACGTACGGCGTGATCTTGCCGACGATCAGCTCGATGGGGCGGATCGGGGTGACGATCAGCTGCTCGATCGTGCCGCGCTCGCGCTCTCGCACCACGGCCGTGGCGGTCAGCATGGTCGTCAGGAGCTGCAGAATCAGGCCGATCAAGGCCGGGACCATGAAGTAGGCGCTGACCAGGTCCGGGTTGTACCAGACCTGGGCGCGCACATCCACCGCCGATTGGACCGCGCCCCCGAGCCCGCGGCGCTCAATGCGATCGAAGGTGATGCGCATGGAATGCGCCTGGCCGATGAGCTGCGCCGCGGCCAGAGAAGTAGAAGCAACATTGGGATCGGATCCGTCGAGCACGAACGCCAGATGAGCGGTTTGTCCGGCCAGCAGGCGCTCGCTGTAATCGGGCGGGATCACCAGGCCGGCCCCGGCTCGCCCGGAGTCGATCAGATGGCGCAGATCACTGTCGTCGTCGATATCCGCGGTCAACCGGAAATAGTCGGCCGCACGATAGGCATCCAGCAGCGCCCGCGAGGCCGGGCTTCGATCCAGATCCAGGACGACCAGCGGCACGTTGCGCACATCGGTGGTGGCGGTGTAACCGAGCAGAAAGAGCTGGACCACGGGAATGGCGATGACAATGTACAGCGTGCGCGGGTCCCGGGCGATCTGAATGAATTCCTTGCGGATGATGGAGCCCAGCCGGATGAGGCTCATGGCGGACCTGGCGGTGACGGAGGCGGGTTCATCAGGCCGTGCATCAGGATGTCGCCCAGTCCCTCGAG
>DASSGB010000266.1:0-4010 GCA_035693825.1 Anaerolineales bacterium
GTCCAGGCCTTGGCTCTCCTCTTCGGATGGTGACGGTGCAGGTTGCTCATCCCTAGGATCGAAGTCTCCGACCGGTTCGCGGAGCCAATCCGGCTGGGGTTCGGCGCTGGCCGGAGAAGCCTCTGGTTCGGCTGCGGGTTCCGACCCTGCGATAGCCTTGATCCAATCCGGTACCTCGGCCGCCGGCGAGGCGGGTTCCTCGGGTTCTTCGGTATACATACCGCCCTCAGCAGATTGTTCCGCCTCGGCCTTGAGCCAGGGCATTTCCTCGGGCCGCAGGGCTTCACCTTCGGCCGCCGCTGCCGCAACTCCCGAAAGCCAGGCCGGAGGGGTTGACTCCGCGGACGTCTCGGGGGCCGCAGCCGGTTCCTGCGATCCGCCCGAAGACACTTCCTCCGCGAGCCAGTCGGGCACACCTTCGGGAATCGAGTCTTTGTCGAATGTCAACTCGGGTTCAGGTTCGGGTTCCGGCGGTTTGGGCGCTGGAGCCTCTGCGGAGCGAGGTTTTCGCCCGAGGGCCTCCTTCGAACGATCGCCCAGCCAGGTGACGATGGTTTCCGTCGCGCCCGGCGCCTCCTCTTCCATCCATGTCGGGACGGCCGGCGCAGCGGCCTCATCCGCCCGAGGCTCGCCGGTCGAAGCCGAGCTTCCCCATCCAGGAGGCAAGCGCGGAGCTTCTTCGTCTGGAGCTACTTGCGCGCCCGAGCCGAGCCAGGAGGCTTCGCCGGGGGAGTCCGAGGTCGGCTGCGGTTCCTGGGCCTCCGGGAGGCCTTCGGGCGGCGCGATTTCCTGAAGCCAGTCCGGGATATCGGCGCGGGCGAGTTCGCCTTCCGGGGCGGGCGCTGCTCCCGATTCGAGGGCAGCGATCTCATTGTCGCTGAAGGAGACAGGGCCCTCGACCGCCTCGCCCTTGCTCTCCTGCCAACCGGCGCCCCGCATCCAATCCGGGATCGGGGATTCACCCGCGGGAGGCGCGGCCTCCGCGGCGGGCTTCAGCGGTGGCGTGGCGGGAGGGGAGGGGGCTACAGCCGGCTTTGGTTGAGCCGCCGGTGCGGCCCGGGCGGCAGCCGTCTCCGTCTCGAGTGACTCGAGCCATGACGGCCGCTTCGGCATGGGTTTAACCGCGTCCTTGCGAGCGTCGACGCCGAGCGAGGTTGCCCACTCAGGCTGGTCTCCATCGCCGCCCGGGATCCGCTGACCGGCAACCCACGAGAGCTTTTCGATGCGAACGGCGTTGGCTTCCACCCGATTGGGGTCGTCCATCGCCGTCTCGACCAGGGCTGCGTACGGTTCGAGGGATGCCAGCCGGCGGTGATAGGCGACAGCTTCCTCCGAACGTCCGCCGGCCTGGAGCACGGTGGCCATGATCCGATTCGCTTCTCGGCAGAACGGAAGCGTCTCGAGGATTCTCTGGCAGACGTCGGCGGCCTCCGTGCGCTGGCCCGTGCGCCAGTACATGTCGGCGAGCAGGACCATCAGATCTGGCCGGTCGGGATCTTCCTGCAGGGCAGAGCGGAGCTCGGCGATGGCCTGGGGGAAGAGTTCCCCGTGAGCGTACATGCGCGCCAGGGCTCCGCGAGTCAGCCGCACCTTGTGGGGTTCGAGGCCGTCGCGGCGACCGATCAGGCGCCGGAGCTCCTGCTGGATCGCGGGGTTCGAAGGGTTGGTTTCGAAGGCGCGCTCCATGTGCCAGATCGCGGCATCGAGATTGCCCTCGTCTTCGCGAACAATCGCCATCCCGACATGGGCAACAAAGTCATCGGGAATAGCCGAAAGAACGCGCTGAAAGATATCCGCGGCGTCGCCGTAGCGTTTGGCTTCGAGATAGGCCTTGCCCAGGAGGCGGTAGACGTCGAGATGCTTGGGGTAGGTCTGGAGGATGTGGCGGCAGTGCGCGATGACCTCGTCGAGCTGGTTGTGCTCGATCAGCTCATCCAATTCCTTGACATAGGCGCGCAGACTCGTTTCAGGCATCGGCCGCCTTCGCATGAGAGTATGCCCCATATGAGCGCTTTGCGCAAGCCGTATGTGACATAAGGCCTATGCTGGCGGGTTTGCGCGAGTCAGGCGGCACCGTCCAAGGCGAGGATGCAAGACGGGTGCCCGCCCTGGTCA
Source organism: Anaerolineales bacterium (assembly GCA_035693825.1). Lineage (GTDB taxonomy): Bacteria > Chloroflexota > Anaerolineae > Anaerolineales > E44-bin32 > MGOM01. The sequence goes on from DASSGB010000266.1 coordinate 2,116, forward strand.
GAGGGAATGGAGGGAACGTGCGCGCTGAAGGATGGGGTCGATATCGGGTTCGGGCTGGGGTGCCGGGCCCAGATGGTCGAGATATGCCGGGCGACCGGCCATGGCCGCCAGGCAAGCCAGTACACCTTCGGCGACTGCTTCGCTGTCGTAACCGCCTTCCAGCGCGAACAGGAGTCGACCTGCGCACAAATCTGCCGCCAGTTCCATCAGCTTCTTCGCAACGGCCGAGTATCCGGAGGTCGTCAGCTGCAGACTGGCCAGCGGATCGCGCCAGTGCGTGTCGAATCCTGCGGAAACCATGACAACGTCGGGGCGGAAACGAGTCGCGGCTGCGAAGACAACCTCATCCAGGACCCGCAGCAGACCGAGATCACCGGTACCCGAGGGAAGAGGAAGATCGATCACGCTGCCCTCGCCCGCCCCGATGCCGATTTCGTCGTGCCATCCGGTGAGCGGGTAGATGCCTTCCTGATGCGTGGATATGTAGAGAACGTCCGGATCGGACTCGAAAACCGCCTGTGTTCCGTTTCCGTGGTGGACGTCGAAATCGAAGATCATGACCCGCGTCTTCCCGCGGGAAATCGCGTGGCGGGCGGCGATGGCGACGTTGTTGAGCAAGCAGAATCCCATGGCCTGATCCGGCGTGGCGTGGTGCCCTGGCGGCCGGACGATGGCGAAGCCCGACCGGGCACGACCCTCCAGGATCGCGTCCAGGACGGCGAGCGTCCCCCCCGCGGCCAGGCAGGCTGCTTCATAGGAGGCGGGCGTCACGTAGGTGGGGGCCGGGTCGATGTACCCGGGGCCCTGGCGGCAGGCGGCCTCGAGAGCCTCGAGATACGTGGAGGGATGAACCGTCGCGAGCGCCTGGGCTGAGGCCGCCTCTGCGGTGACATGCATGAATCCTTCCGCTCGATTCAGGTCCAGCCATTGGCGCAGGACGCCCAGTCGCTCGGGGCGTTCAGGGTGGCCTGGGAGGGAGTGGTCAGGCGAGGGCACAACAGACACGGCGATCGGACCTAGTGCGTTGACGGTCATGGGGTGGGGTCCAGGGAGTTGGCTCCTTATGGCGCCGCCTGGCGGACGAGGAAGAGGCGGACTTCCTCGGCGTCGGCCCGGCGGCCCAGACCCTCATAATAGTCCGCCAGGCCGGAGAAGTCGCTGGCCATGTCCGGAGTGACGACAGCCGTCCGGAGCTGAGGGACCAGATCTCCAGGCAGAAAGAAACGGAAATAGGCACGGGCATAGTAAAGCCGGGATGTCGAGATGTCGCGTGCCTGCCGATACGACGCCTCGAGATAGGTCATGGCTGCTGCGGAGTCTGCCCGTGCGAGGGCGAGTTGGGAGGCCGAATGAAGGACGTACGGAGAGGAAGGATCGAGGAAGAGGGCAACCTCGATCCATTGCGCCGCGTCTTGTACTTCCCCCAAACCAACAAGAGCAAGAGCTTTGCCTGCGTAGGACAGACCAGATCGTGGGTCCCGGGATAGAGCCTCGTCAAGGAGGGAATTCGCTTCTTCCCAGTCGTTCCTGTCCAGGGCCAACCAGCCCTTCAGCTCGGCCGCGCCCTCGCGGGCGAGGTAAGCGACAAGGGCCGCGTCTGCAACCGAGCGCCGCAAATTGGTCTGTGCGAAAAACAAGCGCCTCACCATCATGGGATCCAGTTCGACTACGGTCGCATACGCGCGGCGGGCTTGCTCCTCGTTGCCCAGTTGCTCTTCCATCCATCCCAGATTGAGAGGGAATACAGGACTTTTCGGATCGGCCTCCGCCGCCGCCCTCACGTCGATCAGGGCGGCCGGGATGTCATCCGAAGCCCACTCCAGGCCCGCGAGATTTGCGTAGTGGACAGGCCAGTAGGGGTCGATCTCGATGGCGGCCACCGTTCTCTGCCAGGC
>DASSGB010000267.1:0-28598 GCA_035693825.1 Anaerolineales bacterium
CCGGCGCCATCCTGCGCACCGGCGGCCATCGCCGCAACGCGTTCATGGAACCAACGGTCTTGACGGACGTGCCGATCGACATTCCGCTCTTCAAAGAAGAGACCTTTGGGCCGGTGGCGCCGCTGGTTCGGTTCACGTCGGTCGAGGAGGCTATCCGGATGGCGAATGATTCGCCCTACGGCCTGCAATCGGCCGTGTTCACCAGCGATATCAACAAGGCGTTCGACATTGCCTACCGGCTGGAAGCGGGCGGAGTCATCGTCAACTGGTCGTCCGCCTTACGTGTGGAGACGCTGCCGTTCGGCGGCGTGAAGATGAGCGGACACGGGCGAGAGGGCGTGCATGACACGCTGGAGGAAATGACCGAGCAGAAGACGATCGTTGTGCACAACGCCTTTCCGACCGTCGACTAGGCGCAGGGCATGACGGACGGCGATTTCCTCGTGATGCGGGGTATCCGCAAGAGCTTCGACGTCACCGAGGCGCTGCGCGGCGTGGATTTCGGCTCCCAACGGGGAGAGGTGCACGCCATCGTCGGCGAGAACGGCGCCGGAAAGTCGACCCTGATGAAGGTGCTTTCCGGCGCCATCGCGCGCGACGCCGGCGAGATTCTGCTTGACGGCGCTCCGGCCGACGTGAGCACCCCCTTGGCGGCGCATCGACTGGGGATCCGTGCGGTCTATCAGGAGTTCAGTCTGGTGCCGCACCTCAGCGTGGCCGAGAACATCCTGCTGGGGCAGATGCCTCCGTCCAGGTTGCCGGGGTGCGTGGACTGGAACGCTGCCCATGGCCGGGCCGAGGAGATCCTGCGCTCTATCGGCTTCGTGGGAATCGACGTCCGCAGCGTCGTGGGGCGTCTGAGCGTCTCCCATCAGCAGATGGTGGAGATCGCCAAGGCGGCCGCCGTGCGGCCGCGGATCATGATCCTGGATGAGCCGTCCGCTGTCCTGTCACAGGAGGAGCTCAACCGGCTTTTTGCCCTGGTGCGCCAGCTCAAGCAGGAGGGGACGCTGATCCTGTACATCTCCCACCGCCTGGATGAGGTGTATGAGATCGCCGACCGCATCACCGTCCTCAAGGATGGGCAATTGGTGGGCACAGTGCGCCCTGCAACGGCCGATCAAGGCCAGTTGATCCGCATGATGGTGGGTCGATCCCTCGGCGAGATCTTCCCAAGCCGGAAGCCTCCGCGTGATGACGTGGCGCTCGAGGTGAAAGGCCTCGGCCGGGAAGGATCCTTCTCGGACGTCTCGTTTTCGCTGCGGCGGGGAGAGGTCCTGGGGATGTCCGGCCTCGTCGGGAGCGGGCGGACCCAAGTGGTGCGCTGTCTCTTCGGCGCTGAGCCCCCCGATCGGGGGGAACTCTTTGTCGAAGGCAAACGTGTGCATCCCCGGTCGCCCCGCGAGGCCGTGAACGAGGGCATCGCCCTGTTGACCGAGGACCGAAAGCGCGACGGCCTGGTGTTGATCTGCTCGATTCGTGACAACGCCAGCCTTGCTTCCTTTGAAAGGATGAGCCGCTGGGGCATCATCCATCGGCGGAGACAAGCGGCCGAAGTGCAACAAAAGGTGAAGGAGCTGGATATTCGCCCGCCGGTGCTCGACCGGCTGGCCCGTCAACTCAGCGGTGGAAACCAGCAGAAACTCGTGCTGGCGAAGTGGCTGATGACGCGGGCCAAGGTGCTGATCCTCGACGAGCCCACGCGAGGAGTGGATGTGGCCACCAAGGTGGCGATCTACCAGCTCATCAGCGACTTGGCGGCCGATGGGATCGCCATCCTGCTGGTCTCGTCTGAACTGCCTGAGATCCTCGGATTGAGCGATCGGGCGCTCGTGATGCGACAGGGTCGCGTGGTGGCAGAGTTCACACGGGAGGAGGCCAGTGAAGAGAAACTGTTGGCCGCCGCCGCAGGGGTAAGGCAATGACCAGCGATCTTGCTCCCACGCCATCAGGTCCCGGCCAGGCCCTGCGCGACTGGCTGCTGGGCCGGACAGGGGCCCTGCGCCGACGCCGCTGGGTGGATTACGCCTTCATCGGCGCTTTCCTTCTTCTCCTGGTGGTCACCGCTACGGTGTCGGATGTCTTCTTCACCCAGCGCAATCTCAGCAACTTGGGAAGGCAGGCGGTGACCAACGGCCTGCTGAGCCTGGGCATGCTGATCGTGGTCCTGACCGGCGGCATCGACCTCTCCGTCGGGTCGGTGGTCGCCCTGGCGGCGATCATGGTCTCTGGCTTGTCGAAGGGTGGGATGACCCTTCTCCCGGCCATCTTGATCTGCCTGGTGGTCGGCGTGGCGGCGGGCGCGGTGAACGGCTTCTTCATCGCTCGCTTCAAGCTGCAGCCCTTCATTGTGACCCTGGCGACCATGGGAGCGATTCGCGGGCTGGTCTTCGTGTACTCCGATATTCCGATCACTCCGACGGATCCGGCCTTTCGCGCCGTTCTCGGAGCGGGTTTTGTCGGCCCGTTTCCGGTGTCCGCCCTGATCATGCTTGCCTGCTATCCAATCGTCTGGTTCTTCATCAATCGAGCCAGGGCCGGGCGGGCGATTGTGGCGATCGGCGGGAACGAGGAGGCCGTCCGCCTGGCCGGGATCAACGTCTCCTGGCACATCCTTCTGGCCTACATGATTTCCGGCCTGTTCTCCGCCCTGGCGGGAGTCATGCTCGCCTCACGCCTGGGGATCGCTCAACCCAGCGTGGGTTCTGGATTCGAGTTGGACGCCATTGCGGCTGTCGTCATCGGCGGAGCCGCGCTTGGCGGCGGGGGAGGGGGAGGGAGCGTCTTTGGCACGCTGGCCGGCGTGGTGGCGCTGGGCATGATCGACAACTTGCTCAATCTGTTCAATGTGCAGTCGTACTACCAGCAGATCTTCAAAGGTTTGATCATCCTGGTCGCGGTGCTCTGGCGGCGCAAACAGTAATTGGCGAGACCCCGGTCGGCTGGCATCCCGGCGGAGCAGAAGGAGGTGAGAGGGAGACCTGCGTACCGTCCCATTCGATGCGGATCCAAACGGAACCACGAGAAGAGGAGGATTCTTCGATGAAACGCAATCTCCGTTGGACCATCCTCGTCATCCTGGCGATGGTGGTCGCGGCCTGTGGGCAGGCGGGGCCAGCGGCTGTGCCCGAGGGAGAGGCCGGCCCGATCAAGATCGGGATGGCGAACTTCTCCCAATGCTGTCCCTACTTCATCGGAATGAACAATGCCGTCATCGATGAAGCCAAGCCCTACTCCAACATCACGATCATCTCCACCGATGCAAACGGCGACGCCGCCAAGTTCCAGGCGGACATCGAGGACCTAATCGCACAGGGCATCGATGGGATCATCATCTCGGGGGCGTGGCTTGAGGAGGCTCCGGCAGCGCTCGACGCCCTGGCTGCCGAGGGAATCCCGACCGTTCTCGTCGATCGACAGTTCGGTGCCGGAAGTAAGGAAGCCTACACCTCCTACATCGGCCCCGACAACTTCACCATCGGTGTCCAGGACGGCACCTACATCGCCGATCGCCTGGGCGGCGAGGGCGTGGTTGTCCAGCTACGGGGCGGACCGGCGGACAACTCGATCGGTCTGAACCGCAGCAACGGCGTGCTCAGCGTGCTCGAGACGTACTCGGGCATCACCGTGGTCACGGCACCAGACTTCGGTGGATGGAGCGCGGACGGCGGCATTGCCCTGATGGAGGACATGCTGGCCTCCAATCCGCAGATCGATGCCGTTTTCTGCGAGAATGACTCGATGTGCCTGGGCGCTCAGACGGCCATCGCCGATGCAGGGCGTGCGGACGAGATGTTCCTCGTCGGCGTCGACGGTGAGAACGCGGCCCTGGAGGCCATCATCAATGGCACCAACTACGCCGCGACCGGCCTGAACAACTCTGACTTCATCGGGCGCGCCGCCTTCAACCGCCTGATCTCCATCCTGGGCGGAGGGACACCTGAGAAGGACACGTACCTGCCGTCGCCGCTGATCACAGAGGACAACGTCCTCCAGTACTACAACCCGGAGGGCGAGTTCTAGCCCGACCGGCGCTCGACCCTCGGCGGGAAGGCGCTTCCCGAAGAGGTCCTCACAGGAGGCCTGCGATGCCTCCTGTGAGGGCCTCGAACGTCGGCGGCGTTCGTGGGAGTGAAGTTTGACCCACCGGCGGAATCACGGCCGCCAACGCCGCGGACAATCTCGGAAGCCCCGCGGTTGTCGCTCTCGGAGGGAGCTGGCCGGTGGCGCCGAAATCGATCGCGCCCGGTCCCTTTGAGGAGGTCGTCCGGCCGACGGCGGAGGCGGTGGTGTAGGGGGCGCAGGCGCGTGGAGGCGGAGGCAAGGCATGAGCGGTCGTATTGTCACCTTCGGCGAGATCATGTTGCGCCTAAGATCGCCTGGATTCGAGCGGCTGATGCAATCGCCGGTCCTCGAGGCAACATTCGGAGGAGGCGAAGCGAATGTCGCCATCTCGCTGGCGCAGTTCGGGCTCCCGGTAAGCTACGTCACGGCGCTGCCCGAGAACGCGATTGCCGACGCCTGCCTCGCCATGCTGAAGGGGTGGGGGGTCGACACCTCGCGGATCGTGCGCCAGGGAGACCGGATGGGCCTGTATTTCCTGTAGACCGGGGCGGACCAGCGACCGTCGAAAGTAGTCTACGACCGATCGCACTCGTCCCTCATGGACGCGTCACCGAAGTCGTTCGACTGGGATGCCGCCTTCGACGGCGCGACCTGGTTCCATGTCACAGGGATCACGCCAGCCCTGAGTGCCGCGGCCGCTGACTCGGTCTTGGCGGCGGTCCTTGCGGCAAAGAAGAAGGGTCTGACGGTCTCGTGCGATTACAACTATCGGAGAAACCTGTGGAAGTACGGCAAGACCGCGCCGGAGGTCATGCCCGAGATCGTGCGCCACGTCGATATCGGCATCGCCAATGAGGAAGACTGCGAGATGGCCCTGGGCCTCTCGCAGGACTCCGGGCCGTCGAAGGGCGTCGACGGCGAGGCCGCTGACCTCGATCGTTATCGGGCGATGTGCGAGGGAGTGCTCCAGGTCTTCCCCAATCTCGGCCTGCAGGCGATCACGCTGCGCGAGAGCTACAACGCGGACCACAACGCCTGGTCCGCATGCCTGCATGACCGAAAGGAGTTCTTGGTGAGCCGGCGCTACGAGGTCACCGACATTGTGGATCGCGTCGGAACGGGGGACGCGTTCGCCGCCGGCTTGATCTACGCGCTGGTCACACACAAAGGGAAGCGTGAAGCGCTCGAGTTCGCGGCGGCCGCCTCATGCCTCAAGCACACAATCCCGGGGGACTTCAACCGCTGCAGCGTTGCCGAGGTCGAGGCACTCATGCGCGGCGGCGGATCCGGCAGGATCCAACGCTGAAGTCCAGGTGGAGGGCGGCGCGGCCTCTGCCGAGAGCATGCCTGATTAGAAACAATCGAGGCACCGCGACCACCCACAGAAGTGGTTTCACGGACGGAAGCTTCGCCCGCGCGGACCGATACGCCGTCCAAAGCATCCTCGATACGCTCGAACCGTGAAGGGAGCCCGGAGGCATGGACAAGAATCAGCTCCTGGAACTCGTGAGCAACTTCGGGGTCGTCCCAGTGATCGCCATCGAGTCGGTCGAGGCGGCCCTTCCCTTGGCGGATGCGCTGGCCGAAGGGGGATTGCCGGTGGCGGAGATCACGTTCCGGACAGCCGCTGCCGGTGAAGTGATTTCCAAAATCGGGCGTGAAAGGCCGGCCATTCTGTTGGGCGCCGGAACGGTCCTGACACCAGAGAACCTTCTGGGAGCAGCGAAGTCGGGCGCAAGGTTCGGAGTCGCCCCAGGTCTGAATCCTGACGTCGTCAACGAAGCCCATCGAGTAGGGCTCCCCTTCATTCCGGGGGTGCTGACCCCCTCGGAAGTCGAGCGGGCGTACGCTCTGGGGGCCCTGATCCTGAAGTTCTTCCCCTCGGAGGCGAGTGGTGGATTGTCCATGATCAAGGCTCTCGCCGCGCCCTACATGCACTTGGGTATCCGGTTCATGCCGACGGGAGGAGTGAGCCCGGACAACCTGGAGCAGTACTTGAAATCGGAAGCTGTTGCCTGTGTGGGTGGAACGTGGATCGCCTCACGGGAGGCGATTTCTGGCGGGAAGTGGACCCAGATCGTCGACAACTGTCGCAGGGCTGTTGAGATCGTCAAGAGAACGCGCGGATAAGAATCTTGCCTCTAGTCGACTCCTGGCGTCCTTCCCATTCGAGTTTCCTGTGTGAGGGAAACGGAGAAATTGCCCCGGAACCTCCGCGGGCTCTTGCTCGTGGACTAACGATGCCCCCTAACCAGGAGGCGGCGGGTTCTTTCCCTCGACTCCGCCTCGGAGCTTCATTGCCCGCCATCGCGCGGATCGAGAAGTCACACCTTGCCGGTCACGAGGAGGCGACGATGGGACTCGCCTGCCCTGGACCCAGGCGGGGCTCTCGCATTGACACTGCCCCCGACAGGCAAAGCCCGCTGCTCGGGAGATCAGGCCAGGGAACCCATGGTCGGGGTTTTGCAGGACCTGACCTGGGCGATTCAGACCCTCGTACGCCTTTGGCCGGATTCCAGGTAAGGGCCTTGGTTTTCAAGTGTGCCAGGCGAATCCAGACCCTTGACCGTCTTCTGGGGCCAGGCAACGGACTCGTGCAGATAGGGCGATCTGCTGATTCCTACTCTGGCCGGTGGCAGGACAGGCTGAAACCCAGACCGTGGCGCGAGAGAGAGGCGGTCGCCCTCGGGGTTTGGCGAAGGGGGCAAAGAAGCCCCAGCGAGGTGCTAGGCGGATGGCTCGGGTGCAGCCAGCTGGTCTAGCAGCTCGCGCGCTTCTTTCAAATCCGGCGAGTCGAAACCTTCCGTGAACCAGCCGTAGACCTTGGCTAGACGTTGGCGAGCCTCCTCGCGCCTCCCCTGCCTCTGCCACAGCCTGGCCAGGTTCATCGTCGCCCGCAGCTCCCACAACTTTGCGGACTGACGTCGGGCCGCTGCAATGGCTTTGTGGAAGCTGGCCTCCGCCTCGCCTTCGCCCATCCCGAATCGCAGCAAGAGCTCACCGCGGAGACGGTTGATCTCACTCTCGTCGAAATGCCCGCCTTCTTCGGTCGCCTCGGCCTCCGCCTCAGCGAGGGCATCGAGGCCTTCTTCCGCCATTTCGCGCTCTACGCATGTATCCGCGAACGCGGTCAGCCACGCGGGGAGTGGCTGACGTGTCCCACTGGCGCGGAGGAAGGCAATGCCTTCCCGAAGCTCGGTTTGCCCCGCTTCGATGCTGCCTTGGCGGACCAATGCCCAGCCGCGCATAGCCTTGCCGACGGAGAGCAGCATGGGAAAGCCACTCTGTCTCGAGAGTGCAATGGTTGCCTCGGCGTGCTGGCGCGCTTCCACCGGGTCTAGCCGATAGAAGCAAAGGGCGGCAGCTAGCCCTTGGGCAAAGGCCCGCGTGAAGGGATGGCCCAAGTCCTCGGCCAGCGCTAGCGCCTCGCGGCTGCGCTTCAAGGCGCGGTCGGGGTAGCCAAGCATCAACAAGGCCCAGCTCAACCACGTGAGGCACGACACGCCGGGGTCCTGGTAGTACGTGGAGATCAGGGCCCGATGTTGGCGGGGATCATAGTGGGACAGAGCCCTTTCCAGATGTGCGCGGCCATCGGCGAACTTTCCGGTGATGACGAGGATATAGCCCATGCCCCATTCGCCGATGGTCAGCAGCACCGGATCGGCCGAGCCTTGGGCAGCAGCCAGGATCTCCTCGTACACTTCGAGCGCCGTGCGGCAGTCTCCCCGAAGTGAGAAGAAGCCTCCTAGGCCGGTAAGGACCGGGAAGAGCTCTGGCGTCGCCCCCATCTGGCGGCAAAGGTCCCTCGCGCGACCGTAGGCTTCGCCCATTTCCGGATCCGCATAACCTCTGGCCGAGGCGACGGACACGCCGAGACTCATTTGCAGGGCCAGCTCTTGCCGAGCACGCTCCAAGGAGTCCGGCAACCCCTCGAGCATCGCCAGGCCCTTGCGAAAATGCGCGATTGCCTCTTCATGGGCAGACAGCTGCGCTGCCCGGTTGCCCGCCTGGAGCAGGTAGCTCACGGCTGTGGAAATCATTCCTGCCATCTCAAAATGCCACGCCAGTGGGACGGCGATGTCTCCGGCGGCCCTCCCGTAAACCTCTTCCAGCGCGCGGCCCATAGACTCGTGCAGGTGTACCTTCTGCACGGTGTCCAGGCGGCTGTACACGTACTTTTGAAACAGGAAGTGGCGAAACCGATACCGCGAGATGTGACCCTGCGCGGTGCGGTGAACTCCGGCGGCGCTCACCAGGCGGTGCTGTTTCTCGAGGAAACCGCTCAAGCGCCGGATCACTTCCTGCGGCTCCAACCCCTCTACGCGCGCCACGGCCTCGGCTGTGAACTCCTCGCCCTCCACACTGGCGGCGACAAGTGTTGCTCGGAGATCCTCGGGCAGTCGCCCAATGCGCTCGGCTATCACCGCCTCCACTCGCGGTGGCAGGTTTCCCCAGTCGATCGCGGGCCCTTCGATCCACTGCCCCGTCTCGTCTTGGATCAGATCGCCGCGCTCCTGAAGTCCACGCAGCAACTCGACGGTGAATAGCGCATGACCGCCCGTGTGCCGGTGGAGTGTTTCGCGGAAGGTCCGGCCCAGACGATTCGGTTCGGCGTCCAACAGGGCATCGACAAACGGGCGACCCTCCGCCTGCGCCAAGTCAACCCCCGCCCTGCCGAACTCGAGTTGGAGCTCGTTGACGACGGATTCCAGGGGATGCCGCTCGCCGCCGCGTCCCAGGGCTACGTCACTGGGTCGATACGCGCCCACGATGAGAATCCTGTGTCCCTTCAGTCTTCGCCCCACGTGGAACAGCAGGCTGATCGATCCGGCATCGGCCCACTGCAAGTCATCCACGGCCAACAACACGGGATGGTTTCGGGCCAGGGCATGAAGGACTTTCGTGTACTGCTCGAAGAGGTCGGTCTGCCGCACCGTCGCCCCTTCCGAGCCGGCGGCCAGGTGTCTCAAAACGGCGTCCAAACGGGAAGCCTGGCCCTGGGCTCCCACTTGCGCCCGCGCCAGGAGTGCAACACCCGGGACGAACCGGTCGATGAGTAGTGGCCCGTCGTCGATCAGGGCTGATACCGTCGTCGGCAAGGTGGCCCACAAGCGGCGAGCGTGCTCGCTCGAGACAGCTCCCACGGCCCATCGGTCCTCAACATCGCCGGTGAGCATCTGCAGGATCTCGAGAAAGGGCAGGTACGGGTCGCCGATGCCGGTGTGGGCGTTGCAGAAGCCGTTGGCCGTGATCAGTTGGGGCCGCGCCGAGAGCGCTCGCTGCGCAAGCTCCTGAATCAATGTTGTCTTGCCGCTCCCTGGGCCTCCGGTGACGAAGGCCACTTGCCCGAGCCCGGACAAGGCTTCGTTCAAGAGCTGATCCAGGCGGGCCAGCTCCTGCTCGCGGCCCACGAACAAGGGGCGTTCCTTCTCGATGGGTCTGGCGTTCGGGCGCAGGAACGCAGGCAAAGGCGCACGGACCTGGGAGGCCATCCATGTGCCATCGCGGATGCCTTCGTAGATAGCGGTCATCTCGGCGGATGGCTCGACACCGAGTTCCTTCGCCAGGATCCGGCGGCAGGTCTCGAATTGAGCCAACGCCGCGCTTCGCTGGCCCCCCAGGGCCAGGGCGCGCATCAACAGCTGATAGCCCTCCTCTTGCCACGGTTCAAGTTCCACCAATTGCCAGGCATACTGCTGAGCGCGGTCGTACTGGGCCAGTGCCTCAAAATGCTCGGCTAGGCGACTGAGCGCCTTGACCATCTGGTGTGAGAGTTGTTCGCGCTTCAGAACGACCCACTCTTCGAACTCCGCGCTGTCGCTAACGGCGAAGCCCTCCAGAAAGGGCCCGCGATAGAGCGAAGTTGCCTGGGGGAGGAGTTCGACGTCGTTGGCCCTTACCCCGTCCGCGAAAGCCCTCACATCGAGATCGAAATCGCTGGCCGGGTTGAACTGCAATGTGTCCTGGGAGACGAGGAGGAACGGCGGCTGGGCCTCGCGGTCGCCTATCACCCTGCGGAGGTCCGACAAGGCGTAGCGCAGGTTGGCGAGTGCGGAGCGCTGGGGAAGATCCGGCCAGAGCAACGTAGCCAGGCCTTCGCGTGAATGGGCACGATCGGCCTCGACGGCCAGATACGCCAGCAACGCCCTGACTTTGTTGGAATCGAAAGCGGTGATGAGTTCCCCGGCCGACCTGACCAGCAAGGGGCCCAGGAGGGAAAGAGACAGGCGGGACATCCCCTTTCATTATAGGGCTGTTCCTGCGGAGCCCGACGCCCTCCCCACGTTTCCCCCACGGATTCCCCATGGCAGCAGGTTACCGTTGCTCCAAGCCGACATCCACCGCAGGACAGGGTGGCGCCTCCATGAAGGCGAAGTGGACGAAGGCTCAGGCGACGCCGCCCCAAGCAGGTAGGGCGACACGGACGGGAAGCGAAGTGTCGCCGCATGTGTAGGAGATCGGAGGTGAGCCGTGTATCGGCAGATCTTGCTGGCTCTCGAAGGAAAGCCTACCGATGAAGCCGCCTTTGCACACGCCGTAGATCTCGCGCAACGCTTCTCATCCCGGCTGACGTTGCTGCAGGTCGTGGCCATTGCCGCGGATGAGGGCGACGGGATGGTCAGGAACCTTCAATTGGAGCCGGGTGCCAGTGGCTGGCGACGAATAAATCGTGCCTTGGCGAACCTGGCCGCCTACAGGGAGCGGCTGCGCAAGAGCGGTTTGGAGATCGAGACCGGATTGGTCGTCGGCGAGAGAAGTGAGGCGGACGAGGTAGTGGACTTCGTCCAGGCGGGCCGCTATGACCTGATCGTGTTGGCCTCGGATGGGCGTTCGTGGTGGAGGCGCGCCATCTCGGGTAGCTTGGCGGATGGCGTGCACCGCAAAGCGACGGTGCCCACGCTGTTGGTCAGCGATGGGACGCGGCGACAGCGCATCAGAAAACGTCAGAGGCCGGCGTGGAACACCGGATTGCGGGCCTTCAGCCGGATCCACCCCTGCTAGGCGAGTGGCGTGTCTCAGGAGGTGCGGCTGTGAATCTGAAACGCCAAATTACCCGCAGGTGGCTTGCGGCGCTGCCCTCGGAAGAGCAACGGCACCTTGTCCAAGACTTCGTGGGCTGGGTGTACCCAGAATTGCCGGCTGGCGACAGTCGTGAGAAGGCTCAACGCCTCGAGGCCAGGCTTCTGGAGTGGATCCCTGGGACGCAATCGGGTGTCTGGGTCGTGCTCTTCGCGCATCTTCGGCGACTGCCGATCTTGAGAAGCCTCGATCCCGAGCCGCATGAGGAACGACTGAGCCTCTAGTTCCACGCCCGCGCTTCGGGCGACCAACGACCTCGGCCAAACGACCACTGCTCGCGCCTTCTGTCTGGCGAACGACAGGACGCGGCTCTGCACGCAGCTCAGCTGGCAATGAAAAGGAAGTACCCTGGCCCGTTCTCCTGGGGATCGTTTGTTCTTGTCGGGGACCCGGGGAGGATCCAGTCGCCGACTGGGCGGGGACCCATTCCTATCTCACAGCTTCCCCCAGGAACTCCGGTTGCTCCCGCAACCGTTTGTCCCGCAGGAGGCGACGGCGGGATCTGCCCGCATAACGTCGGGAAACGCGACCCGAGTTGAAATCGATCGCGCTCCGGCCGTCCCCGCTGCGGATGGCGGGCCAGGGAACCCACACATGAGAGATTTGCAGAACCCGGCTGAGGCGAATCAGACCCTTGTACGCCTTTGGCCGGATTCCGGGCAAGGGTCTAGGTCTTCTAATGTGCCTGGCGTGTCTCTGCGGCCGGGACCTTGTGGCAATGTTGCCGTTCCGGCATATATGGGCCGGATTCTTGCCGTTTCCTCCGGACTGTTGTAGGATGAGGTGCAGCCTGGAGGGAGTGTGGCCCTCCTCGAACCCATCGATCACCGAATCCTCGATTTGCTGATGGAAGACGGGCGTATGCCGTGCGCGGAGATGGCGCGCCGGGTGGGCGACGCCTCGGAACGCACCATCCGCTACCGACTTCAACGCCTCATCGATCGTGGAATCGTTCGCGTCGCACCCGTGCCCAATCCGCGGGCCGTCGGATATCAGGTCGTGGCCGACGTCTTCCTGGAGGTCGAACCCGCCTCCATCCGCGCCGCGGCCGAGCGCCTGACCGGCTACGCGCGCGTCTCCTACGTGGCCTGCTCCCTGGGCGAGGTCGACATCAGCTTGCAGATCGTCGGCCGGGACAATGATGAGATCTATGACTTCGTGACCCAGGTCGTCGCCAACGTGCCGGGCGTGCGGAAGACCACGACGCTCATCGTGCCGCTGACGTTGAAGGACATCCACCAATGGCGCATCCCACGTCCCGAGAACGCCGGCGATCTGGCGGCCGCTGGAACCTGACGGTCGAGGGCGCTGCATGAGGCTTCTTCTCGTGGGAACGGGGGGAGTAGGCGAGGCCATCGCGCTTCTGGCGCGCCGGCGTCCTTGGCTCCAGAAGATGATCCTGGCCGACATCAGCCCGCGCCGCCTTCGCCAGGTCCGCTCGCGCCTGGGGGCGGACCGTCATTTCACGACGGCCGTTCTGGACGCGCGCGATCGCCGGGCGATCGTGGACCTGGCCCGCCGCCACCGGATCGACGTCGTCGTCAACGCCGTCGAACCGCTGTTCAACGAATCCATCTTCGACGCCGCGTTCCGCGCCGGCTGTCACTACCTCGACATGGCCATGACCCTGTCGGCGCCGCACCCCCGGGATCCGTATCGGGCATGCGGAGTCAAGCTCGGCGACTACCAGTTCGACCGGAGCGATCGCTGGGCCCGCAAGGGCTTGCTGGCGCTGGTCGGGATGGGGGTCGAGCCGGGCCTCTCGGATGTCTTCGCCCGCTACGCCGAGAAGCACCTGTTCGACGAAATCGACGAAATCGGGGTGCGCGACGGCGCCAACCTGGTCGTGCGGGGCTACGCCTTCGCGCCGACGTTCTCCATCTGGACGACGATCGAGGAGTGCCTCAACCCTCCCGTCATTTGGGAGAAGGGCCGCGGTTGGTTCACCACCGAGCCCTTTTCCGAACCGGAAACGTTCGAGTTTCCCGAGGGCATTGGCCCGGTCGAGTGCGTCAATGTCGAGCACGAAGAGGTCATCCTCATCCCGCGCTGGGTGAGGTGCCGGCGGGTGACCTTCAAGTACGGCCTCGGGAACGACTTCATCCAGGTGCTGCAGACCCTGCACCGCCTCGGCTTGGATCGCAAGGACCCGATCCGGGTTGGGGGCGTCCGAGTGGCCCCGCGCGATGTGGTGGCGGCGTGCCTGCCCAATCCCGCCGACCTCGGCGACAAGATGTCCGGCAAGACCTGCGCCGGCACCTGGGTGCGCGGCACGAAGGCTGGCCGCCCGCGGGAGGTCTACCTCTACCAGGTAGCCGATAACGCCACGACGATGAAGCGCTACGGTGTCCAGGCCGTGGTGTGGCAGACGGCCGTCAATCCCGTCCTGGCCCTCGAATTGTTAGCCTCTGGCGCCTGGAAAGGGTCCGGTGTCCTCGGCCCCGAGGCCTTCGATCCTGATCCCTTCGTCGAACGGATGGCCGCGTATGACTTCCCCTATGGGGTGGTGGAGATGACTCCGTCGCCGCGGCTGGAGAAGGCCCATGCCGTCTGACCTCGATTCCGCCCGGGCGTACGCCGACCGTTGGGTTGAGCTCATCCATCGGCCGTCCCTTTCGGACGGCGAAGGGAAGGCGCTCATCGAGGAGTCGAAGCGCAACTTTGCCGAACATTTCAACGAAGGCTGGCTCGAGTACCGCAAGTCGGTGACCGAGGCCGGCGATTGGGCTGCCACCGAATGGTCCGGATCCGGGGCCGTGTTTCGCGACGTCTTGGGGCGCGAGTACATCGACTGCCTGGGCGGCTACGGTCTCCTGGCTCACGGCTGGTCCCACCCGGAGATCGTGGACGCCGTCCGCGCCCAACTCACGTTGCGCTCGCCGATGCCCAGCCAGGAGCTCATCGACCCGCTGCGCGGCGCGTTGGCGCACCTGATGGCGCTGATCACGCCGGGCGATCTCCAATACTCCTTCTTCTGCGCCAGCGGGACGGAGGCGATCGAGGGCGCCATCAAGCTGGCCAAGATGTACACCCACCGGGAAGCCTTCATCGCCGCCGTCGGCGGATTCCATGGAAAGACCATGGGCTCCCTGAGCCTCCTGGGCAAAGCTGAATTCCGCCAGCCGGCCGGGGTCCTTTACGGTGGTCCGGTCTATCACGTCCCGTTCGGCGATGCCGAGGCGGTCGAGCGGCAGCTGGACATCTGCGCGCACACGGGAGTCGGCGTGGCGGGTGTGGTGATGGAGCCCATCCAGGGCGAGGCGGGAGCGATTGTCCCGCCCGACGACTTCTGGCCGCGCCTGCGCGAAATGACCCGGCGCCGGGGGGTCCTGCTCATTGCCGACGAAGTCCAAACCGGGCTGGGACGCACGGGGGCTTTGTGGGGTGTCGATCACTGGGGTGTCGTGCCCGACATCCTGGCGGTCGCCAAGGCGCTGGGCGGGGGTGTCATGCCGGTGGGCGCGTTCAGCTCGACGCCGGAGATCTGGCGGGTGATGATGCGGCCCAATCCATTCATCCACACGACGACGACCGGCGGGGGCGCCCTGGCCTGCAGTGCCGCCATCGCCGCCATCCGCGTCACCCTTCGCGATCGGCTGTGGGAGCAGGCGGCGGCCAAGGGGGAGTACCTCCTGCCGCGCCTGCGGGCCCTGGCCGGCCGCTACCCGCACATCTTCGATCCGTCCTTCGGCGGCGACGGTATCACCGGGCGCGGGCTGCTGATCGGGATGCACTTCCGGGATCCGTCCGTTGGCTATCGGGTGGCCGCGGGGCTATTCCGCCGCGGGGTCCTCGTGGCGGGAACGCTGACCAGCGCGCACACGGTGCGGATCGAGCCGCCGCTGGTCATCCCCCAGGCGTTGCTGGACGAAGTCCTGAGCCGGCTGGCCGAGGCGCTGTCGGAAGTCGGGGGATCAGAGACGTGAGGATCAGGCGCTCACCCCGCGCCGGCGGCCGCCGGCCTCAAGGTGATCTGCCATGACCGACGAGGCCTTCTCCCTCCTCTCCCCGGTATGGAATCGCGCCTGGTCGTTGTACGTCGACCACGGCGAGGGGGTCTACCTGTACGACACGAGCGGGCGCCGCTACCTCGACTTCACCAGTGGCATCGCCGTCGTCAGCACGGGCCACGCCCATTCGCGCGTCGTCCGGGCTATCCAGGAGCAGGCGGCCAAACTGATCCACGGGCAGGCCAACATCGTCATCCACCAGCCGATGCTCCGCCTGGCCGAGGAACTCCGCCGCGTCGTGCCGTCGCCGCTCGATTCGTTCTTCTTCACCAACTCCGGCGCCGAGGCCATCGAAGGCGCCGTCAAGCTGGCCCGGGCGGCGACGCGGCGTCCCAACGTGATCGTCTTCCAGGGATCGTTCCATGGCCGCACCAACGCCACGATGGCCATGACGACCTCGAAAACCATCTACCGGGCCGGTTTTCAGCCGCTGACCGGCGGGATCTTCGTCGCCCCCTATCCGTACGCGTACCGCTACGGCTGGGACGAGTCGACGACCTCGCGATTCTGCCTGCGGGAGCTGGAGCTGCTGTTGAAGTCCCAGACCGCGCCGGAGGAAACAGCGGCGATGGTCATCGAGCCCGTGCTGGGCGAAGGTGGCTACGTTGTTCCGCCGCCGGACTTCCTCCCCGCCGTCCGCGAATTGTGTGATCATTATGGAATCCTGCTCGTGGCGGATGAGGTCCAAACCGGCTTCGGACGGACCGGGCGGTGGTTCGCCGTCGAGCACACCGGCGTCGTCCCCGACATCCTGGTGATGGCCAAGGGGATCGCCTCGGGCTTGCCCCTGGCCGGCCTGGCGGCGCGGCGCACGCTGATGGAACGATGGACGCCGGGCTCGCATGGGGGAACGTTTGGAGGCAACGTTGTCGCCTGCGCCGCGGCCGTGGCCACGATCCAGGTGCTGCGCGACGACAAACTCGTCGAGAACGCTTCGGCCATGGGGGAAGTGTTGGTCAACGGACTGCGTCAGATCCAACAGGGTCGGGCCGACATCGGCGACGTCCGCGGCGTGGGCTTGATGGTCGCCAGCGAGTTCAGGGACGGGGAGGGAAAGCCGTGGACCGATCGAGCCAAGGCCGTCGTCTCGGCGGCCTTTGACGAAGGATTGATGCTGCTGACCTGCGGCTCGTACGACAACGTGATCCGATGGATCCCGCCGCTGGTGGTCAACGCCGGCCAGATCGAGGAGGGGCTGGAGCTGTTCGAGCGCGCGTTGGCGCGCGTCGGCTAGGTCCATCGAGAGCCGGGCGGGCCGGGTTCGCCGAAGGAGGTGGGGATGGGCACGTCGTTCACTCGCCGGATCCTGCACGTCGATCTCACCACGGGGAGCCTGACCCACGAGACTCCGCCGGAGTCCTTCTATCGCACGTATCTGGGCGGCTCGGCCATGGGGCTGCACTACATCCTGAAGGACCTCAAGGCGGGAGTCGATCCGCTGGGTCCGGAGAACGTGTTGACTCTGATGGTCAGCGTGTTGACCGGTGCGCCGATTTCCGGCCAGAGCCGCATGACCGCCAATGCGCTGTCGCCGCTGGTCGACGGCGTGGGCGACAGCCAGTGTGGAGGCTTCTTCCCGGCCGAGATGCGTTTCGCCGGTTTCGATGGAGTGGTTGTCACCGGCCTTGCGGCCGAGCCCGTCTACCTGTGGCTGCACGACGGCCAGGCGGAGCTGCGGCCGGCGAAACATCTCTGGGGGAAGACGACCTCCCAAGTGGATGACCTGCTCAAAGGCGAACTCGGGGACGACAAGATCGAAATCGCCCAGTGCGGACCCGCCGGGGAGAAACGCGTTCGGCTGGCGGCGATCATGAACATGGCCAACCGCGCCAACGGGCGCACCGGACTGGGCGCGGTGATGGGCTCGAAAAACCTGAAGGCGGTCGTCGTTCGCGGCACGAGCAAGAAGCTGCCCTGGGCGGATGCGCGCAAGATCAACGAACTGGCGCGCTGGGGCTCGGGCGAGATCGAGAACAACGGCGACGTGCTGGGGCTTCAGAAGTACGGCACGGCCAGCGTCATCGTCTATCAAAACACGATTGGCAGCCTGCCCACCCGCAACTACAACGCCGGGCAGTTCGACGGGTTCGAGGCCATCTCGGGCGAACGAATGGCCGATACCATCCTCAAGGACAACGACACCTGCTACGCGTGCAGCGTCCGCTGCAAGCGAGTGGTGGAGACCGAATACGCCGGCCGGCCGGTGGAGAAGCGCCACGGGGGTCCGGAGTACGAGACGCTCGCCACCTTCGGCTCCTACTGCGGCGTTCAGGACATGGACGCCATCGCCCTGGCCAACAAGATCTGCAACGAGTACGGCCTGGATACCATCGGCACCGGGGCAACCGTCGCCTGGGCGATGGAGTGCTTCGACCGGGGCCTGGTCAGCGAATCGGAGGTCGGATTCCGCGCGCCGTTCGGGGACGCCGAAGCGATGGTGCGGCTGACCGAAGCCATCGCCCGGCGCGACGGCGTCGGCGACATCCTGGCCGAGGGCTCGCGGCGGGCCGCCGAGCGGCTGGGGCGGGGGAGAGAACTGCTCATCACGGTGAAGGGAGCCGAGGCCCCGGCCCACATGCCGCATGCCAAGCGATCGCTGGGCCTGATCTACGCCGTGAACCCGTTCGGGGCCGACCATCAATCGTCCGAACACGACCCGATGATCGAGGACGGCGCCTCCGAACTGTACATGGGCCGGCTGGCGTTGCTGGGATTCGACAACACGCTGCCGGCGCTCTCGCTCGGGCCCGACAAGGTCCGGTTCGCCCTGAAGAGCCAGCAGTTCTATTCCTTCCTCGATTCCGCCGATCTGTGCCAATTCGTCTTCGGCCCCGCCTGGACGCTCTATGGCCCTCAAGAGACGGTGGATTTCGTGCGAGCCGCTACCGGCTGGGATGACTTCTCGCTGGACGAACTGGTGGCCGTGGGCGAACGACGACTCAACATGCTGCGGCTCGTCAACGCCCGCCTCGGGATGAGTCGCAAAGACGACCGGCTGCCGGACAAGTTCTTCGCGCCTCTCCAAGGGGAGGGGCCCACGTCGGGTGTGGCGATCTCGAAGGAAGAGATCGAAGCCGCCAAGGACGCCTACTACGACCTGGCCGGGTGGGATCGCGCCAGCGGAAACCCGAGCAGCGACACGTTGGAAAGACTGGGCCTGGGGTGGGCGGCCTAGGGAGTCGTCAGCGGTAGGGGCGAAGCACCCTGGCACCGCTCGTCAGGGCAGGTGTGCCTCGCCCCTACGAAGACCGATGCGCATCACCGTCCGCCTCCATACGATCCTGCGCCGAGAGACCCCGGAGGGCATCATCGACCGGATTTCGCTTGACCTCCCCGCGATGACAACGGTTTCCGAGGCGATCCGCCGGATCGAGCTGCCGATCCGCCCGAGGACGATGCTTCTCGTCGTGAACGGGAAACTCGTGCAGGAGGACCACGTCCTGGGCGAGGGAGACGAGCTCCGGCTTGTGCCCGGCGTGTCCGGAGGGCGAGCCGATCGCGTCGCCGAGGCGGGTGGGCCGGCCCTGGGTCCGGACCGAGGGCGGGAAGGAAACGCCGGGTGAGCGAAGAGTCCGGCTATGCCGTCGAACTGCGGGAGGTCACCAAGCGCTTCGGCGAGACGCTCGCGCTCGATGGCGTGACGCTCCAGGTTCGCGACGGTGAGTTCTTCTCGATGCTCGGGCCCAGTGGGTGTGGAAAGACGACTTCCCTGCGGCTCATCGCCGGGTTCGAGACACCGACCGAAGGGGAGGTTTGCATCGGAGGAGTAGAGCAGGGCCGCCGGCCGGCGTTCCAGCGGCCGGTCAACACCGTCTTTCAGAACTACGCCCTGTTTCCCCACATGACGGTGTACGAGAACGCCGCCTTCGGCCTCGAGATGAAGCGGGTGCCGCGCTCGGAAACCCGCGAGCGGGTCCTTCAGGCGCTTGAGATGGTGCAGCTTCCGGGAAAAGAAGACCGCACCCCGCGCCAGCTTTCCGGCGGCCAGCAGCAGCGCGTCGCCCTGGCCCGGGCGCTGGTCAACCGTCCGAAAGTTCTCCTGCTCGACGAGCCCCTCGGCGCGCTCGACCTCAAACTGCGCAAAGCCATGCAGCTGGAGCTCAAGGCCCTCCAGGAACGCGTGGGCATCACCTTCATCTATGTCACCCACGACCAGGAGGAGGCCCTGACCATGTCGGACCGGATCGCCGTGATGAACCTGGGGCATGTGCTCCAGGTCGGTCCGCCGGCGGAAATCTACGAACGGCCGGCCAGCCGGTTCGTAGCCGACTTCATCGGCGAGACGAACTTCCTCGAGGGGCGGGTGGCCGCCGTCGAGACTGAATGGGCGACGGTTGCGATGGATGTTCTGCCGGTGAGGAGTTCTTTCGCTCGACGGCCAGCCGTCGGCGATAGGGTGACCGTGGCGGTGCGGCCGGAGAAGGTCCGGATCTCGCGGCGGCGGCTCGAGGGCCCCAACGCGTTCGAAGGACGGGTCGAAGGCATGACGTACGTGGGCAAGGACAGCGACTACCGCGTCCGCATCGGCCGTGAGACCCTGCTCCGGGTGCGGGTCCAGAATGAAACCACGGACGGAGCGGACGTGCCCGGCGTGGGAGAGACGATCTGGGTACAGTGGCCGCCTGCCTCCGGGCGGTTGCTGGAAGAGTAGCGAGAGGAGACAGCGGTGAGGGCGATTCGCGCCTGGGGTCAGCAGATTCGAGAAAGCAGCTCCGCACAGGGGGTGCTGCTCGTTCTGCCGGCCTTTGGCTGGATGTTGGTCTTCCTCATTCTCCCTATCCTGCTTATCCTGATCCTGTCCTTCGCCTGGCGCGGGCAGTACGGTCCGGTCGACTGGGGATCCAGCCTGTCGGAATTCTTGGACCGGCTGTCGCTCGACAGCTACGTGCGACTGGTCGATCCCCTCTACCTGGAGGTCCTGTGGACCTCCCTCCGGATGGCGGCCGTCACCACGGGCATCTGCATCCTGGTCGGCTATCCGGTGGCCTACTTCCTGGCGCGCAGCCAGGGCCGGCTTCGCAGTCTGCTTCTCTTCCTCCTCCTCGTCCCGTTCTGGACCAACTTCCTCATCCGCATCTACGCCTGGATGATCCTGCTTCGGACGCATGGGCTGCTGAACCGGGCCCTGGTCGGCATCGGCCTCCTGTCCGAGCCGGTCACCGTCATGTACACGCCGACGGCCGTCATGATCGCCCTGGTCTACGAGTTCCTCCCTTTCATGGTGCTGCCTCTCTTCACTTCGCTCGAGAAGATCGATGCGCATCTCTTCGAGGCGGCCTCCGACCTCTACGCGCGGCCGGCCCGAACCTTCTGGCGGGTGACGCTGCCGCTCAGCCTGCCCGGAGTGATCGCCGGCACGATCCTGGTGTTCGTCCCGACCATGGGGATGTTCGTCGTCCCCGACCTGATGGGCGGCGCCCGAACGGCGTTGGTGGGCAACCTGGTGCGGCAGCAATTCCTGTCCGCCCGCGACTGGCCCTTTGGATCGGCGGCCAGCATGGTGTTGATGCTGTTGACCCTCGTGGCGACCCTCATCTACACGCGCGTGTCCGGTTTCGGCGAGGAGCTGGCGGTATGAGCTCGCGCCGATGGGGTCTGGGAGCCTACGCCGTCCTCTTCTACGTCTACCTCTACCTGCCGATTGTGGTCCTGATCGTGTTCTCCTTCAATTCGGATCGACTCAACCTCTTCTGGGAGGGCTTCACCTGGCGCTGGTATGAGCAGCTCCTGCGCGACGGTCGGGTCGCGCTGGCCACGCGCAACACACTGTTCGTCGCCCTGACGTCCACCTTCATCTCGACCGTGATCGGCACGCTGGCCGCCTTGGCGCTGCAGCGCCACGCCTTTTGGCTCAAACGACTGTCCGAGCCCGTCCTCTACCTGCCGATCGTCATCCCCGAGGTCGTGATGGGGATCGGCTTGCTGTCGCTCTATTCCACCTTCAAGTTGACCCTCGGTCTGCTGACCGTCACCCTCTCGCACATCGCCTTCTCGATCCCGTTCGTCGCCCTGGTCGTTCGGGCGCGGCTCCACGGCTTCGACCGGAGGCTCGAAGAGGCCGCCATGGATCTGGGCGCCGACGAGGCGACGACGTTCCGCCGGGTGACCCTGCCCTTGATCCTGCCGGGCGTGTTGTCCGGCGCCATGCTCGCCTTCACCCTGTCGCTCGACGACTTCATCATCACTTTCTTCACCGCCGGGCCGGGATCGTCGACCTTGCCCCTCCTGGTCTACGGCATGGTGAAAACCCACATCACGCCGGAAATCAACGCGTTGTCGACTCTCTGGGTGTTGACGGTGTTCGTCCTGTTGCTGGGCTCCCAGGCCCTGCAATCCCGTTCGGCGCGGACGGCCTGATGGGAAGGCCCCGACGCTTTCACAAGGAGGAGACATGAACCGTAGGAATCGTGCGACCTGGATTGGATGGATGGCGATCGCCGCTCTCCTGGCGGGTTGCGCCGGCGGAGCGGCTACGCCCGGCGGCGGAGAGGCCACGCCGCCTCCGGCCGGAGAGGACCAGGTGCTGAACCTCTTTGCCTGGTCGGAGTACGTCCCGCAGGCCCTGCTCGACGGCTTCACCGAGGAGACCGGCATCGTCGTGAACTACGATGCCTACTCGTCGAACGAAGAGATGTACGCCAAGATCAAGGCCGGCGCCAGCGGCTACGACTTGATCCAGCCGTCCGACTACTGGGTCAGCCTGATGGCGCAGGAGGGACTGCTCGAAGAGTTGGATCTGTCGAAAATCCCCAACATCGCCAACGTCGATCCGTCCCTGCCGTACGACCTGTACGACCCGGGTCACCGGTACTCCATCCCGTACCAGTGGGGCTCCGTGGCGCTGGCGGTCAACACCGAGACGGTGACGACGCCGGTCACCTCGTACAACGACTTGTGGAATCCCGATTTCGCCGGGCGCCTGGTGCTGCTCGACGACGAGCGGCAGATCATCGGCATGGCGCTGATGGCCCTTGGCTACGATCCCAACACGACCGATCCGGCCGAGCTGCAGGCTGCCAGCGTGAAGCTGATGGATCTCGTCCCCAACATCCGCCTGTTCGACAGCGATACGCCGAGCACGGCCCTTCTTTCGGGCGAGGTCGATCTGGGCCTGATCTGGAACGGCGAGGGGTCGATCGCCCATGCGGAGAACCCCGCCATCGACTACATCTACCCGAGCGAGGGGACCATCTTCTGGTACGACAACCTCTCGATCATCCAAGGCGCCGAGCATGTGGACGCGGCCCATGCCTTCATGGACTACGTCCTGCGCCCGGAGGTCAGCCTGCTCATCACGGCCGAGTTCCCCTACTCGAATCCCAACAAGGCCGCGCTCGATCTCCTGCAGCAGACCGACCCCGACGCCTACCAGGCCTACATGGACTTCCCGGCCACCAATCCTCCGCCCGACGCCCTGGCGGGGGCCTTCGTCCTGGTGGACGTGGGGGAGGCCACGGCTCTCTACGATCGAGTCTGGACCGAATTCAAGACCGCCACCGGCGGCTGACGGGCGCGTCACCCGGAGGAGGTGACCTGCATCGATCCACCTAACGTCGACTCTATCGACACACTCGCGAACCAACTCAACGCCTAGGAGGAACGCTGTGAGCAAGCATGGATGGGCGCGCGCCGCCATCGGGCTGGGCACGGCGGCGGCGGTGTTGCTGGCGGCCTGTGCCCCGGCCGCGCCGGCTCAGCCGGGCGGACCGCGCACTTCGATCGGCGAAGGAGAGGGCGCGGTTTCGATCGTCGCCTGGGCGGGGTACATCGAGCGCGGCGAGACGGATCCGGCCTACGACTGGGTGACGGCCTTCGAGGCCGAGACCGGCTGTAGGGTCGAGGTCAAGGTGGCCGCCACCTCGGATGAGATGGTCGCCCTGATGAACGAGGGCGGCTTCGACCTGGTGACCGCCTCGGGCGACGCCAGCAACCGCCTCATTTCCGGCGGTAAGCTGCAGGAGATCAACATCGACCTGATCCCGAGCTGGAGCACGGTCGACGAGCGCCTGCAGAACGCGCCGTGGCACACCGTCGACGGCAAACGCTACGGCGTGCCGTACCAGTGGGGCTCGAACGTGCTGATGTACAACACCGATGCCTTCGGCGGCCAGGCGCCGACCAGCTGGAACGTGGTCTTCGAAGAGATGACCCTGCCCGACGGGGAAAGCAACCGGGGCCGCATCGAGGCCTACGATGGGCCGATCTACCTGGCCGACGCGGCCTTGTATCTCAAGGCCCACCGTCCCGAGCTGGGCATCACCGACCCGTACGAACTCACGCGGGATCAGTTCAACGCCGCCCTCGACCTGCTGCGGCAGCAGCGAGAGCTTCTCAACCGCTACTGGCACGACGCCTTCATCCAGATGGACGACTTCGTCAATGAAGGCGTTGTGGCGGCTTCGTCATGGCCTTTCCAGGTCAACCTGCTGGCGGCGGAAGGGCACCCCATCGCCAGCGTGGTGCCGGAAGAGGGCGCCACCGGCTGGGCGGACACCACCCTCATGCACATCGACGCGCCGCACCCGAACTGCGCCTACCAGTGGCTCGAGCATTCGCTCAACCCCAAGCTCCAGGGAGACCTGGCGGCGTGGTTCGGCTCGGTGCCGGTCGTCCTCTCGGCCTGCCAGGGGAACGAGCTCCTCACGGATGCCGGGTGTGAGACCAACGGGCTGGGCAACTTCGACCGGATCGCGTTCTGGAAGACGCCGAGCGCCAACTGCGGTGACGGCCGGATGGAGTGCGTCCCCTATCACGAGTGGGTGACGAACTTCATCGCCGTCATGGGCGGCCGCTAGCGCGCCGCGATCGCGGCCCTGGGCGCGGGATCAAGGTCCCGCGCCCAGGCTGCGGCGGCCCGCGAGCCTCCTGGGCCCCGGACCCAATGACCGTTCCCGCCATCCGCTTCCGCGGGGTCAGCCGCCACTTCGGCGAGGTTCACGCCGTGGAGGCGGTAGACCTCGAGATCCCCGACGGCGAGTTCTTCACTATGCTGGGGCCTTCGGGCTCCGGCAAGACGACCTGCCTGCGCCTGATCGCCGGCTTCGAACAGCCCGATGCCGGAACGATCGAGTTGTTCGGCGTCGACGTGTCTTCCACCCCGCCCTACGAGCGGGACGTCAACACCGTCTTTCAGGACTACGCCCTGTTTCCGCATATGTCGGTGGCCGACAACATCGGCTACGGCCCGATGATCCGGAAGGTTCGCAGGGCCGAGCGGACGAGAGAGGTGGAAGCAGCGCTCCGGCTCGTCCGTCTGCCGGGTCTCGGCGGCCGGCGACCGGCGGAGCTGTCCGGCGGCCAACGCCAGCGGGTAGCCCTGGCCCGGGCGCTCATCAATCGCCCGCGCGTGTTACTGCTCGATGAACCTCTCGGCGCCCTCGACCTTAAGCTGCGCCAGGAGATGCAGATCGAGCTCAAGGCCCTCCAGCAAAAGGTCGGCATCACGTTCGTCTACGTGACCCACGACCAGGAGGAAGCGCTGACCATGTCGGACCGTGTGGCCGTCTTCCACCGCGGCCGCATTGAGCAGATAGGCACACCGGCCGAGTTGTACGAGCACCCTGCGACGCCGTTCGTGGCCGGCTTTGTGGGCATTTCCAATCTCCTCAAGGATGACATCGCGCAGCGGCTGACCGGATCGCCCGATCCGTTCTCCATCCGCCCCGAGAAGATCCAGCTCCGTCCTGCGGGGTCTGCTGTCGGCGACGACGAGGTCGGCATCGACGGCAAGGTGCGCGACGTCGTCTACCTGGGGGTTCACACCCGCTATCTGGTGGAGCTGGACGGGGGCGTCGACCTGACCGTGGTCCAGCAGAATCTGGAGTCCACGTCGATGGATGTGCTGGCCGCCCGCGGCCAGCCGGTGCGTCTCGTCTGGCGAAAGGCGCACAACCAGCGGCTGGCAGCGCGCGGGGAGACTCCGTGACGGCGGCGGCTGACCCGCGCCCCGGGATCCTGCATCGGCTGTCGACCTACCTGTACCGCAGGCCGGGGCTGCTGCTGGCGGCGCTGCTCGGCCCGCCGCTCGGGTGGCTGCTCGTCGTGTACCTCGGTTCGCTGTTCATGCTGGTCCTGCAATCTTTCTTTCACCTCGATTCCTTCACCGGCCAGGTGATCCGCAGGCTGAGTCTCGAAACCTATCGCGACCTGCTGACTCCGGCCAACATGGAGATTTTCCTGCGCACCACCACCATGGCCGCGGCCGTGACCGTCGCGTGCGCCGTCCTGGCCTATCCGCTGGCCTACTTCATGGCGCGCTACGCTTCGCCGCGGGTCAAGTCGGCACTGTACCTGGGGGTCTTGCTGCCGTTGTGGTCGTCCTATCTGGTGCGGGTGTACGCCTGGCGTCTGATCCTGGCGAAGGAAGGGATCCTGCACTGGATCCTGGCGCAGGTGGGTCTGGAGGGCGTCCTGCAAGCGGTCCTGCACCTTCCCGTCATCGGGGGGCCGTCGTTGTCGGTGTCCTTCCTCGGCATGTTCCTCGTGTTTGTCTACGTCTGGCTGCCGTACGTCATCCTTCCGATCCAGGCGTCGCTCGAGCGCGTGCCTCGCTCGCTGCTGGAAGCGTCGGCGGACCTTGGAGGACGGCCGGGCGAGACGTTCCGCCACGTGACGTTCCCGTTGGCCTTCCCGGGGGTCGTGGCCGGCTCGATCTTCTCCTTTTCCCTCACGCTGGGGGACTTTGTCGTCCCCTACTCACTGGGCAACTCGGCCTACTTCGTCGGCCAGGCGGTTCTTTCCCTTCAAGGCACGTCGTGGAATATTCCCCTGGCGGCGGCCTTCACGGTCGTGCCGATGTTGATCATGGCCCTGTATCTGATCGGGGCCAGGCGACTGGGTGCGTTCGATGCCCTCTAGACCACGCCGGCGCGCTCCGTTGGGCCTCCTGGCCGGCACCATTGTGGTGCTGCTGTTCCTGCATTTACCGGTGCTGGTCATTCTGCTGTACGCCTTCACGACCGATGACGCCACCTTCCGGTTTCCGCTGCCTGGCCTCACCCTGAAGTGGTTCAGCGTGGCGTGGTCTCGATCCGACGTGTGGGAGGCGCTTCGGCTATCGCTCGAGGTGGCCAGCCTGGCGACGCTGGTGGCGCTGGTGCTGGGGTCGTTGGCCGCCGGGGCGGTCTACCGATCGAAGTTCTTCGGCCGCGAGACGATCTCCTTCCTGCTGGTCCTGCCGTTGGCGTTGCCCGGCATCGTCAGCGGGATCGCCCTGCGTTCGGCCATCGGTCTGCTCGACCTACCGTTCGGGTTCTGGACGATCATCATCGGCCACGCCACCTTCTGCATGGTGGTGGTCTACAACAACGTCCTGGCGCGGTTTCGCCGGATGGGTCGATCCCAGATCGAGGCCTCCATGGATCTGGGCGCCACTTCGTTCCAGACGTTCCGCTACATCATCCTGCCGGAGTTGGGGACGGCCCTCTTGGCTGGCGCCGTGCTGGCGTTCGCCCTGTCCTTCGACGAGATCATCGTCACGACCTTCACCGCCGGCCAGCAGGAAACCCTGCCGATCTGGATGTTCAGCCAGCTGACGAAACCTCGCCAGCGTCCGGTGACGAACATCGTCGCCATCTTCGTCATCGCCGTCACGACCCTCCCGGTCCTGCTCGCCAATCGGCTGACGCGGGATACGACGGAGAGGTGATCGGCCCTCACCCCAACCCCTCCCCCGCTCCGCGGGGGAGGGGCTGGAAGCGCCCAAGACCTGCACCCCTCCCCCCGCGGAGTGGGAGAGGGGCGGGAAGCGCCCAGGACCTGCACGCCTCTCGCGCGAAGCGGGAAGGGAGAGAGGAGACGCGCCCTAGCCCCCACACTTCTCTCACGGAGCGGGAGGGGGACGATACGGCTAAGTCATGCACCCCTCTCCCGCGACGCGGGAGAGGCGTGGGGAGACGCGCCTTGGCCCCCCACACTTCTCTCGCGGAGTGGGAGGGGAACGATACGGCCAAGTCATGCACCCCTCTCCCGCTACGCGGGAGAGGGGAGGGGGTGAGGGCCATCTGGAGGACTTCATGCAGAACAAGCTCTTCATTGACGGTCAATGGGTCGACGGGGGACCGCTGGTCGAAGTGACGAATAAGTACACCGGCGCCGTTGTGGGGGCGGTACCCTCGGCGCGCCGGGAAGACGTCGATGCGGCCCTGGCAGCCGCCGAGCGCGCGGCGCGGGTGATGGCGGATCTCCCGGCGCATCGGCGGAGCGAAATCCTGGCGCGGGCTTCGGCCGGCATTCGCCAGCGCGGCGAGGAGCTGGCCCGGATGATCGCCGCCGAGGCCGGCAAGGCGTTGAAGTACGCCCGCATCGAGGTCGACCGCGGCGCCACGACATTTCAGATCGCGGCCGAGGAGGCACGCCGGATTCACGGGGAGACCGTGCCGCTGGATGGTGTGCCGGCCGGGGAGGGTTACTTCGGCTTCTTCGTGCGCCGTCCCGTTGGTGTGATCTCCGCCATCTCACCGTTCAACTTTCCCCTCAACCTCGTCGCCCACAAGGTCGCTCCGGCGCTGGCGGCCGGCAACACCGTCGTTCTCAAGCCGGCCAGCTCGACGCCGCTCACCGCCGTCCTGCTGTGTGAGATCCTGGTCGAGGCCGGGCTCCCCGCCGGCGCCCTGAACTTGGTGGTCGGCTCCGGCGGCACGGTCGGTGAGTGGCTGGTCTCTGATCCTCGCGTGGCGAAAGTGACGTTCACCGGCAGCCCGCAGGTCGGTCGGCGCATCACACAGCTGGCGGGGATCAAGAAGATCACATTGGAGCTCGGCAACACCTCGCCGGTGATCGTCGCGCCCGATGCCGACCTGGCCTACGCCTCCAAGCGCTGTGCCGTAGGCGCCTACTACAACTCCGGCCAGGTCTGCCTTTCGGTTCAGAGGATTTATAGCCAGCGTCCGGTCTATGAGCGGTTCACCGAGGCCTTCGTCAAAGCCAGCGAGGCGATGGTCGTGGGCGATCCGCTCGATGAGCGCGTCGACGTCGGGCCCATGATCGACGTGCACGAGGCGGAGAGGATCGAGGGCTGGGTCGAGGAAGCGCGGGCGGGCGGCGCCCAGGTGCTGACGGGAGCGCGCCGCGACCGAGCGGTCTACTGGCCGACCGTGTTGACCGGCGTTCAGCCGGACATGAAGGTCATTGCGCAGGAGACGTTCGCGCCCGTAGCCTCGGTCATCGCCTGCGACGATTTCGAGGACGCCCTTCGCCAGGCCGACGATACCGAGTTCGGCCTACAGGCGGCCGTCTTCACGCGCGATGTCGACCGCGTCTTCCAGGCTATCCGCCGGCTGAATTTCGGCGGGGTGATCGTCAATGACACGCCGGTGTTCCGCGCCGATCACATGCCATACGGCGGAAATCGGCAGAGCGGGATCGGCAGGGAAGGCGTGCGCTACGCCATAGAAGACATGACCAATATCCAGATGGTGGCGATCCGACGGGGCAGCTGAGGTC
>DASSGB010000268.1:0-7933 GCA_035693825.1 Anaerolineales bacterium
AGGAACAGCCAGCTGTCGCCCACAAAGAAGACGCGATGGAAAGCGACGAAGAAGACACCGAAGCCGACGACCAGCGCGACGGTGACCGCTCCGATGGCGATCAGGGTGGCCTTGGAGCCCCAGTGCAGGCCCTGCTTCAGCAGCGCAGCCCCACCCCCCTTCCATACGATCAACGCCAGCACAACTATGGCCGTCAGCGCCGCCCCCCACACGCGCAGCGCCGTCTGAAACACGCGCTTGACATCCACCATGTGCCGGATCTCGCGCTCGTTGTAGACGGGTGTGCCGTCTTCGAAGCGAAGATCGCCCAGGAACTCGGGGCCGGCGTCGTTGTACAGGTACTCCAGGTCGATCTTGGCGTGACGCACGCGATCTTCCGTCGTGAATCCATATGGATCCTCGGGGAACCCGGGCGTCCGATAGGCAAGGTCCACTAGCGCCGGAGTGAAGACGAGGCGAACGCTCGTCAGCACAAGCACGACGGGCACCGCCACGGCCAGCAGGATCGTGGCGATGCGCATCAGGAACGGGGTCGAGGGATTCATCGCACAGCACCTCACGAAAATGCGAAACCAGGTTTGCTCCGCAAACCTGGTTTCGGGTTCATCCAGCTTTCACCGAAGTATTCCCAAGTCTCCCTGGAACAGGAACCGCAACGCCACGGAGTTCGTCAACTGTTCGATCGGGGCCCAGTCGTCGGTGAAGACCACGTCGGTCTCCGGAGTCGGCTGGAGGTTGACCAGCGTCCGCCCGACGACATCCACCAACAGCGGGTCTGCGCCTCCGGTCGACATCCGCTGGTAGTTCGCCAGCAAGTCGCTCTCCGACGTGGCGGCCACCGTCGCGTACAGGATCGTGTTCAGCGTCGCCGGGACGTCCACCACGTGAACGCTGGGGAAGACGGCCCGCAGAGTGCCGACCATCGCCTCGACGATCCGGCGGTCGTCCGGCGTGCGTCCGACGTTGATCACCAACACGCCGCGCCCTGAAAGGTGCGCCCGGACTTCCGCGAAGAACTCCTTGGTCGTGAGCTGCCAGGGGATATACGGAAGGCGGTAGGCGTCGACGCCGACGACGTCGTAGGTCTCACGGCTGTGGGCCAGGCCCCACCGGCCGTCGGCCACGATGGCGTTGAGATTCGGCTCGCGCATGTCGAAGTAGGTGCGCCCGACGTCGATGATAGCGGGGTCGATCTCCCAGCCGTCGATGGGGATCGGCCCGAACACGGCGGTGTATTGCTTGGCGATCGTCCCGGCCGCCAGGCCGACGATCCCCAACCGCCGGACCGGAGCCTCCGGCATCGGCGGCGGATTCCAATAAGCGGCCGCCAGGAAATAGTCCCACGTCCCGTACGTCGCCATTTGCCCGGGCGTGTACACCGAGTGAATCCCCTGCCCCTCGTTGAGCAACAAAGATCGCACGCCGTCGCGCTCGACGACCTGGATGTAGTTGTAGGCCGACTCGGTTTCGAAGATCTGCCCTTGCGTGTCCTTGATCCCACCGCGCAGCGCCAGCCACGACAGGCCGATGAGCACGAAGGGCATCCATATCAGGCGAAGCCAGCGCGGCCGGTCGACGGTCCACAGACCGATCAGCCCGACCGCCATCAGCGCCAGGCTCAGGGCCAGGAACGTGCGCGCCGTGCCGATGGCCGGAATCAACCACAGCACGGGCAGAAAGGTCCCGATGATGGAGCCGAGAGTCGAAACGGCGTAGATCCGGCCCGATGTCCGCCCGGCCTCGGTTGTGTCGCGCAATGCGATGCGGATGGCAAAGGGCGAGACGCATCCGAGCAGCGTCACCGGCAGGCTGAAGAGGATCAGCACCGAGCCGAACGAACCGAGCATGACCGCCGCGTCGAGCTGCTCGACCGCCTGAGCCGCCATGCGCAGCACGGGCCGGGCCGCCAGCGGCACCAGGCCCGCCGTGAAGGCGGCCCATGTCAGCAGGCTGTAGAACGTCGAGGCGTGGGGCGACCGGTCGGCCCATCGGCCGCCGATGAAGTAGCCCGCGGTCAGGTACACCAGGATCAGCCCGATGATGTTGGCCCACACCAGATTGCTGGTCCCGAAAACGTTGCCCAGGAGGCGCGAGGCGGAGAGCTCGACGCCCAGCGTCACCAGGCCGGCGACGAAAACAGCGAGGAAGAGGAGGCGATTTCGCATAGGATAGTGGTCAGTGGTGAGTGGTGAGTGGTCAGTTACCGTTTGGTGTTATTGAGAAGGAGCCAGACCGGCGACGGGGCCATCTCCTTGCTTCGATGGATCGGACTGCGCGGGCGATAGTACGCACAAGGACTGACCACTGACCACCGACCACTGACCACCGACCACTGACCACTTCTTCACGCCGCGACGGGGTAGCGCGTGGGCGGGCCCGCCTGGCTCAAAGCCGGCGCCAGAGGTTCGTTGCAGCGAAGGACGCATACCGGAAAGCCTGCGCGTTCGGAGGCGCGCGCCAGACCCTCGCCGCTGAGCGGTCCGCCGAAGGTCTTGGGTTCGACCAGCACCAACACCACCAGCAATCCGCGCCGGCGCAGTTCTCCCGCCTGGGTCAGCAGATCCGGCCGCGTGCCGGGGGTTAACAGCACGAGCGTCGAGCCGCGGGCGATCCACGGCGCCTCGATCTTCAAAACGTCGGTCAGATCGGCCGAGCCTTCGGCCTGGAAGACGGCCAGCGATTCCATCACGCGCGTCAGCTGCGCCTCGCCGCGGTCGGCCTGAATCACGTGGCGCGACCGACCGTAGGCCACCAGCCCCAGCGATCGGTTGCGGCGAAGGATGTATCGGGCGATGGAAGCCGCCGCCGCCACCATATACTCTTCGGTCGAGGCGGGCAGCTGCGCCGCATCCGGCCAGGAGGAAACCTCCCCCACCCTCTGGTAGTGGGCGCGGGCGTTTCCATCCAGGATGAGCCAGGCGTCGGCCATCGGATCGAGTTCGAATTCTTTGACGATCAATCGCTCGCGCTTCGCCGTCGACGGCCAGTGGATGCGATTCAAGCCGTCGCCCGGGGCGTGATCGCGCACCCCGGCCGCGTTCGGCGTCACCTGGTACGTTCTGCGGCGGAGCGATTCTCCGCCGGTGATGCGACCGCTCGGCAGCGGAAACGACGGCAGCGGCACCGTCATCGGAAGCACGACCACCGCCTGCGAGCCGCTGGCCCAGGCATGGACCGGAAAGAAGCCGAAGGGATCCGCCGAGTGCATCTCGGCCGGGCCCAGATGGTAGCGGCCCCTGCGAGTGCAGATCGTGCGCGCCGACCAGATCCATTCCTGGCGCGGCCCCAGACCCACCGCCACCCCCGAAGCCCGGTGCCCCTGGAACTCCTCTTCGGCGCCACGCGCCCAACGACCAACCCCGAAGCCCAGCGTTCGCGCCGAGGCCCAGCGCCCGGGCAGGTCCGACTGATCGCGCACCTCGACCCACAACTTGGGGAAAGGGCTGCGGTTTTCGAGCACGAGAGTCTCTTCAAGGACGAGACCCACCTGGCTGACCAAGCCCCGCGGCCGCCGATGCAGGCGCAGGCCGCGCAGCGAGATCCGCGACCAGACCCACGCCACGATCAACGCGCCCAGCCACAGGTAAGCCATGTTGAAGAACAGGTCACCGCCTGTGGCCAGACCGGCCGCCAGCGAGCCGGCCGCCACCAGCAGAGCCACCCCGGCGCGGGTCGTCACCGGCCGGCCTCGCTTCCGGGAACGGGGACGCTGTTGAGGATGTCCTGGATCAACGAACGCGCATCGACGTCGCGGATGCGCGCCGCCGAGCCGACGATGATGCGGTGCGCCAGCGCGGGAACGGCCATGGCCTTGATGTCATCCGGCAGCACGTAATCGCGGCCGAGCACGGCGGCCCGCGCCTGCGCGGTTCGAAACAGCGCCAGGCTGCCGCGCGGGCTCGCTCCCAGGTAGATTTCAGGGTGTCGGCGTGTCGCCGTGATGAGGTCCAGGATGTACCGGCGCAGCTCTGCGGCGACGTTCACTCGGCGCACTTCCTGCTGCACGCCGAGAATGTCCTCGATCGCGGCGACCGGCTGCAGCGCCTCGAGAGGATGCGTCAGCTGCTGCTCGTCGATCATGCGAATTTCGTCCTGCATCGTCGGATACCCGAGGCTGATTCGCATCAGGAACCGATCGAGCTGCGCCTCCGGAAGAGGGAAGGTGCCCTCGTATTCGATCGGATTCTGGGTGGCCAGCACCAGGAACGGCCTCGGCAGATCGTACGTGGCGCCGTCCACCGTGATCTGCCGCTCCTCCATCGCCTCCAGCAACGCCGCCTGAGTCTTGGGCGTGGCCCGGTTGATTTCATCGATCAGCACGATCTGCGTCATGATCGGTCCCGGGCGGAACTCGAACTCGCGCGTCTTCTGGTTGAAGATCGACACGCCGGTCACATCGCTCGGCAGCATGTCCGGCGTGAACTGGATCCGGTTGAACGCACCCCCGATGGACCGGGCCAGGCTCTTGGCCAGCACCGTCTTTCCCGTCCCGGGCACATCCTCGATGAGCACGTGGCCCTGGCACAGCAAGCCGATCACCGTCAGACGCACGGGTTCGAGCTTGCCCACGATGACGGTCTCGACGTTTCGAATGATGCGTTCAGCGACGCTGGCTACATCGGGCATCGAGAAACCTCGGGCGCCGCAGTCCCGGCGCCGAACCGCTAATCGTAACACCCATCACGGGTTTGCTGGCGCCTCGCCTCGCGCCTCCCTCGGGGTCGGCGCTCGCTCCGCGCTCGGTCGGTTGGTCCGCCCTCGCTGGAGCTGCAATTCTCCGCTCGCGAAATCGTAGCCGCAGGCTTCAGCCTGCGCCCTCTTCACAGGCAGCCTTCTGCCACTAACCACGGACGAGCACCAC
This sequence comes from Anaerolineales bacterium, assembly GCA_035693825.1. Taxonomy (GTDB): domain Bacteria; phylum Chloroflexota; class Anaerolineae; order Anaerolineales; family E44-bin32; genus MGOM01. Next base: position 4,862 of record DASSGB010000268.1, read on the forward strand.
GAGCAGGGCACACCAGAAAAGCGAGTACGCCAACACTCGCCTCTGGTTTCGCGCCGCGGCGAAGACGAGCGTGGCCAGCACCAGGCCGCTGGCGAACCTCAAGAGGCCCAGCGGCTCGCGGAAGGTGGAGAACGGCAGAAAGGCGATCAGAGCCCCATTGACCCCGAGGCCCCAGGCATTCGGATCTCGGGCATCCTCGACCAGCGCCCGAACGCTGGCGACAAGCGCCCACACCGCCGGCAGCACAATCGTCGGCCCGAAGATGACCAGGTACAGGGCCAGCACCTTCATGTCCACCTGGCCCACCCGCGCCAGCCCCGCAAAAGGCATCCATTCGAACGGCGTTCCCTGGGCGCCGCCGCTTCCCAGCCCCGGTTCACCGAAGGTTCGCCAAAGCCATAGCTGCCAGACGGCGAAGAAGGCGCCGCCGGCTGCCAGCATCCGCGCCGAGCCGCGATTGGACTTGCCGGCTAAGAGATCCGCAAGAAGCGCGGCCAGCCAGAAGGCTAACGTCGTTTCCTTGGCGAACAACGCCAGCCCGATGAGGACCGCGCCCAGCGCACGTCTTCCTTCGATGCGGAAAGCCCAGCCGCCGGCCACGAGAGCGTAGGCCAGAGGCTCGTGGAGGAAGGTCGCGACACCGACCACCAGACCCACCCACAGGCCGTAGGTTGCGGCGAACCCGATCGACCGATCGTGATGCCGCAGCAGGGAGACGACAGCCAGCGTGCCCAGGCCGTGGGCGATCAGGCCGATGGCGAGGAGTCCCCAGCCGACGAGGTCCCGATTTCCGAACACAACCACGCGCGCGAGCAGCGGCAGCAGGATGCGTTGGTAACGATATGCAGGACGATCGAGATGGAGGGCGACCCTAGAAGGATTGAGATCCCTGGCCATGTAGAGGGAGAACTGGCCGTCGTAGCCCTCCGTGCCGGTGGGGTCCCCTTCGGAGAACCTGGTCCCGATTTCTGCGAGGGCTTCGACGTCGCCGCCGGCGCGCACCAGGCGAATCCCCGCGAACAGGCCCGCGGCGGCCAGCGCCAGGAGGACGGGCCAGCCCACTCTCAGTCGAGCTGCCATCGAAGACCGAGAGCAAGAACCAGCGCCCAGGCGACGCCGCTCAGAAGAATTGCCAGGCCGAAGATCGGAGGTCGATACGCGAATAAGATTTCGTGCTCGCCGGGAGGAGTCCACACTGCGCGAAAGAGGCCGTCGGCGCGGTGGATGGTCGTGTCCTGCCCGTCGACGGTCGCGATCCAACCTGGATACCACGAGTCCGAGAGAAGCAGCCAGCCGCCATCCGGCGCGCTTGCCCTCACCCGCACCAGGTTTGGATCTCCCTGTGGGATGACCTCGGCCGATCCGCTTCCGTAAGATCCGGAGCGGGCCGGATCAGGCTCGCCCTCCAGGACCACGATCGACTCGAAATCGATCGATCCGCCCGCTGCGAGCTCGAGCGACTCCTCTCGGCTGGCCGTCCACTTTGCCTCCGGCACGATACGAACGCGCTCCGCACCGGAGACGGCGCGGTATTTGACCCACGCAGGGGTGTCCCCCGTCGGCTGTCCCAGCCAGCCAATGTCGGCCAGGGTCAGCAGACGCGGATCGAGACCGGAGGCCTCGAGGCGATCGATCCAATCGACGTAGGCCTCGCCCAAGAGCGGATCGAAGTTGTTGGCCGAAGGCAGCCCCTCGATCATCGGCGTGTTCGGAAGCCCTGCCTGGCGCACATCCAGCCAGTCGATCCCGGGATCGAAAGTGTCGAAGCGATGCGTGCGATCGAATTTGATGTCGTAATCGAGTGCGGCCGGCAGATACAGCCGGTGTCCGTCGTCGACCTCGGACTTGAGGCTCGTCGATGTGGTGTAGAGGTCGATTGACGTGGATGGCAGCAGTCCTGCGTTCGCTATCAGCAAATCCGCGCCGATCACGATCGCCACGATCGTGATCCAGGTGCGGTCGGCTTGACCCGGCCACCGAAGCTGAAGGACGGCCGTCGCCGCGAACAGGATACCGAGAAGCGCGAAGGCGCGCGCCATCGACGGCTGCAGGCCGGGCAGGTCCACCCGGGAGCCGATGACAAAGGCGACCGCCGCCAGGGCGAGTGCGCCCGCGACGGACAGCCTCTTCCAGTAGCGGCCGCGCGGCGTCGGCGGCGCCCAGGCCTCCGCGCCAATCCCAGCCAGGATCGCCAGGCACATCGTCGTGAGGATGTTCCAGCGGGTGGGCGCGTTGAACATCTGGAACAACGGAATCGCGCGATAGAGCCACATATACAGCGGTGTGTTCGACCCGAGGGACAAGAGGAAGGCCAGCGCCGCTGCACTCGCCAGGAAGATCGCCGGCCGCCGATGCCGCCCTAACCGTCCAAGACGAGTGACGGCCATCAACGCCATCAACAGGGGAAGGACGCCCACATACATCGCGTCTTCCCAATAGTTGCCATATCCCCAGAAATCGCCCGTCGCCGGGCTGCCGAACAGCCCGGGCAAAAGCAGCCCGAGAGCGCGCCACGGCCAGAAGGAATACGTCAGCGCCGACGCCGCATCGAGGCCGCCGGCGCGTGTGGACTCCAGCATGTACTCCAGCGTGGGCAGGATCTGCCCAGCCGCCAGGATCAACGACATGGCTACGGCCATCAACCACGCGCCTGCCGCGCGAAGGAAATCTCGGGCTTCGGCTCCCAGCGGGATCACAGTCATCACAATCGCCAGCGTCAGGCTGTACCACGACGTCTGGGCGTGACCGGCTAACAGCTGGAACGCGATCGTGGCGCTTAAAGGCAACAGGATCCATAGACGCTTGCCGGGTCTCCATCCTTCAGAAATCTCGGAGCCCAGCCTGTGGCTGTAGAGGAGGATCCACGGAAGCCACGCCGCGGCCGCGTTCAGGCTGAAGAATCCGCTTCGACTTACGAGGTAAGTTGAAAGCGACCAGGCCTGGGCCGCAACGACCTGGCCCAACGCCCCAACTCCCAACCGCCGCGTCAGCAGCACGGTCCCCGCCGCGGTCCACAACAAATGCAGAAGGACGAGAAAGCCGTGCCCCCGCGCCGGCTCGATCAGGAGGAGA
>DASSGB010000269.1:0-3081 GCA_035693825.1 Anaerolineales bacterium
TGAGCCCGGGCTCGCTCGACGACCGCCGCCAGCTGCTGCAGCGTGCCCGCCACCCGCACGCCGTGGATGTCTTTCTTGACCTTCTCCGGGTCGTCATCGACGAAGGCCACCGGGCGGAGGTTCAGCTGAGGGTTGCGCAGAATCTCGCGCACCACCATGCTGCCGGCGTCGCCCGCGCCGACGACGACCACGCGCCGCGCGCCCGACTGCCGCTCACCTTTCTGTCCCCTCTGGCTCATCTCCCACACCAGGCGGACGGACATTCGCAGACCGCCGACGCTGAAAAGCGACAGGAGCCAGTCGATGGGCAGGATCAGGCGCGGGAAGCTGCCTGGCAACCCCGAGATAGGAAACAGCAACAGCACGAACAGCGCGACCACCACGGATGCGGTGGTCGTGGCCACGAAGATCAAAGACAGCTCTCGCACGCTGGCGTAGACCCAGTAACGCCGGTACAGGCCAAACAAGTAGTAGACCGTCGGCTTGACGACCAATGCAACGCCGACCATGAACCAGGCCCGCGGCAAATAGTCGATGAACGCCGGTCCAATGTCCAGGCGCAGCGCAAAGCTGGCCAGGACCGAGGTGACGATCAGGACCAGATCCGCCAGCAGCAGAAAGCGGTTGCGCAGTTGAAAGGGAGGTTTCATGCGTGAGGGGTGGCTAGCCCGATGCCTCATCCCGTGCAGGCATGGTCGGCATTCGGGCGGTTCCGCCCCGCATCCATTCTACCGTGCGCTGCAGTCCACGCTCCATGGCGGTCGTCGGGCGGAATCCCAACGCCTCCTGCGCCAGCCTTGTGTCGCTGCAAGAAGCGTGCAAGTCCCCGGCTCTGGCCGGGCCGAACACAGGCGCCTCTCCGGGCAGAAGTCGGTGCAGTAAGTTGGCCAGCTCGAGGATGGTCTGGCTCCGGCCGGTCCCGATATTGACCACCGGGGGCCCTCCTGCCTGCAGGCATGCCGCCAGAAGATTGGCCTGGGCGACGTCTTCCACGTACACGAAATCGCGCGACTGACTTCCATCGCCATGCACGAGCGGCGGCCGGCCCTTCAACAGGGCCTGGATGAAGGCCGGGATGACGGCCGCATACGCAGACGAAGGACTCTGCCGCGGCCCGTAGACGTTGAAGTACCTGAGGGAGACGGAGGAAAGGCCGAAGGCCGATGTGTAGAGGCGGCCCAGGTCCTCCATGGCGACCTTTGAGGCGGCGTACGGTGAGCGCGGGTCGGGAGGATCGGTCTCGGCCGAAGGTCCCGGGCTGTCCCCGTACACGGCGCACGACGACGAAAGGACGACTCGTCGCACGCCCGCCTTGCGCGCCGCCTCGAGCAGGTTGAGGCTGCCGATGACGTTGGTCTGGTAACAGCTCCGTGGATCTTGCATCGAGGCCGGGACCGAGATCATCGCCGCCAGATGGAAAACGACATCGACTCCATCCACGGCTCCGGCCACGATCGCCCCGTCGGTGATGTCACCGATGACCAGTTCGGCCGAGGAGCCTTCGAGATTGGCGCGAGAGCCTGTCGACAGGTTGTCGAGGACACGAACGGAGGCGCCGCCGGCTTCCAGCGCATGGACCACGTGCGAGCCGATGAAACCGGCTCCACCGGTGACCAGGCACTTGTCCAACTAGCGACCCCGCAGTCCGATGACGGTGCCCATCGTGCGCAGCACGATCCACAGATCGAGGATCAGGCCGCGATGCTTGATGTAATACAGGTCGTACTCCAGTTTCTCGGCCGAGCCCTCGATGGAGGCACCCTTGCCGTAGTTGATTTGAGCCCAGCCGGTGATTCCCGGCTTGACCAGCAATCGGGCGCGATAGAAGGGAATGCCGCGCTCGAGCTCTGCCACCAGCTCGGGACGTTCCGGCCGCGGACCGACGATGCTCATGTCGCCCAGGACGACGTTCCAGAACTGAGGCACCTCGTCCATGTAGATGCGCCTGAGCAGTCGCCCGACGCGCGTCATGCGCGGATCGCGGTCCATCGCCCACTGGGGCTTGCCGTCGGCTTCGGCGTCGGCCCGCATCGTTCGGTACTTGAGGATGGTGTACGGGCGGCCGCCCTGGCCCAGGCGCGTCTGACGGTAGAAGACCGGGCTTCCGCTCTCGATCATGATCGCCAGGGCCACGGCGGGCATCGTCAGCAGGAAGGCCACGACCCCGACGAAACCCCCGGCCAGGTCCATGAGACGCTTGGTGAGCTGATAGACCCCGCTCACGCGCACTTCGTCCACAAAGGAGCGCAGGATCCAGTCGGACTCGAGATGTTGGATCGGCACGCGCTGCATGAGTTCTTCGTAGGCCACCGGCATGCGGGTGATTTCGATGCCGGCCTGCTGAGCGTCCAGCAGCGCCTGGAACATCGCTCCGTTCATCGCGCCCTGAATGGCGACGATGATGTCGGTCACCGCCTGGGCATTGGCGATCTCGAGCAGCCTGCGGTTGTCGCCCAGTACCCGCACGCCCTGGAACTCTTTGCCCTGCTTCGCCGGATCGTCGTCCACCAGGCCGACGATGTGGAAAGGCCCCGGCTGCAGTTGGCGCGTCAGAGTCAGCAACTCCTGCCCGCTTTCTCCCGCGCCGACAAGAAGCACGCGCCGCATGAGCGCCGGCGCGGTGAACACACGCACGTACAGGAGGCGCCACAAGAACGTCAGGACCACGGCCGAGGCCAGGAAGTACAGAACGCCTCGCCGTGGCAGCGAACCCTGCCCGGCGGTGAAGTACACAATGAGGTAGATGACCACGCCCGCGCCGGCCGCCAGTGCCAGCCCGCGCAGGGTGTGGCGCCAGGAGGATGCCAGCCTCAGGTCGTACAGATCGACCATCAGCAGGGGCCAGATGAGCGGCACGAACGGGAACCAGGGTGCGCGCAGGCGAATGAACGTCGCCAGGCTTTCATTCCCCAGGTAGTCGAGCCGCGACCACAGATACAGCGCCACGACCGCGGCCGCGGCCGCGGCCAGGAAATCGCCGGCGATGAGCAGCCACCGCCGCTCGCTGGAACGCAGACGCCAGGGGCGGCGCGGGGTTGGACTAGTTCCGACGTCGGCCAAGCAGGCCCTCGATGATCCCCC
>DASSGB010000270.1:0-23545 GCA_035693825.1 Anaerolineales bacterium
GAGATCCCCAGCTGACGCGCCAGCTCAGGTTCGGACGGGAGAAAAGAGTTGGGTGGCGTGTCCGACAGAATCTGCGCCAATCGCTGGGCCGCCTGCTGGTAGAGCGGGCTCCCGCCCAGGGACTTGCGATGTCTGGAGGGAGGAGTGGAGGTCGTCACGGGCGCTCTCCCGTTTCCGGTTGGTCAACCAACGGAATGACCTGGAAGCGCTCGACATCCACCAGGCCTCGATCCGAAATGCGCAGCTGAGGAATCACCACCAGGCCCAGCAGACTGAGCTGCATGTTGGCGTTGTTCAGTTGGCAGCCGCAAGATCGAATCGCTTCCAGCAATTGTTCCGCCTTGTCCGCAACCACGTCGGCCGGCTCGTCCGACATCAGGCCGGCGATGGGCAGCTCGACGCGGGCCAGGACGCGCCCTTCGCGGACGACGATCTGGCCGCCGCCCACCTGCGCCAACTCGTTGGCAGCCTGGGCCATGTCGGAGTCGCTCGTGCCCACGACGATCATGTGGTGGGAGTCGTGGGCCACCGTCGAGCCGACGGCGCACGCCACGTTGAATCCGAAACCCTTCACCAGGCCCACCCTCACCTCGCCCGTCCCGCGATGCCGCTCGACCATGGCGGCCTTCGCCAGATCGCGGCTGACGTCGGCCGTCAGCTGCCCATCCTTCGGCTCGACGGTTTCAATGAAGTGTCGTGTGGGCGCCTGGTTCTCGATAACGCCGATGACGTGGACGCGTTGCGGCGACGGCGACGCTACCGGCAGCGAGAAGTCTTCCGGGCGAAGTGGACCCGCGAGGACAACGGAGTTCCTGACCTCCGCCGGATAAGAGAAGCGCGGCGACTGGGCCAACATCTTGCCGTCCTCAGCTACGACCTCCCCGCGGGCGATCACCATGTCCGATTCCATGCCGCGCAGGTCGTCCACCAGCAGCAGGTCCGCCCAGCGGCCGGGCGCGATCTGCCCCACCTCGCGCGACACGCCGAAGTGCTCGGCGGTGTTGAGGGTCGCCATCTGGATGGCCGTCATCGCCGGCAGGCCCTGCTGGATGGCATGCCGGACGACTCGATCCATGTGGCCCTCATGCACCAGGGTTCCCGGGTGACAGTCATCCGTCACCAGGAGCACGTGGCGCGGATCCAGGCCCTGGTCGATGACGGCCCGCACCTGGGCCGCGACGTCGTGCCAGGCCGAGCCGTAGCGCAGCATGGCCTTCATGCCCTGACGGACTCGGGCGATCGCATCCTGCGGGCGTGTTCCCTCATGATCGTCATCCGCGCCGCCGGCGACGTAGCCGTGAAACGGCACGCCCAGGTCGGGCGAGGCATAGTGCCCGCCGATGACTCTCCCGGCCAGGCGTGTCTCCGCCATCTCGGCGTGGAGAAGGTGATCCGATTGAATGACGCCGGGGAAATTCATCATCTCGCCCAGGCCGATGATCCCCGGCCAGCTCATGGCCTCCGCCACCTCGTCCGGACCGATTTCGGCGCCGGGCGTTTCCAGCCCGGGGGCGGACGGAACGCAGGAGGGCATCTGAACCCAGACGTGGATCGGCTGCAGGAGCGCTTCCTCAACCATCATGCGCACTCCCCGCAGGCCAAACACGTTGGCGATCTCGTGCGGATCGACAAACATGCCCGTCGTGCCATGCGGCGCCACCGCCCGCACGAACTCGGTCACCGTCAGCATGCCCGACTCGACGTGCATGTGCCCATCGAGCAGCCCGGGCACGATGTGGCGTCCGCGTGCCTCGATCACGTCCGTATTCGGCCCCACCGTGTGGGAAGCGTCGGGGCCGACATAGGCGACTCTTCCGGCTGCCATAGCCACATCGGTGTCGGAGATGATCTCGCCGGATTGAACGCACACCCACCGGCCGCCGCGCACCACGCGGTCGGCCGGCGTTCGCCCCACGGCCACATCCACCAGGCGGCGGGTCAGTTCCGCCCACTCACGCGACGATGTCGACATGCGCTATCCCTCGCGAGGTCCGTGGGTCAACGGGACGGCCTTCCCCGGTGTCGCGCCAGATCGTTCCAACCTCACCTAGGCCTCTCCCGTCACCAGCCGGCGCGCGGCGCGGTTGTGTTCCCGCGCCAGCTTCTCTACGTCCAGCCCGACCAGCCGTCCATGTCTCACGACCGGCCGTCCGTGCACGTACGAATGATCCACTTCGACCGGAGAGCACATCACCAGCGCGGCCACAGGATCGTGAAGGCCGCCGGCAAAATCGATTCGATTCAGATTGAAAGCGATGAAGTCGGCGCATTTCCCGGGCTCGAGCGACCCGATATCCTCTCGGCCCAGAACAGCCGCCCCGCCGCGCGTCGCCAGCTCGAGCGCCTGACGCGCCGACAGCATGCCCGGCAAGCCGTCGAGATCGGGCCGGGCGGAGCCGCCCAACCGCGCCAGCAACATCGCCTGGCGTGCCTCGGCCAGCATGTGGGAAGAATCGTTGCTGGCGGATCCGTCCACCCCCAGGCCGACCCGGATGCCGGCTGCCAGATAGCGCCGGACGGGCGCGATGCCGGAGGCCAGTCTCATGTTCGACGAAGGGCAGTGGGCCACGCCCATCTGGCCGAGGCGCATACGGCCGATCTCGTGCTCGTCGAGGTGGACGGCATGCGCGAACCAGACGTCGCTTCCCGCCCAATCCAGAGCCTCGACGTACGCCAGTGGGCGCTGGCCGAACGTCTCGAGGCAGAAACGTTCTTCGTCGATCGTCTCGGCCAGATGTGTGTGCAGCTGGATGCCGTAGACCCTGGCCATGGCCGCCGATTGCTTCATCAGGTCCGAGGTCACCGAAAAGGGCGAGCATGGCGCGAGCACCACGCGCGTCATCGCTCCCGGCCTGGCGTCGTGGAAGGTCTCGATCACCCGGTGACTATCGGCGAGGATTGCATCCGGGGTCTCGACCACGCTGTCCGGCGGCAGCCCTCCCTGGCTTTCGCCAAGGCTCATCGAACCCCGCGAAGCGTGAAGGCGGATTCCCACGGCCTGAGCCGCCTCGACTTCATCGTCGAGACGACATCCGTTAGGGAAGAGGTAGAGATGATCGGCGGCCGTGGTACAGCCGCTTAAGGCCAGCTCGGCCAGGCCCACCTGCGTCGAAAGCCTGATGTCGGGCGGCGTGAGCCGGGCCCAGATCGGATAGAGCGTCTTCAGCCATCGGAAGAGGTCGACATCCTGGGCCTGCGGAACGGCACGCGTGAGGGTCTGGTACAGGTGATGGTGGGTGTTGATGAGCCCGGGCAGAACGACGTGGTCGAGCAGATCGAGCGTGTGGTCGGCCATGGCCGGCAGCTCATGGCTGGGGCCGACCTGCTCGATCCATCCGTCCCGACAGAATAGGCCGCCGTCGGCGATCTCGCGCCGTGCTCCGTCCATCGTGACGAGCACCTGGGCATGCCGAACGAGCAGCGTGGGCATTCGGGGGCAGCTCTCGCCTGCCGCCGTTCGTGGCAGGTAAGGCCGAGTCTAGCATTGGGGGGCCAAGCCGTCAATTGTCAGACAATAGCCGGCGCAGGGACGATTGTCACCTGCGCCGGCCCGGGAGCACCCGTTATGGGGATCTGCGGGAGGCCGACTGGAAGGTGTTCTGCAGGAGCAGGGCAATCGTCATGGGCCCGACGCCGCCGGGGACCGGCGTGATCGCGCCTGCTACCTCGACCGCCTCGGAGAAGGCCACGTCTCCAACCAGGCGATATCCGGACTTGGCCGTGGCATCCTCTTTCCGGTTGATGCCGACGTCGATGACATACGCGCCGGGTTTGATCCAGTCGCCTCGGATCATCTCCATCTTGCCGATGGCCGCGATCACGACGTCGGCCGAGCGCACCACACCGGGGAGATCTCTGGTCTTGGAGTGGCAGATGGTTACCGTCGCGTTTTCTTTGACCAACAACAGCGCCGCCGGCATGCCCACGATGTTGGACCGCCCCACCACGACCGCGTTGGCGCCTTCGAGCTTGGCTCCGGCCTTCTTCAGGAGCACCATGCAGCCGGCCGGCGTGCAAGGCACAAACAGCGGCTCCCGTCCCTTCTGCGCCAGACGTCCGATGTTGATCGGATGAAATCCGTCGACGTCCTTGTCGATGCTGATGGCTCTCAACACGGCTTCTTCGTCCAGGCCCGCGGGCAGAGGCAGCTGCACCAGAATCCCATGAACCTTGGGATCCGCGTTCAACTGCTGGACCAGGCCTTCGACCTCCGCCTGCGTGGCCGTGGCCGGCAGCTCATGACCGAAGGACTCGATCCCGGTTTCGGCACAGGCCTTGCGCTTGGCCTGGACGTACGTGTGGGAAGCGGGATTGTCACCCACCAGGACCGTGGCCAGACCGGGGCGAGGCCCGCCGGAGCTGACCAGCTTTTCGACCTGGCGAGTGACATCCTTTCGCAGTTCTTCAGCGATCGCTTTGCCGTCGATGATGGTCGCGGGCATGGGTTTCTCCGAAGGATGGACGCGGCGCCGGCCCTCCCCCGGAGGGCCTGCGGTCGCGAGGCTCGACATTCATCAGAATTATCTACGCCGTTCGAACGAGCGGCAAGGATGGAGGTCCCCGGGGCGGCTGACACCCGTCCTGTTAGGGACGCCAGGCGGGGTCGAAATCGAGGGCGGGATCGGTGGTGAGTTCTTTGTAATTAGTGCAGGCAGAGGACATCACGGCGATTTCGTGATTCGAGCCGGTCGGCCAGGTTTCGAAGGCGATCCAGCCGCCGTCCGGCGAGAGCCGGCCTTCGGCCATCGGGATCGTGGCCAGATCGCCATGGGGACACACGCGGTTCTCGGGGATGCCGCGATCGGCGAATCGCGTCACCATCAACCGCGAGAAGCTGTCCTGCTCCTGCTCGAAGAGAATCAAGCTTCCGTCGTGGGACCAATCCGGGTGCGTGTCCTCTCGGGCGCCGCTGCGCGAAAACTTCGTGCCGCCCCCGCTCTCGGGCATGATCCAAAGCTCGCCCGGGCCGCCGCGCCTGGAGACATACAGGATCTCCGCGCCCGAAGGCGACCACACCGGCTGCGACTCGGCCCCCGCGCTCCGGCTGATCTTGGTGACCTGGCGCGTCTCCAGTTCAATGACGTAGATCTGCGCGTGGAGATCGCGCATCGAGGCGAAGGCGATGCGCCGGCCGTCGGCCGACCATGCCGGATCGAAATCTCCGCCGGGAACATAGGGCAAAGGCTCAAGGCCGGTCCCGTCGGCGTTCATCAAGAAGAGCTGCGAGCCCTCGTAGAACTCGCTGTTGACCCGGCACGGTGACGTGAAGGCCAGCCGGTTTCCGTCGGGCGACCACGCGGGCTGACAGGCGCCATCGTCCAGGTCGGTGAGCTGCACAATGTCGGTCCCGTCGAAGTTCACCAGGTAGATCTGCGCCACCCCCGAGCGAGTCGAGGCAAACGCCAGCTGTCCCTGGCCGCCACCCACCGGAGTCGCGCCGGGGGTGGGAGCCGCCGTCGGCCCGTCCACGGGCGTCGAAGGCGGGAAGCTCGGCACAACGGTGAAGCCGACGGGTATCTGGAGGCTTGCCGTCGGTTCGAAAGGTTGCGGCGTTCGAGATGGAGCAGGAGACGCGGTGGAGTTGCCTCGGGCGAAGATGCCTGCCAGGCCGCCGCCGATCACCGGCAGCAAGGCCACCCCGGCCACGAGCGCCGCGCCGGCCATCCCCGCCGCCAGCCACGGGAAGCGCCGGCGGGCTGCGGGACGGGCGGTGCGCGGCTTCGATGGGGCCACCACGGTTTCCGCGGATCGCACGGCCGTCCGCTCGAGGTAGGGATAGTGGCGAACCACCGTCGGACGGCTGGCGGTGGCCGCGGCGCGTAAGGCGGCGGCAAAGGCCACGACGGTCTGGTAGCGTTCGTCGGGACGGACTTCGAGCGCTTTCTCGATGGCGCGTGCCAGGCCTGAGGAAATCTCCGGGTTCCGCTCGCGCAGGGGCGTCAGATGCTCGCGGCCCATGGCGCGTTCCAGCGCATCTTCGGGGATCCGGGCGGTGAACGACGCGTACATCGTGGCGCCCAGCGAGTAGATGTCGGTGCGTGGGTCGGTGCGCCCGCTGCCGTACTGCTCGGGCGGCGAGAAGCCGGGCGTCATGGCTTTGGCGCCGGTGGTCGTGTTCCCCGCATCTTCGACGACCTTGGCCAGGCCGAAGTCGACCAGCATCGCCTTGCCGTCGGGGGTGAGTTTGATGTTTCCAGGCTTGATGTCGCGGTGCAGGATCGGCGGGACTCGAGTGTGGAGATAAGCCAGCGCGTCGCAAATTTCCAAGAACCAGGGCAGGCCCTCGTTCTCCGGCACCGGCCCGCTGCGTTCGAGCCGCTGGCGAAGGTCTTCGCCGGCGACGAAGTCCATCACCAGATACTGCCCCTCGCCCGGAATGACGAAGTGATCCGTGACGCGCGGCAGGTTGGGGTGGCGCAGGCTGGCCAGGATGGTCGCTTCGCGCTTAAACTGTCGGGCGAACTCGTCGGTGGTGAACAGATTCTCTTTGACGGCGACAGCCACGCCGAGGTTGATGTCGATGGCGCGGCACACCGCGCCCATTCCCCCCTGCCCGAGGACGCTTTCGATGCGATATCGATGCCACAGCACGGAGCCGGGTTTGAGCGGCATAACTCGTCAGATCGTGAGGGTGCGGCAAGGGCAATTGTAGCAAAGCCACCGGCCTTTGACCACGCGCCGCCGGCAGCTATCGGATCACTGTAAGCAGACTGCAAGGCGCTCCGATGGCTCGGGCGCGCGTCAATGACATGTGATAAAGTCCGCAGCCTTACGCAGGCTGGAGTGAACGGCGAGTGAGGCGTCGCTCGAAAGGTCCCCCAGGCTTCGTCATCATCGGGCTATGCCTGAGCGCCATGCTGTCCGCCTGCGGCCTGGATAACGGGCAGGCCGTGCTGGCCCTGGCGGCGCCGATCGAAACGGTGGCCGTTCCGGGCGCGATCCCGGAGGCGACTGCGGCCTCCTCCCCCACACCCGCCGGAGCCCCCCTTGTGATCGGCAAGTCCGTCGGCGGGCGCCCGCTCGAGGTCTTCCGATTCGGAACCGGACCGCGCGAGTTGCTCATCATCGCAGGAATTCACGGCGGCTACGAATGGAACACGATCCTGCTGGCCGACGCGCTGATCGCTCACTTGCGGGATGGATCGATCGATGTACCGCCGGAGGTCAGCCTGTACATTCTGCGCGCCCTGAATCCCGATGGCGACGCGCGGTCCCACAGCTACGAAGGCCGGGCCAACGACAACGGCGTCGATCTGAATCGCAACTGGCCCGTCAACTGGCATCCCGACTGGGACCGTGCGGGCTGCTGGCAGTATCTGCCGATCACGGCCGGAGCCCACCCCCTTTCCGAACCGGAGACGGCTTCCCTGCTCGCCTTCATCGTCGAGCACGATTTCAAGGCCGTGATCAGCTATCACAGCGCCGCCCTTGGGATCTTCCCCGGCGGCTCGCCGGCTTCGGCCGAGTCGATACGCCTGGCGGAAGCCATCGCCGCGGTGACGGATTACGCCTACCCCCCGCTCGATTACGGATGTGAGTACACCGGGCAGTTTGCCGATTGGGCCTCGGCTCAGGGCATGGCCGCCGTCGACGTCGAGTTGAGCACCCACGACTCGATCGACCTGTGGGTCAACCTGGCGGTCTTGCGCGCGTTCCTGGCCTTCGACCCCGCAAACTGACCTCCGCCCTCGGTCCCGCCGCGCCGGGAAACGTGCCGAGCCCTCGAGGGCGGAGCCCCCTGTCAGCCGTGCCTATGACGAATCCCGGACCAAGCCCCGCAGGGTCGGAGTGTGGTTGGGGAAGATCTCATCGATGGACGGATTGTTCAACCTTCGCAGACAGATCTCGGCCAGGACGTCTCGATAGTCGATCGTGACGGCCAGATCGCCGGGAGCGAAGAGTTGCTCCGGCTCCAGTCCGGGCCACTCGGCGTGCACCCGCCCCCCTTCGACATTCCCGCCCAGAACGAACATGACCCCGGCGTGGCCGTGATCGGTCCCCAGGCTGGCGTTCTCGTACGCACGGCGGCCGAACTCCGTCATGACGACCAGGATGACATTGTCCATGGAGTTGGCAAGATCGGCATGGAAGGCGGCGAGTCCCTGCGCCAGTTCCGCCAGCAGGCTTGCCATGAGCCCTTCCGAGCTGCCTTGAGCGAAGTGGGTGTCCCAACCGCCGAGATCCAGGGCGGCCGCTTCAAGGCCGACATCGGCCTTGATGAGCCCCGCGATCTGGCGCAGCCCGAATCCGTAATTGGTCTCAGGATAGGCCGCGCCGTCTTGAGGCGCGTACGCGGCGGGATCAAGATCCGCGAGCGCGTTCAGGATGTGCAGGGTCTCGCGGCCCAGGGCCTGAACCTCACCCTCGCCCTCGTACAGGGTCGCCAGAGTCAACTGCATGCGCTGCGCAGCCGTCAGGTCGCCTCCGAGATGGAAGTCGGCGATGGACCTGAGCGCGGTGACCGGCACCGCCCCGCGCAGGCTGTGAGGGATCATCTCGCCCAGGCCGACGGCCCGCAGCGGCGATGAATTGCCCGTGTCCAGGCTGGCCAGATGGCGGGCGATCCAGCCCGAAGCCGGCCCGCGCACGTCGGCCAGGCCGCGCTCCATGAGTTCCATGGCCTGGAAATGAGAGCGAGACTCGTCCGGCCCCCCACACGCATGGATGACGGCCAGGTGGCCGGCGTCCCACGCCGGCAGGAGCGGACGCAGCGCCGGATGCCATCCGAAGAAACCGTCGAGATCGACGGCGCGCAACCCGGCCGCGACGCGGCGATCGTCGGGCCGAGGAACGGCGAGCGTCGGACGATGACGATAGTAGGCCGCCTCCCCATGCGGGACCACCATGTTGAGCGCGTCGGCCGCTCCTCGCAGAAACACAACCACCAACACATCGCCGCGCGGGCCGGCGTGGGGCGGCGCGAACGCCAGACGCGGCATCCATGCCGGCCAGGCGGCCTGCAGCCGAGGCAGGGCCACGAGAGGCACAGCGGCCAGCGATTGAAGGAACGTCCGTCGTGTCACCGGGTAACTCATCGTCCTACCTCGCTACCTCCACTGAAAATCCGGCGAGGCCAACATCCCCGCCACCACCTCCGGAACACGGCCCGGCCACGCCGCATCGGAGGCGACTGCCTCCAACGCGGCCTTGGTATTGGAATCTGGTACGTCGCCGAGCAGGATCATGCCCATTCCATCGATCATCTCTGAAGAGGTCCTCGGCCCGACGACCTCGAGCCAATCGTCCAGGGGCAGGCGCGTCCCCTTGATCTTGCCCGCGGTCAGGTCCATAGCGAATTGCCACCGCGGCATCAGCCCGCCTTTCCAGGGTCCGGCTTCGTCGCTCGGGCCGTCCGGCGTGACCCAGGCGAAAGGCAGCTGCCCCATCGCGGCCAGGTGCTGCTGCAGCCCCGGCCCGGCATCCGTCTGCGCACCGAGCATGCGCAATGAAGACACGACGAAATTCAGAGGGCGCTTGAACTTGGGCGCGGTCGGAAGGGGCCGGCCGGAGTCCAGCAGAAGCGCCCTCAACGTCGAGGCGATGTCGCCGCGCGTCTCGAGGAACACTCGGGCCACGCGGCTCACAGTCTCGCCCTGGCCTTCGAGATCCTCGCGGATGAAGCGACGGACGAGTTTGCGCGCCAGATGTTCAGCCGTCGACGGATGTGTGGCCAGCATCTCGATCAGGTCTTCCGCCTCGAGGCGGCCGGCCGGCTGGACCTGCAGCCCCAGGACCTCTTTCCAGCCGTCGTCGTGAGTCTCCGAGCGGAAGATGAACTCGCCTTTCCACAAGTGGTCGCGCACTGTCCAGCCGGTGAGACAGCGCGACAGCTCCATCACATCCAGCTGGTTGTAGCCGCCGTCCACCCCGAGGGTGTGCAGCTCCATAAGCTCGCGGGCGTAGTTCTCGTTCGGCGCATCTTTGACGTTGGCCTGGTTGTCCAGGTAGACCAGCATGGCCGGCGAATGGGCCGAGGCCCACAGGAGGTCGCGGAAGTTCCCCAGGGCATGCGCTCGGATCACGTCGCGGTCATCGATGGGCTTGAGGAACCACGTGTCGCCCTTGTCGATGAAGATGTTGAAATGGTCGGTCCAGAACTCCACCATGACTTCGAAGAGCTGGCGGCGGCTGTAGATCTGCCGCAGCAGAGTGGACCGTCTCAACTCTGCGATGACATCCTGACGATCCCACGCAGCCAGATCGGCGGCCTGAAGGGACAGCGAGTCCAGGGCGCGCAGGAGGCGGTCCGCGACCGGATCCGCGATCGATCCAGGCGCCAGCTGGTCCTCGAGCCAGGCCTCCAGGCCCATCGACGATGCGTGCTCGCGTTCCTCGATGGTTGGCCCGAAGGTCAGGCGCTGAAGGACGCCGAAAGCGGAAGAGGTCGGGACGGGCCAGGATGGACCGGTTTGAGCCTGCCGGGCCCATTCGGCATGCAGGGGAGAGCAGGCCGAGGCGGCACCTCCGGCTGCAATCCATCCGGCGGCTTTCAGGAACTCACGCCGGCCCAGGGGCATCTTTCAGGCTTGCCCCAGGACGGGCTCGGCTGCGGTGACGGCGCGAGCGCGCGGCATCCAGCGAAACAGACTGAACATCCCCGCGCCGACGGAAACAATCAGGCAGAGGGGCAGCACCACAAACCATCCGACGAGCGGAAAGGCCGCCGCCAGCTCGAGTGCGACCGCACTGCGCACAAAAGCGCCTGCAGGACTCGACCCTGCGACGAAAGACTGCAGGTGGCCGGCCATCGCGGAGACGATGGCGGCCGCCCCGATGGTTGCCACCGCCAGCGCGCCGAAGGCCAGGATCGCTCCTGCGAGTTTCACGAGTCCCAGCGGCACGGCGGAGAACAGCGAGACGAGCGCAATGGTCAGAACGACGCCGCCAAGCCCGAGGAACAGGCAGCGGTACGGAGTCGATTCGACCCTTTGCTGCGCGCGCCCAACGGCTTCGGGAAACAGGAGCCAGACCCCGGTGAGCAGGCCGGGAAAAGCAATGCCCAGCGCCAACAGAGTGCCGAACACGGCATAGACGTCGGCCATCGAGACCTCCTGGAAGACTGCCGGCATGAGGCAGCCGGTGTCGTCTGTATCCGGAAGGCCTTACAGACGAGGAGGTCTATAAGTCGCGGAGAGGTTGTGACCGGCCCTCCGCCCTCCTCGCGCGATAGGGGCGGCTCGCGAGCCGCCCCTACCCGTGCACCTGTGTATAGAGACCTGGTGTCAGCCTGAGAGGGTCAGCCCATGGTCGGCCGATTCGAACGCCGGCGGAAGAAGCTGATGATGAAACCTCCCGCGCCCAGGAACGCGGCATATGGAAAGAGGCCGAACCATCCAACGAGGGGAGTGATGCTCCCGAGGGTCATCACGACCGTCCCGAGGACGATGCGCCCCAGCCCGGATCGATGAGGGGCGAGCCTCTCGCCGACCAGTCCGCAGACGGCCGCGAGCCCTAACGTGAGGATGATGAAACCCGCCGCCGCGACGACCATCGCCAGGAAGCGCAACACCGGCCCCTGGGAGATCGAAAGAAGCAGCACGGTCAGCCCGGTCACAAAAAGAAGGTTCACCAGCCCGAGCCAGAACGAGCGGCTCGGCTGGTCATCTGCCGAACGGCGCGCCATCTCGACAGTAACCGGAAAGAGGGCCGAGACAGCGGCGAACAACGCCGCGAGACAGACCGTCAGAGCCAGGGAGGCAATCAGGATCCCGAAGGGTTCTTCCATGGGGCTACTCCGAAGTTCTCCCGTAGGTGCGGATAGGCCTGGCAAGGGAAGGACGAAGAAGGAAGCTGTTGCCCAGCACTCCCAGGGCCAGGGCGGCGACCCCAAGCCCGATGGCCAGCGGCATGCTCAGGCCTGCGAGTTGAGACGGAACACGAGACCACTCGTCGAAGGCGGCGGCAAGGGAGGTGATATCGGCCCCGAGGCGGGAGAGAACCGATTCGATCGAAGCCCATGCCGACTGGGCCCACAGCGTGACGGCCATGAGCGACGAGCCGGTCAGCACGGGACCGATCCAGTCCGCCAGGCGCGGCCATAGGTAAGCCGCCACCCCGGCCGCCCCGAGAGTCTCGAAGACCGCCACCCAGTTCAGCACCCTAGTCTCGGATCTGGAGCCAAGGCGCGCCAGAACGGACGGGGAAAGATCGTGAGAGAGCGTCAGCTCCGGCAGCCCGCGCAAGGCCGCTTCCACCCGCTCGAGCCGGGCGAGCCGGGTGCGGCACTCATGACATGTTTGCAGATGGAGCCGAGCCTTGCGGACGGCGGCGCCCTGGAGGCGCCCGTCGAAGTACTCGTTCAGCCAGGCTTCATCCAGATGCATGGCCGACCTCCGCCTCCGGGCTCTGAAGCTGGCGCGCCAGCAAGCGCCGGGCACGGAACAGATGGGTCTTGATATCGCTGAGCGGCAGCGCCAGGGACCGGGCCATCTCTTCGTAGCTCATGTCATGGAAATGGCGCAGCTCGATCACGGCTCGATAGTGGGCCGGTAGGCGCGTGAGCGCCAGCCGGAGCCGGTTGGCCTGATCGGCCCGCTCATGGACTTCGGCCGGGTCCGGCTGGCCGACATCGATCGGATCGTCGTACTCCTCGTCGAGCGACAGCCGCGGCGGCGAGTGCTTTTGCAGGGAGTTCAGGCACAGGTTGGCGGCCACTTTTCGGATCCAGGGCCCGAAAGGGCGTTCGACGTCGAACGTCTCCAGACGTTGGTAGGCCCGCAGGAAAGCGTCCTGCGCCAGGTCCTCGGCCTCCTGGCGCTCTCCGAGCATCCGGTAGCAGACATTGAAGACCGAAGTCTGATAACGCCGCACCAGTTCGCCATAGGCGTCGATCCTGCCGCGGCGGGTCTGCTCCACCAGGTCGCGGTCTGGGGAGCCTTCCATGGGCATAGGGTACTACAGGGCCCTCGTGGGGAAAGTCGCGGCGAGACGCCACGATAGGTGATTGGTGATAGGTGATTCGTGATCCGGGCGAGAGGACCCGAAGCACCGGGGCACCGACCGCTGATGGCCGATGGCCGACGGCCGGTTTAGATGTCCAGGTTGCGCACGTCCTTGGCGTGCGTCTGGATGAACCTGCGCCGCGGGGGAACGGCCTCGCCCATGAGCATATCGAAGGTCCGATCGGCGGCGGCGGCATCTTCCACGGAAACCTGCAGCAAAGTCCGCTTCGACGGATCCATGGTGGTGTCCCACAGCTGCTCGGGGTTCATCTCGCCCAGGCCCTTGTAGCGGCTGATGGAGGCCTTCTCCGCCCCGGAGCCGAATTCCTTGAGGACCTTGTCGCGTTCCGAATCGCTGTAGGCGTACAGGATCTTGCTCTTGTGAGCCAGGCGATACAGCGGAGGCTGGGCGATGAACAGATGCCCCTCCTCGATCAGCGAGGGCATGTAGCGGAAGAAGAAGGTCAGCAACAGCGTGCGGATGTGGCTGCCATCGACGTCGGCGTCGGTCATGATGATGATCCGCCCGTAGCGCAACCCCGAGAGGTCGAAGTTCTCCCCGATGGCTGTACCCAGCGCGGAAATAAGCGCCTTGACCTCGTTGTTCGACAGGATCTTGTCCAGCCGGGCGCGCTCGGTGTTGAGGATCTTCCCGCGCAGGGGAAGGATGGCCTGGAAATGCCGGTCCCGGCCCTGTTTGGCCGAGCCGCCGGCCGAGTCGCCCTCGACGATGTACAGCTCGCACTTGTTGGGATCGCGTTCGGAGCAGTCGGCCAGCTTCCCCGGGAGAGTCAGGCTTTCCAGCGCGCTCTTGCGGATGACCAGATCGCGGGCCTTGCGGGCCGCGTCGCGGGCGCGAGCCGAGGTCAGACACTTGGCGACGATGGCCCGGCCGGCTTTGGGATTGGCTTCCAGGAATTCGCCGAAGGCCTCGTTGAGCGCCTGCTGCACCTGCGTCTGGACTTCGGCGTTCATCAGCTTGACTTTGGTCTGGCTTTCAAACTGCGGATCGCGGTGCTTGATGCTGACGATGGCCGTCAGCCCCTCGCGCGTGTCGTCACCGGAGAAGTTCGGATCGGAGTCCTTGAGCAGGCTGTTCTTGCGGGCGTAGTCGTTGATCGTCCGCGTGATGGCCATGCGCATGCCGGTCAGGTGGGTGCCGCCGTCGATGGTGTTGATGGTGTTGGCGAAGGAATAGACCGACTCGGCGTAGGCGTCGGTGTACTGCAGCGCCACCTCCACGCCCGTGCCTTCAATCTCCCTTTCGACGTAGACCACCGGATGCAGGACTTCGCGGTTGCGGTTGAGATAGCGGACAAAGGAGATGATCCCGCCCTCGAAATAGAAGGTGGTCTCGCGCTCCTCGCGCAGGTCCGACAGCCGGAGGGTCACCCCGCGCGAAACGAAGGCCATCTCGCGGAAGCGCTGCGCCAGAGTCTCGAAGCGATAGTCGACGTCGCCCTTGAAGATCTGCCGGTCGAAACGGAAGGTCGTCTTCGTGCCGGTCTCGCTCTTGGGCACCTTGCCGATGACCTCCACCGCCTTCGTCGGCGCGCCCCGCTCGTAACGCTGGAAGTAGAGCGAGCCGTCGCGCTTGACCTCGACCTCGCACCATTCGGAGAGCGCATTCACCGCCGACACGCCGACGCCGTGCAGGCCGCCCGAAACCTTGTAGGAACCTCCGCCGAATTTCCCGCCGGCGTGCAGGGTGGTCATGACGACTTCGAGCGCGGGCTTCTTCTTGACCGGATGCAGATCGACCGGGATCCCGCGGCCGTCGTCTTCGACGATCACGCTGCTGTCGGTCATGATCGTGACGTCGATGCGGGTGCAGGCCCCGGCCAGGGCTTCATCGATCGAGTTGTCGACGACCTCGTAGACCAGATGGTGCAGAGCCTTGATGTCCGTACCGCCCACATACATTCCCGGTCGCCGGCGGACGGCCTCGAGCCCTTCCAACACCTGGATGTCTTTGGCCGCGTAGCTGCTGACTGAACTCTTCGTTCCCTTCGCCACCTTGGTCCGTCTCCTCTGATTACCCGCTGGATACCGGCGGCGAGACGGCAAGCTGACGCATCGCCTGCCACCATTCGCGCCGTCCGGAATAGAACGCATAACTCGCCGCGACCAACATCGCGCTGACAAATGCATGCCCGACGACGGCCAGCCCCGAAAACCAGCTGTCGGGTTCGGGCAACAGCCACACCAGTCCCGCCAACCGGTCGACCGCCAGGAGCACGGCCAGCAGGCCCGTCGTGCCCAGCAGATTCCACCGCACCAGGTCGATGCTCTCTCGCATCGCCGGAAACAGCCCCAGGTGATGCCGGACCATCCCGTGCGGAGTGAAGACGAGATAGATCGCGCCCCAGAACGCCAGGCTGAAGCCCACGAACAGGACGCCGATCCCCAGCAACGGCACCAACAACGAGACCACCGTCGCCACGGCCAACGTTCCCGTCCCGAACAATGCCAGCCCCATGTACACGAGGCCGGCCAGCCCCAGCATGCCGCCCCACAGGCGCCAGCCCGAGATGGGCGTGGTGCTCTCCGGCAGCGGGCGAGCGATCAACGTGTGAAACGCCGCACCCAGCCCCAGCCCCACGACGGTCAGGGCCATCCAGGTCAGGCCGGCCCCCAGACCGCCGGCCAGCTCGGCCACCGCGGGACGCCCAAAAGGCGAACCCGGAGGCATCGTCCCGGCCATGAGGCTGGGAATTCCCACCGGAAAACTGCTCAGGGCCGAGAGCAGGTTGAAACGCGAGCCTGCCTCCAGTAGCGTGTCTCGCAACGCGGCAGCCCGCTCTGCCCACGCAGGATCGGACGAGGCCATGCCGCTCACGGCCAGGGCCGCCTGCCGGAAAAGTCCCTCCACACCCAGATGAGGTCCGAGCCAGAGAGCCGAGTCCAGAACCAGCGGGGGCAAAATCAAGTACGGACGGGCCGCGATCCGGTCAAAACCTCGGGCCAGCGCCGCAAAAACGCCGATCGGAGGCGATGCCGGCCGAAGAGCGGGGCGGTCCACGAACGGATATTCTACCAAAGAACGCTGAGTCGTGGTGCGTGATACGTGATTCGGTGAAACAGGCACCGCGGCACCAGGGCACCAGGCAACGGGGAACCGATGACCTCTACGGCGAACGCCGATGGCGTCCCACCTCCCGAATCCGATAGAATCCCAGGCGCATGAAAGACGTCACCATCGGTCTCCTGACCGACTTCGGCCTCGACGACACGTACGTGGGCGTGATGAAGGCTGTCATCGCCGGCCTTGCGCCGCGCGCCCGCATCATCGATCTCACTCACAACCTTCCCCCAGGGGACATTCGCCTGGGGGCGTTCAAGCTCTGGCAGAGCGCAGCCTTCTTCCCTTCGGGTTCCATCCTGGTGGCCGTCGTCGATCCGGGGGTCGGCACGCAGCGGCGGGCAGTCGCCGTCGCATGGCGGCACCTCACGCTGATCGCGCCCGACAACGGTTTGTTGACCTATCTTCTGGCGGAGGCGCCGCCGAAGCTTGCGGTGACTCTGTCCCGGCCTGAGTATCGCCTCCCCCACCCCAGCTCGACCTTCCACGGACGTGATATCTTCGCTCCCGTCGCCGGCCACCTTGCGCGAGGTGCACACCTGGACAAGCTGGGCCCGCCGGCTCGGGATCTCGTCCGATTCGACTGGCCGCGCCTGGAGCTGCTGGAGGGACCGCAGTTGAGGGGTGAGTTGCTGCACCACGATCGTTTCGGCAACTGGATCACCAGCCTCGGCCGACTCTCAGACGTCGACGGCGAGTTGGATCTGCAGCCGTGGCTCCCTTCTTGCGCTCCCGCGCGGCTGCCGCTCCTGGTTCGATTGCGGGCCCTATTGCCAACGGGCCTGGCGCTTCCGATACAGCGCACGTTCGCCGACGTGGCACCGGGGACGGTCCTGGCCTACATCGGTAGCGAAGGCCTGCTGGAAATCGCCGTGAACCGCGGATCCGCCGCCGCCAGGCTGCCTCTCGAATCCGGACAAGAGGTTCTCCTCACCTACGAAGGGCGGACAGGTTAACCATGCCCACATTCCGTATTGAGGGAGGACAGCCGCTGCGCGGCGAGGTCGTCCCCTCCGGGAACAAGAACGCCGCGCTGCCGATCCTGACCGCCTGCCTGCTGACGGAAGAGCCCGTCACGCTGCGCAACGTCCCGGACATCGGCGACGTCCGGACCATGCGCGCCCTGCTCGAGAGTCTGGGAGTGAGTATTCAGGCCGTTGGCGATCACGCCTGGCGCGTGCAGGCCTCGCACGTCATCAAGGCCCCCCTCGACCCGGACATGTGCCGACGAATCCGGGCTTCGATCCTGCTGGCCGGCCCATTGCTGGCGAGAGTCGGCGAGGCCGAGCTTCCGCCGCCCGGGGGCGATTTCATCGGCCGCCGGCGTGTGGACACCCACCTGCTCGGGCTGACCGCCTACGGCGTCGAGGCCGACTACAGCGAACGCATGCTGCGCCTGACTGCGCCGCGTGGGCTCCACGGCAGCCGCGTGCTGCTGGATGAGGCCAGCGTCACGGCGACGGAAAACGCCATCCTGGCAGCCGTCCTGGCGCCGGGCGAAACGGTCATCCGCAACGCCGCTTCCGAGCCGCACGTTCAGGAGCTTTGCCATTTCCTCAACCTGTTGGGGGCGCACATCGACAACGTCGGCTCGAACGCGCTGCACATCGTCGGCGTGCCGCGCCTTCACGGGGGCGAGGTGGCCATCGGTCCGGACTATCTGGAGGTGGCGAGTTTCATCGGCGCGGCCGCCGTCACGCACGGGAGCGTGCGCATCCGCCAGGCCGCGCCTCGACATCTGGAAATGGTCCGCCTGGTGTTCCGCCGCCTGGGCGTCGCCTGGGAGGAAGAGGGCGAGGACATCGTGGTGCCCGCCGAGCAGTCGCTGCAGGTCGTGCCGGATCTGCGCGGCGCGATTCCTCAGATCAGCGTCATGCCCTGGCCGGCTTTCCCCACCGACTTGATGAGCCTGGCCATCGTCATGGCCACGCAGTCGCAGGGAACGGTCCTGTTCCATGACTGGATGTTCGAAGGCCGGATGTTCTTCATCGACAAGTTGACGCGTATGGGTGCACGCATCGTCCTATGCGATCCGCACCGCAGCTTGGTTCAGGGCCCCAGCCGCCTGACCGGCGAGCAGCTGGAGAGCCCGGACATCCGGGCCGGGCTGGCGCTGGTGACGGCCGCCCTGGCCGCCTCCGGCACATCGCACATCCGCAACATCGGCCAGATCGAGCGCGGCTTCGAGCGGATCGACGAGAAGTTTCGAGCCCTCGGGGCGCGGATCGAACGCGTCGAAGACTAGCCCTAGCGCGGCAGACGCCGCGTTGCAACGGAGGGCTCCGCAGGGGCACAACGGCGGCGTGCCCCTAATCCGGTCGCTTGCCCTCCGCGCCGGTTGCCCTTACCTCTTCCTCAGGGTGACGGTGATGGACATCTCCCCGCTTTCGCCCAGGCCTAGGCCTCGCCCTCACCCTGCCCTCTCCCGGAGGGAGAGGGAGCGCGGGATCCCTGCTCCCAGAGGCGAGGGTCAGGGTGAGGCGAGCTGCCCTAGTTCGTCCGGCGACTGTTGCAGCCCAGGCGAACGGTGACGGCTCGGCTACGGCTTGCGGTTGATGACTTCGTCCGCCAGGCGAAGATAGGCGGCCGCGCCCGAGCCTGAGGGCTGGACGTCAAAAGCAGGCTTGCGCACGGCAGGGCCGGTGGCCACGGCGTCGTCGAAATCGATGACCGAGTCGAGAACCCGCGTGGCGAACACCCTGCGCAACTCGGCCACCACCGCCCGGCTGTGTTCCGAGCGCGGGTTGAACTGCGTCGGAAGGATTCCCAACAGCCGCAGGCCGGGCGCGTAACGATCGTGGATCAGCCACAACGCTTCCAGAATGCTGCGAATGCCCCGCAGCGCCATGTACTGACAGCTCACCGGCACCAGCAGCTCGTCAGCCGCCACCAGAGCGTTCACCGTCAGCATGCCCAAGCTGGGAGGCGTGTCGATGATCAGGAAGTCGACCGGCCCGCGCTCTTCATCGATCATGGTGCGGACGGTGTAGATGCGATCGCCGGTGTGAACCGCGGCGTGTTCGACCCGCGCCAGCTCGACGCTGGCCGGCGCCAGCCACAACCCGGCGCCCACGGGGTAGACGACCTTGCGCAAAGGAGTGCCTTCGCCTTCGAAGAAGCGCAACGTCGTGGCTTGCAGGCTGTAGGGGTCGAGGCCGAAGCTGGCGGTCAGTCCGCCCTGAGGGTCGAGATCGAGGAGGAAGACGCGTTTGCCGCGGCGGGCGAGAGCGGCGCCCAGATTGGCGACGGTGCTGGTCTTGCCGACACCGCCTTTCTGGTTGGCGACGGCGATGACGCGTCCCACGCTCCGCAGTATAGCCCAGCCGCCTCACCGCCGCAAACGCGCGGCCGTCAGGATGATTTATTATGGCCCTACCGGGGACTTGAAGCTTGAGGGCGCGGCCGAGAGGCCGTCGGGCGAGAGGTTGTTCATGGTAGGGGCGGCTCGGGAGGCGCCCCTGCCCTATGATGTTCGTCGCCCAAGGGTCCCTGGGCTGCGGACTCCGCTTCAAGTCCCCCAAGGGGATGCGAGGCGCGATCCCCGGCAGGGTGGAGATTGACGGGCCTCCCGGGCGCGGTATAATGGCCAATCTTCATTACGACTTTGATTTGACGGGACGGTCTGCCGTATGCCGAAGCGTGTCTATCAACCCAAAGTTCGCCGCCGTGCGCGCGTCCATGGTTTCCGGGCTCGCATGGGCAATCGCGCCGGACGCCAGGTGCTCAAGCGCCGGCGGCTCAAGGGCCGCCACCGGCTGACCCCGCGCGTCAATCGTCACGTCAAGAAGGTCAACTGGAACGCGTAGGCCGCTTCGCCGGCAGGTGCGGCGGCGACGCGTGGGATGGACTCAAGGCACCGGTTGACGGGTTCGAGCGATATCCGGCGGGTTCGAAGCGCGGGCACGTCGTACGCGCACCCGCTTGTCGTTTTGGTCGCCTGCCCTAACGAGATGAGCCTCACCCGATTCGCCGTCTCCGGCGGTCGCCAGCTGGGAACTGCCGTGCGCCGCAACCGCGCCAAGCGCCGCTTGAGAGCTGCGCTGCGCTCGATCCTTCCCCGGGTCGGGCCGGGCTGGGACGCCGTGTGGATTGCGCGTCCCGGATTGAGCGAGGCACGCTGGCCGGAGGTCGTGCACGCCGTCGAGCACTTGAGCCGGCGGGCCGGCCTGCTGGCGCAACTCTCATGACCTCTCCAGCCGAGACCGCTCACGACGAGCCCGCCCTGCGCGACATCCCTCTCACCTGGGGCAACCTGGCGCGCCTGCCCGTGCTGGCGCTCATTCGCGGCTATCAACTCACTCTCTCGCGCGCCCTCCCGTCGAACACCTGCCGGTTCACGCCCACCTGCTCACATTACGGCTACCAGGCCATCGCCCGGTACGGACTGCTCAAGGGCGGTGCCCTCGCCACGTGGCGCGTCTTGCGCTGTCAGCCGTTCAGCCGGGGCGGGTATGACCCCGTGCCTTAGGAGCCCGATGCCCGTGTCGCTTCGCCGTCTTCTCCCCGCCCTTGCCCTGGCCTCGGTCGCGCTGGCCGCATGTTCCTCGACCGGCAATCCATGGCCCGGAATCGCCGCCGACGCGGAAAGGGCCTACGTTGCGTTCGGGCCGGCCGTGTACGGGCTGAACCTCGACACCGGCCAGGAAGTCTGGCGCTATCCGCAGGAGCCCGTTCGGAACCGGATGTTCTACGCCGCGCCCGAGGTCACCGAGTCGGGCCTGGTGATCATCGGCAGCTACGACAAGCAGGTCTTCGCCCTCGAGGCCGACACCGGCCAGGAGGTCTGGACCTTCGACGAGGCCCAGGAACGCATCGTCGGCGGCGCGGTTGCCTCCGGCGAGACGGTATACGTCCCCTCCGCCGACGGTCTGGTCTTCGCGTTGGATGCCGACAGCGGGGAGTTCCTGTGGTCGTTCGACGCCGAGGGGCAAGTCTGGGCTTCGCCTCTCGTCACCGACGACCGCGTGTACGTCGGATCGCTATCGCACGTGGTGTACGCGCTGGACCGGGCGTCCGGCCAACCGGTGTGGAACCGGGACGTCGGAGGCGCGATCGTCGACTCGCCGTCTCTGGTTGATGGGACGCTGGTGGTGGGCGCCCTGGGTCGACCGCTCACCGCCCTCGATCCGGCGAACGGCGAGCCGCGCTGGACGGCCGAGAGCGATCGCTGGATCTGGGCCAGCGCCACCTCGACGGACGGCGTCACGTACTTCGGCGACCTGGGCGGCCGCCTAGCGGCGGCCTCCGTGATGGACGGCGCGCT
Organism: Anaerolineales bacterium; assembly: GCA_035693825.1. GTDB lineage: Bacteria > Chloroflexota > Anaerolineae > Anaerolineales > E44-bin32 > MGOM01. Next base: position 21,287 of record DASSGB010000270.1, read on the forward strand.
GTTACACCAGATTCAGTTGGAGAGCGCCATCACCGGGCGGCCGGCCGTCGGCGAAGGTTTGTTGTTCGTCGCCACCGAGTCGGGCTCGGTCCACGCCTTGCATCTGGACGACCTCGGCTCCGAGTGGGTCGAAGTCGTTCCGAGCAGCAAGCTGTACGGTCCGCCTGTTCTCCAGGACCAGACCCTGTTGATAGGCGTTGTCGGCCGCGAACTTCTGGTGGCCGCCCTCGACGCGTCCGGCGGCAACATCCGCTGGCGGTTCCAACCCTAGGGGTAACCAGGAATGCTCGATCTGCTCATCTTCGACCCGATGGTCAACGGCCTGCTGCTGATCTACGATTTTCTGTTCCACGATTTCGCCCTGGCCATCATCATCTTCACCATTATCATCCGCCTGATCACCCTGCCCCTGACGCTGCAGCAGCAGCGCAGCACGCAGCGCATGCAGGAGCTCCAGGGGTCGAAGCGCTGGCAGGACATCCAGAAGAAGTTCAAAGGCGACCGGCAGAAGCTCCAGGAGGAACAGCTCAAGCTCTACCGCGAGGTCGGCTTCAATCCTCTCGGCGGATGCCTGCCGCTGCTGATCCAATTTCCCATTCTGATCGGCCTGTACCAGAGCATCTCCAATGCGTTGGCGCTGGCGCCGCCGCAGCTTCTCAATCTGTCGAAGCGCATCTACCCGTTCGTATCCAGCTCGCTCGTCCCCATCGACAGCACGTTCCTGTGGTGGGATCTCGGGCAGCCCGAACGCCTCGTCGCACCGCAAGTGCTGGGCTTCGGTCTGCCGGTGTTGACCATCCTGGTGGTGGTCACCTCCTGGCTGCAGACGAAGCTCACCACTCCGCCCAGCGCCGACGCCCAGAGCAAGCAGATGTCGACCATGATGAGCCTGTATCTGCCGCTGCTCATCGGTTACTTCTCCTACACGTACGCCTCGGGCCTGGCGTTGTATTTCCTGGTGTCCAACATCCTGACCGTGGTTCAGTATGCCGCGATGGGCAAGGTGAACTGGCGCAGCATGCTGTCGTTGCGCGGCGCCTGAGGTCGGGGGAGACGTGGCCATGGGCAGCTCCAAGACAAGCCTCGAAGTGATCGCCGATACGGTCGAGGAAGCCGTCGCCCAGGGCGCGGCCGAACTCGGGGCCACTCCGGACCAAGTCCTGGTGGAGGTCATCGACGAGGGCAGCAAGATGGCGTCGCGCCAGGCCCGCGTGCGTTTGTCGCTCCTGCGAAAGCCGGCGGATGACACGCTGGACGACAATTCCCTCCAGGCGACGGAAGCCGTGGTGCGCGATCTGCTCGACCACCTCGCCGTCCGCGGCACCGTCCAGGCGCGCTGGGGAGAGCCGGAGGAAGCCGATCAGGAGCATCCGCTGCTGGTCGACATCGAGGGCGACGACCTGAGCATCCTCATCGGCCACCGGGGCGAGACTCTGGCGGCGCTGCAGTACATCACGCGACTGATCGTCGCCCGTGAGCTGGGCCGCCCGACGCCGGTCATCATCGACGTGGAAGGCTATCGGGCGCGACGCGAGCGGCAGCTGCGCCAGCTCGCCCGGCGCATGGCCGATCAGGCCGTCGAACGCGCCCGCACCATGACCCTGGAGCCCATGCCGGCCAACGAGCGCCGCATCATCCATCTCGAGCTGCGCGACGACGAGAAGGTCTACACCGAGAGCGTCGGCGAGGGCGACCAGCGCAAAGTCACCATCATCCCGCGGTCCCAACCCACAACTTAGCTATCAGTTGTCAGTCGTCAGTCATCAGTTGCGGTTATCCAGGGGCCGTCCTGCGCCCCCTGGGGCCCCGGCGCCTTGGTGCCCTCCTGCCTGAGGGCCCGCGCCCATCGGATCGCCCGAATCACTTATCTCGAATCACCAATCACGATCTTCCTCATTGAGCTGATGTCGCCCCGGTACCTTTGTGCCCCGGTGCCTTCGTGCCTTTGTGCCCTGGTGCCTTCGTGCTCCGGGACCAATCCTTTGATGTCCTCCCCCCGCTATAATGAACGCCGTGCATCCGGCGGCCTCGTCAGACCCCATCGATTTTCTGGTTATCGGCCACGTCTCGCTCGACCGGACACCGAACGGACCCCGGCTGGGCGGAACAGCTGCCTACGCCGCTCTCACCGCGCGGGCCCTCGGCTTGCGGTCGGCGATCGTGACCGCTGCCGGTCGAGATGCGGATCTCTCCCGGTTGCTCGATATCCCGATGGTGACTGTCCCCTCGCCCGCCTCCACCGCCTTCGAAAACCTATAT
>DASSGB010000271.1:0-16072 GCA_035693825.1 Anaerolineales bacterium
CTGCCCTCGGTCGAACGTCTGCTTCAGACCGAGGCAGGCGAGGCCCTGCGGTCGGAGTTCGGGCACAGCCTCTCGGTCCAAGCTGTGCGGACCGCCCTGGAGAACGCGCGAGCAGCCATCCGCTCCGGCGGCGCGTCCCCATCGACGGAAGACATCCTGAAGGAGGCGAGGCACTGGATGCAGGCCGCGGTGGAACCCAGCCTGCGGCCGGTGGTCAACGCCACCGGCGTGATCTTGCACACCAACCTCGGCCGGGCGGTTCTGAGCCGCGAGGCGCAGCAGGCGGTTCAGGCTGCGGCTTCGTCCTACACCACGCTCGAATACGACCTGGAGCGAGGCGAACGCGGGCAACGCGGCCTTCACGCCGAACCTCTGCTGCGCCAACTGACCGGCGCCGAGGCGGCGTTGGTGGTGAACAACAACGCCGCCGCCGTCCTGCTGGCGCTGGCCGCGCTGGCCGGCCGCCGGCGGGTGGTCGTGTCGCGCTCGCAACTGGTCGAGATCGGGGGAGGCTTCCGCATCCCCGAGATCCTGAAACAGTCCGGCGCCAAACTGGTCGAGGTCGGTACCACCAATCGCACGCATCGCAGAGACTACGAAGCAGCCCTCGCAGAAGGCGCGGCGCTGGTGTTGCGCGCGCACCACTCCAACTTCAAGATCGTTGGCTTCACCCGAGAGCCTGGCCTGGTCGAGCTGGTGGAGGTGGGGGAGAAGTTTGGCGTGCCCGTGCTTGACGATCTCGGCTCAGGCGCGCTTCTCGACACGGCGGATTTCGGGCTTGGTCATGAGCCGATGGTGCAAGAATCCCTCCAGGCCGGGGCGGCTTTGGTGGCCTTTTCGGGAGACAAGCTTCTGGGCGGGCCGCAGGCTGGGCTGCTCGTGGGGAAAGCCGAGCTGATCGAGCGGCTGCGCCGCCATCCCCTGGCACGTGCCGTTCGGCCCGACAAGCTCTGCCTGGCAGCACTGAGCGCGACGCTCGTGCACTATGTCAAGAACGAAGCCGTCGAGAGGGTCCCGGTGTGGCGCATGATCGCCGCCCGCGAAAGCGACCTGCGCGCGCGTGCGGAGACGTGGGCAGCCCTTTTGGGCGGGGAGATACGCGCCGGCCGATCCACGATCGGCGGAGGCAGCTTGCCGGAGGAGACTCTTCCCACATGGATCGTCGCACTTCCTGGCAGCCACCCGGACGCGCTGGCCGAGGATCTGCGGCGTCAGGATCCGCCGGTCATCGCCCGCATCGAACAGAGTGGCCTGGTGCTCGATCCGCGGTCGGTCCTGCCTGAAGAAGATGAGGTTCTCCTGGCGGGGGTACAGCGTTCGCTCGCGCACGCCGGCAAGCCGGGAGTGCGGGGGGAATGAAAGCGCAACTCGACGACCTGATGCGCGACGCCGGCCTGGAGGCCTTGCTCATCTTGGGTGCTGCGCGCCACAACCCGGCCATGGTCTATTTCACCGGCATTCGCCACATCGGGGAGGGCGTGCTCGTGATTCGCCGCGGGCGAGCCCCCGTCTTGTATTGCCACCCGATGGAGCGCGAGGAAGCCGCGCGCTCCGGCCTCCAGTCCAGGGTCGTCGACTGGGCCCGGCTCCATGAGCGGGCCCAGGGCGACAGCGTCGAAGAGCTGTCGCTCCTCCTCCAGCACACCCTCGAGGAGCAGGAGGTCAGCGGGCGCGTGGCCATCTACGGTCGCCGCGAGGCCGGCGAAGCGCAGGGCGCCCTGAGTCGGGTTGAGCAGCGAATGCCGAAGGTTTCGTTCGTCGCCGAATCGCGTTTCTCTTCGGTGCTCGGCCGCGCCCGGATCACCAAAGATGCGGACGAGATCGATCGGATCCGGCGCGTCGGCCAGATCACGGTCGAGGTGGTCCGGGCGGTGATGGACTTCCTATCCTCGGGGTACGCTGACGACGGCCGCTTGGTGGACCGCGGCGGGAAGCCGGTGACGGTGGGCGAAGGGAAACGCTTGATCCAGCGGTTGCTCGCCGAGCGCGGCGCCGACAATCCCGAAGGCACGATCCTCAGCGTCGGACGCGACGCGGGCGTGCCTCACAGCGCCGGCCAGGACGGCGACATCATCTATCTCGGGCAACCGCTGCTTCTGGATCTGTTCCCATGCGAGGCCGGCGGCGGATACTTTCACGACTTCACGCGCACCTGGTGCCTCGGCCACGCGCCGGATGATGTGGCGGAACTGCACGCAATCGTCCTGCACGCTTACCGCGAGGCCGTGAGCGCCCTGCGAGCGGGCGAGAAGGCGCTCACGGCGCAGGCGCGCGTGTGCGACATCTTCGAGTCGCAAGGCCATCCGACGACCAGAAGTCACCCGGGAACGCTGAACGGGTACGTGCACAGTCTGGGACACGGAGTCGGGCTGGACATTCACGAGACGCCCGCGTTACGGCTGGCTGTCGAGGGGGAGGCCCGACTCGAGGCGGGAATGGTCTTCGCCGTCGAGCCCGGCCTATACTATCCCGACCAGGGTATGGGCATGCGCCTCGAGGACACTTTTTGGCTTCGACCGGATGGTTCGCCGGAGGTCATGGCGGAATTCCCCATGGACCTGGTGCTGCCGGTCCGCGCCAGGCGCGCATCGTCCCGTCGCCAGTCCGCCCGAAAGTCGGGCGCGTCGGAGAAACGATGAGCGACACCTCGCGCCTCCTGGGAATCGAAACCTCCTGCGATGAGACGGCCGCGGCCGTGATCGAAGGTGGGCGCCGCATCGCCTCGAACGTGGTCGCCTCGCAGGTCGCGGTTCACGCCAAGTACGGCGGGATTTTTCCCGAGGCGGCCTCGCGCATGCACATCGAAGCCATCGAGCCCGTCGTGCGGGAAGCCCTGGCCCAGGCCCATCTCGAGATCGAGGCGCTGGATGCGATCGCCGTCACGCGCGGCCCGGGGCTGGCCGGTTCGCTGGTGGTCGGTCTCAACTTCGCCAAAGGGCTGGCGCTGAACTCCGGTCTTCCCCTGCTGGGGATCAACCACCTCGAGGGTCATCTCTACTCGATCCGATTGGTGGAGGAAGAGCCCGAGCCGGAGTTCCCCATGGTGGCGTTGGTCGTGTCGGGCGGGCATACCGAACTTGTCTTGATGGAAGGTCACCTGGCGTATCGCCGTCTGGGTGGGACTCTGGATGACGCCGCGGGCGAGGCCTTCGACAAGGTGGCCCGATTGCTCGGGCTGTCCTATCCAGGCGGCCCGGCCATTCAGAAGGCGGCCGAGGTGGGCAATCCGCAGGCGTTCAAGTTTCCGCGCGCCTGGCTGGAGGGCACGTGGGATTTCTCCTTCAGCGGATTGAAGACGGCCGTGTTGCGAGAGGTCTTGGCACGCCAGCCGAAGCTCAAGGCCGGCGTCGAGCCGCCCGCGCCGGGCCTGCCTGTGGCCGACCTGGCGGCCTCCTTCCAGGCCGCGGCCGTGGAAGTCCTGGTGGGCAAGACGATCATGGCCGCTGAGGCATGCGAGGCGCGGCAGATCCTCATCGCCGGCGGAGTCTCGGCCAACGCGCTGCTGCGCGCGACGCTGAAGGAGCGGACGACGTTGCCGGCGCGTGTGCCTCCGCTTTCGCTGTGCACCGACAACGCGGCCATGATCGCCGCCGCCGGTCATGTGCGCTTCGAGGCCGGCCAGCGCGACGCGCTGGATATCGACGCTCTGCCCAGCTGGCCTCTGGCGTGAGTCAACCGCAACCTACGGTCCTCACACCGTAACACGCGGTAGGGGCGGCTCGGGAGCCGCCCCTACCGCGCGGGGCATGGGATCAAACCCGGTTTCCCCTGCGATGAACCCCAAACCCGGTTTCCCAGCGGGAGCCCAATTGCGGACGGAGCACTCCCAAGGAAACCGGGTTTGGGTTTGGACTTAGTGTTCGACGCGCGTGGGCAACGGCGGCGGCCAGGCCACCTTCGGGGCGCCCGACTCGCCGTTCGAATGATTCTCTCCGTTGCCTCCGTTCGGGTCGGCGCTCGGCGGAGGCTCGCCCTCCTTCGCCCAGCGCTGCAGCGAACGCTCCAGGTCGTCGGGACGCGGCACCAGCTTTCCGGTGGTCGGTACGAGCTTGCCGGTGGGTTTGGTTTCCACATCCGAGCCGGAGCTTTTCCCCCTGAGAAGAGCCCGCCCCCGATCCAAGAGGGCATGTTTGCCCTCGGGCACGGAGGCTTCGACCTTTGGCGCAGGCGGGGCCGGGGCTGGCGGGGGCTCCATCTCCGTCGGCGGCAGTCCGGCCAGACGTTCCACCTCACGCAGCTGCTGCACCACAACTCGCAGGACCCTCGCCGTCTCTCCTTCCTGCGGCAGCGAGACAAGCCAGTTCACTCCCTTGCCCAGCTGCGAGATGGCCTCGACCAGCATCGTCCCTTGAGTGATTGCGCCGGCCTCGACCTCCACCAGGACCAGCATCTTCTGCCGGCGCCCTTCGCCCATCGGCATGTCGACGAGTGTGGCGCGAGCCTGGCCGCCGGGGAGAACGGTTTCGCCTTGCAGAGACCCACTTTGCGAAGGGAGGGTCATCGAAAGCCGCTGGAAGAGCCCGGGGGCATCTTCGAGTTCTGAACCGAGCAGCCTCTCGGCCACCGGGTTGCTCAGGACGACCCGCGCCTTGTCCTCATCCCATACAATGACTCCCATGGGGAGACAGGCCAGCAACGTGGTGAGATATTGCTGTTGGCCCTTGAGTTTCTGAATGCGGCTGGTGACTTCCTCTTCCAGCAGGTCGCCGCGTCGTCGCTGGACATCGGCCATGCGCTGGTTATCGATCAACAGGCGCCGGAAATCGATGGCGCGCGACACGACGTTGTCGAACACGCTCAGATGGTCGAAGGGCTTGGTCAGATACGCGAAGGCCCCGTGGTTGAGCGCCTCCACGGCGCTCTCGAGCGTGGCCGAGGCCGTGGCCACGACGACCTGACCCTGAGGCGTCTTGGCCTTGAATTGCTGGAGCAGCTCGAGCCCCGTGATCTCGGGCATGTAGATATCGGTGACCAGCAAGTCGTAGTCGTTTTGCGAGAGGCGAGTGGCCGCCTCGGCGCCGCCGCCGGCCTTGTCGACCGTCAGGCCCATCCGCTGCAGGCGGCGGGCCATGAGATCGAGCATGGCCGGATCATCGTCGCAGACCAGTACGTGAAGATTTCCGCGTGCCGTGTACCGTTCGGCGGCCATCAGACCATCCTCGTCAAGCGTGCGTTCGCTTCAAGAGCTGGCGAGCTATCACCACCAGCAACAAAGGCATCCCTGCCAGCACCATCCCCCCTCCGCCTTCACCGGCGATGGACGTCGGAATGGGTGTGGGCACCTCGGGAGGGCCAGCCATCGGAGTGTCCGCGACGGACTCCGTCGGCGGCGGCTGAGGCGTCGCGGGCGGCGGTTGGGAATCCTGGGTTGGCGACGCCGGATCCGTCGGCGGTGCGGCCGTATCGCCGACCGGCGGAAACTCCGGTGGCGTCGCTTCGGACATCGGGCCCATTGTGTCGGTCGCCAGCGGCGGATCGGTCGTGGCGGGCCCGGGCGTCCATGTGTCCGTAGGCGCCAGAGAAGGCGTCGGAGTCTCCGTCGGCTGCGGCGTATCGCTCGGCGTTGGAGCCGGCGTGTCGGTCACCGGCGGAGGCGTTGGCACGGGCTCGGGCGTCGGACGCACTTCAAAGGAAAACAGACTGGAGACCCCGAAGGCGGCCAGCGGGTCGACGATCGACGAACTGGCCTCCGACGAGCAGGGCGAGCAATCGGCATTGCTCGACGAAATGGTGACGGTGTTGGTGCACGTGCCGCCACCGTCGGCGCGAACGAGGACCTCGTCGAACCCGGCCTGTCCTTCGGCCAGGGTGGACGGATGGGAGAGGCCGTCGAGGATGGAGCACGGGCCGCTGAGGTTGTCGTTGATCACGACGTCATAGGCCGTCCCCGGCCCATCGTTCCACCAGGCCACGGTGAACGTGATGGTGTCGCCCACGAGGACGTTTCTGTCGTCCGTCGACTTGTCGACTCCGACCACGGGCGGCGGGGTGGGCGTGTTGGAGGGCGTCAGGGTGATGGTGGGCGTGTAGGTGGCCGTCGCGGTGTTGGTGGGCGTAGGCGTGTCGGTCGGCGTAAAGGTCGACGTGGGTGTGGCCGTATCGGTGGGCGTGTCGGTTGGCGTGGCCGTGTCGGTGGGCGTGGAGGTCGACGTCGGCGTGGCGGTATCGGTCGGCGTGTTGGACGGCGTCAGCGTGTAGGTCGAGGTCGCCGTGTTCGTGGGTGTGTGCGTATGGGTGGGTGTTGGAGTGTCCGTCGACGTGGGCGTGGCGGTCGCCGTCGCGGTGTCGGTCGGGGTGTTGCTGGGCGTGAACGTACTCGTCGCCGTGTTGGTGGGCGTGTCGGTGGGCGTGAAGGTCGCGGTCGGCGTGAAGCTCGGCGTGAAGGTGGGTGTGGGGGTCGGGGCAGGGTAGATCTCGAGCGAGTCGATTTCCGCCGGGTCCGTGCCGTTGGCCCCCCCATACGGAGGCGCGGTCAAACGAACGTATCGGTAGGTCCCCGAGGGCGCCACGGCGTCCACATCGATGAGAATGCCCGTATTGCCTGCAAGCGACGCGGGCGGGATCCTCAGGTTATCCTCCTCGAGGACTGAGTAGCCATCCTGCCCGATCTTGGTGTTGCTGTCGGGGCCCCCGTCTCCCCAGAAGAAGACCGTTACCCAGTTCGTGCATGGGTCGGTACAAAGTTCGACCTGCACACGGTCCATCAGGATCCCGGGCACCTGTCGCATCTCGTGATAGACGAAGTCCCAGCCCGGACGGGTAACGATAGGGCCTCCCCCGAGATCCACGATGTAGGACTGACCGCAACCCAGATTGAAGATGGCCCCATCGGGAGCCCCTATGTTGAGTTCAGAAGCATCCGGATCGCCGGGGCACGGATCCGTCGTCGGGGTAAAGGTGGGCGTGAACGTCGGCGTGTTGGTGGGCGTATCGGTCGCTGTGGCCGTGTTCGTCGGAGTGTCGGTCGCCGTCGCCGTGGCCGTGTCGGTGGCCGTGCTGGTCGGCGTTGGCGTGAAGGTGGGAGTGTAGGTGGGCGTGTCCGTCGGGGTGTTCGACGGCGTCGAGGTATTTGTTGGCGTCGGCGTCTCAGAGGGTGTGAAGGTCGCCGTCGGCGTCTCGGTATCCGTGGCGGTCGGCGATGGCGTGAACGTGTTTGTAGGCGTGTAAGTGTCGGTTGGAGTCGGAGTGTCCGTCGGCGTGTGCGTGGCCGTCGCCGTGGGGGTCGGCGTGTGAGTATCGGTGGGTGTGTTCGTATCCGTCGGAGTCGGTGTATCCGTCGGAGTCAGGGTATCCGTCGGCGTAGCGGTGGGCGTCGCGGTGTCGGTCGGCGTCGGGGTGAACGTTGGCGTGAAGGTCCTGGTTGGCGTGAAGGTCGGGGTGGGGGTGTACACGTACACGGTGCGGTTGTTGGTCGCCGGATCAAAATTGTCGCCTTCAGCGGTGACATAGTTGGTCAGCTCGTCGCCGGCGGTGGCACCCGATACGGCGGCGTAGAAGCGGAACCGGGCGAAGCTTCCCCAGGGAATGGCGACGGACAGCCCATCCCAGCGCACCTCTTCCTCTCCCGACCCGCAGACACCGAAGGAGGTCGGGGCTGGAGTCGAACCATAGACGCTGTCGAACGACATGCCCGGCGGCAGACAATCGATGAGGGTCGTCAGGATCGCGTTTTCCGCGGTCAGTCCGTAGTTGATGACGCGGATATCAAAGAGGACGAGGCTGGTGCTCGGCGCGGGCGGCACATCCTGGGGATTGGCCAGTTTGATCGGGTACACGAGCGGCAGCGGGGTAGGTGTGTACGTGTTGGTCGGGGTGAACGTCGCTGTGTTGGTCGGCGTGTTGGTGATGGTGGGTGTATTGGTCGGCCCGGAGGGCGTCGCGGTGCTAGAGGAGGTGGACGTCGGGCCCGGGGGCGAGGTGAGCGTCATCGTCGGGCTGGGTCCCGGGGTCGAGGTCAGGACAGGCGGCGCCGTCGGAGTCGAGGTCCGGGTGGCACACGGTTGGCCTGGGATCAGACATTCGTCGGAAGGGATAAAGGGGATGCCGCCCAGGCCGAAATCCTCCAAGGCGTCATCGATGAGGGAGGGCAGGAATGGTCCCATCGGCACAAAGGCCCACGGACTGTAGTTGGCCGTCAGGCGTGAGCCACCGTCTCCGGATTGAGTCGGCTGCGGCATCGGAACGAGCATGGCCGCCTGGCCACACAGGAACAGGAAAAGGAAGACGATGAGGGCCAGCAGGATCAGGGCCAAGGCGCCCCGCCTGCGGTTCAATCCCTCCGGATGTTCGTGTCCCGTCGCACCCACATCGGCCTCAGTCGTTCATCCGTCAGGCACTGGAAGGGCCCGACATCTCTTCCTGTGAGGGCTCGCTCGCCCCCTCCGCGACGTCGATCGGCAGGCGAATGCGGAAGGTGCTTCCGACACCCACCTGGCTGTCGACTTCGATCTGGCCGCGGTGGCGAGTGATGATCCCGTAGCTGACCGAGAGACCCATCCCGGTGCCCTGGCCCTCGGGTTTGGTGGTGAAGAACGGATCGAAGATGCGCGGCAAGTTGTCCGCCGGAATGCCGCAGCCCTCGTCCTGGATGCTGAGCACGTGCGCGCCCTCCACCGGCTCGAGACGGACCTGCAGCCTTCCGCCGGCGGGCATGGCCTGGACCGCGTTCTGAATCAGATTGATCAGGACTTGCTGGATCTGCTGCGGATCGAAGACGCTCATCGCCGGCCGCTTGGGCAGGCTCGTCTCGACCTCGACCCTCCCCTTGCGCAGCAGGAAGCCGGTCAGGCGCAAGGCGCCTTCGACGCTTTCGCGCAGATCGCGCCGCACCATCGTGGGCGTCGACTGGCGAGCGAAGACCAGGAGGTCGGTGACGATCGAGTTGGCGCGCGTGGCATTGTCACGGATGGTCTGCAGGGCGTCCGCCTGGCCGCTTCCGGCCGCGGCGTCCTCCAGCATCTCTTCGGCCATGCCCTTGATGACCCCCAGGGGATTCTTGACGTCGTGGACGATCCCGGCTGCCAGCTGGCCGACGGCCGCCAGCTTCTCGGACTGCACGAGCTGCTGCTGGGCGGCTTGCAGGCGCTCATACATCTCGGCCAGTTGCCGGTTGCGTTCGACGGCCTCGGCATACAGGCTCTGGGCTTCTGCCGTGCGCGCCTGCAGGCGGGCGGTCATGGCGTCGAAGGCTTCGGCCAGTTCACCAATCTCGTCCTGGCGATGGAGCCCACTGGTCTGATCGAGATTGCCCAGGGCGACGGTTTGCGCCATCGATCGCAGGCGCAGGATGGGCCGGGCAATGCCCTGGGCCAACCGGTAGCCCAGGATGATGATGCCGACCGTGGCCAGCGAGAAGATGGCGCTGAACCAATCGCGGCTGGTGGCCTCGGTCGTGACCAGGAAATTGCTTGGCAACGCGACCCCCAACACGCCCAGCACCCGGCCGCGAGCGATCCAGGGAGAATAGGCGGCCTGGAAATCGCGCGACCAGAGGGAGAACTCCTTGAACTGCGCGCTGCCGACACTGAGCGTCTGACCTGGGGGCAGGACGATAGGCCCCGGACCTTCTTGGGGCAACGAGAACGTCGTCGCAATGAGGGATCCGTCGGCCCTTTGCAGCACGATGTCAGCCAACGCCTCGGCCTCGAGGCCGGCGACGAGCGAGTTGACGTGGGTGCCGAGCAGGAGAACGCCGACCAGCTCATCGGAGGCGAGGCGGACCGGCGCGCTGGTGAACAGATAGGTACCATAGGTGGTTTTGACGACGTCGACGAACTTGTCCCCACTGGCGTCGACCTCGCCCGCCAGGACGCGGTCGACGATCGGCTCGCCCGCCAGCGAGGCGCCGCGCGTTATCCGATAGGCATTGGCCTGGGAATCACGGATCAGGCCGACGATCTCGTTTCCCTGCAGGTCGAGGGCGATAACCGCTTCCGGAGAACTGTTGACCGCCACCGGTCGCAGCCGCGCCAGGAGAGCCTGGTCATCGCCGGCCTGCATGGCCTCGGCCACACCGGCGGAGAACGCCATCAGACGCAGCGTTTCGAGGTGAGCGCGCTCGCGACGGACGATGCCGTCGGCGGCGACGCGGCCCGCTTCGTACAGCTGATTGACGAATCGCTCGCGCACCGAGGAGGTCACCAGCCGCGTGACGATGAACGTTCCGACCATGGCCGTGACCAGAGTCAGCAGGACGTAGGGGACGATCAACTGGGCGCGCAGCCCCAGGAGCCAGGCGCGCCAGCCTCGTGCCGCGGGGGTGGCGGAGGTTGGCATCACGCTTTTCTGTTCGCGGCCGTTGGGGCCGGGCGGGCTGCCAACGGCCTGCACGTCCATTTCAGGTCGATCCATCTTCTCTCAATGTCGCTCGATTGTCCACGGAAAGGCGACCTGCCTTCCATCTGACGTATGTTATGTCTAGTTGCCCCTGAACGGCGCCGCGAGAGCACTTCCCGCGGCTGCCTGGCCAGGAGGTCTCTACGTTAAAGATAGAGACATCCCAGCCCGAATGACCTTTCAGGTTCCCTACACCTGATCGTCTCGTTCCGGTACCAAGGGTTCTCATTCCACGTCATCGGGATTAGACTCAACTTCTCGCATTACCTCCGAGTCCATTGCGCAGTGGGCCTGGGCGCCGCCGGTCGCACGACGGCCGCCCTGATATCGAGTGAACGTGTCCGGCGACGCCGAGAGTTTCGACCTCAAAGGTCTTCGACCCTTCCTTTCCCGCCAATCGGAAGCCGGGTCCTTACGCGCCGTCCTGGATTTCTTGAAGGTGAGGGGCCCCGACGGGCAGCCACTGAGCGAAGGCTTGCTCTTCGGGATTGGCGGCGGGGTGGGTTTCAGTTATTTCGTGTTCGAATACAAGGCGGTGATGCTCAAGACCCTCACGCTGGGAACGCGCATCACCACGATCGAGGAATCCTCCCAACCGCAATTCCTCCAGGCGATTTGCGACCGATTGGGAGTCGGCGTCCGGGTGTCGCACTCTTCCTCGCCGGCGGCGGCAGACCGAGCCCTCAGCCAGGCGCTCGAGCAAGGACTTCCGGCCATCGCCTGGGTCGATCTCACCGGACCCCCCTACGCTTTTCCTCAGACGGGCGACTATCACACGAGCGTCGTCTATCGCATCACCCCCGAGGAGGTCCTGGTCGCCGGGCGGTCGCGGCGCGGGCTGGCTTTGAGCCGGGAGGCGTTTGCCGAGGCTCGAAGATCTATGGGCGTTCCCAAGGGTCGCCTGCTGGTGGTCGAGCCGCCTGCCAGGCTGTTGCCGTTGGCGGCCGCGGCGCGGCAGGGGATTCGCGATTCCGTGCGGCAGATGAAGAAAGGCGTCGACATCGGGAAGTTCGGAAGGAACTTCGGCCTCCAGGCGCTTTTGAAATGGGCCGAACTTCTCATCGACCCCAAAGATCCCAAAGGTTGGCCGCGCTTCTTCCCTCGAGGCCGCGATCTGCTGGCGGCTTTGGTGGCTGTGTACTCGCAGATCGAACTGCGCGGCAAAGGCGGAGGCGCTTTCCGCGGTCTGTACGCCGACTTTCTTGTGGAAGCCGCGGGTCTGATGAAGAGACCCGCCCTGGCGGAGGTCGCGGAGGCGTATCGCCGATCCGCCCGATCGTGGACTTCGCTGGCCCAGGCTTGCCTACCGGAGGCCGAGCCCGGCTTGGCCTCTCTGCGCCAAATGATCCGCGAGCGCGAAGACGCCCTCCAGAAAGACGGTCCCGAGGGACTCGAACTCGCCCGCAGCCTCGTCCCCAAAGAACGCTCGCTTCGCAAGAAGCTGGAGAGCTCCTTCCCTCTCCAAGCCTCGGCGGTCGGCGATCTTCTGGCCGACCTCAGCCGTCGCGTTCGGGCCATCCACGACATCGAGGCAGAGGCGGTAGCCGCGCTGGCGAAGATAGTTGGGTAAGAGAAGCTGTCAGCCATCGGCCATCGGCCATCAGCTTTCAGCCCTCAGCTATGTGGTTCCCTTGTGCCTTGGCGCCTTGGTGCCCTGGTGCCACAGTGCCTACGAATCACGAATCACTAGTTACGTCTGACCACTGACCACTTCTGGAGGCCCCATGCCCGGTGACCAACCCCAACGCGGCGACGTGCTCGTCATGGTCGGGACGCGCAAGGGCGGCTTCCTGCTGTGGAGTGACGAGCGGCGCCGCGAATGGCGCCGTCGACCTTTCCACGCCGGTTGGATGGTCCACCACATGAGCTACGACCCGCGCCATCAATCGATCTACGCCGCGACCAACGGCGAGGTCTTCGGCGCCCTGGTCCAGCGGTCGGGCGATTTCGGCCAGACCTGGCAGGCGCACAGCGAGAAGCTCGACTATCCGGGCGATTCGCCGTACCGCGTGCGCAAAGCATGGCATGTCGTGCCGGGCGAGGCGGCCCAACCCGAACGCGTGTACGCCGGCGTCGAGCGCGCCGGACTGTTCCGCAGCGATGACCGCGGCCAGACATGGTCGGCGGTGGAAGGGCTACATGGCCACCCGACGAGCCCCGACTGGCAGCCGGGCAACGGAGGCCTGTGCCTGCACTCGATCGTCCTCGATCCCCAGGATGCGAAGCGCATGTACGTCGGAATCTCGGCCGTGGGTGTGCTTCGGACCGACGACGGCGGCCGGACGTGGGCCATGAAGAACAAGAACGTCCGGGCCGATTTCCTGCCGGACCCCTACCCCGAGTTCGGCCAGTGCGTGCACAAGTTGCGCCTGCACCCGGCCCGGCCGGACATCCTGTACCAGCAGAATCACTGCGGCGTGTACCGCAGCGATGATCGCGGCGACACGTGGGTGGACATCAGCGAGGGTTTGCCGTCGCGCTTCGGTTTCCCGCTGGCCCTGCACGCCTTCGATCCCGACACGATCTACGTCGTGCCGCACGACGACAACCGCCTCGTTCCCGACGGGCAGATGGCGGTGTGGCGATCGCGCGATCGAGGTGCCAGCTGGCGCTCACTGACCCAAGGCCTTCCCGGCGCGGCCTATCTGACCGTCCTGCGGGAGGCGATGGACTGCGACGCCTGCGACCGCTGCGGCGTCTACGTGGGCACCGAAACGGGCGAGGTGTTCTACAGTCGGGACGAGGGCGATAGTTGGGAGCTGCTGGCCGACAGGTTGCCGCCGGTGTACTCGGTCTCCACCGGGCGCGTCGGCTGACCACTTCCAGTGGTGAGTGGTGAGTGGTGAGGGGCGAGTGCTCAGTGGTTAGGCGTAAGTGGTGATTCGAGATTCGTGATTCGTAGGCACTATGGCATGAGGGCGACAAGGCACCAAGGAACCTCTGCTGACGGCTGACGGCTGATGGCCGCCGTCTCGCACCGGCGTGCCGCCGGTGTTTGCGGCACGAACAGTGACGGCCGACGGCCAGTGGCCCTCAGTACGTCTCCGTCACCTTGCTGATCGATCGCGGCCGGTCGACATCCAGCCCGCGCAACTCCGCCATGCGCATTGCCAGCAGCTGCCCCGGGACGATCAGACTCACAGGTGTAAGCCATTCGGGGACCGTCGGCGGCAGGAAGATGGATGCCTCGGACGAGAGAGTCGTGTCTGGATCGTCGCTGATCCACACAACAGCGGCCCGCCGCTCGCGAAGCGTGCCGGCCAGGGCCCGCATGTCCGCCATGAGAGGCCCGGCAGCTCCAATGAGGATGACGGGATACTCCGCCTCAACCAACGCCAGCGGCCCATGCCGGAAATCGGCGCTGCTGTAGGCGTCCGCGCTGATGTAGGCCAGCTCCTTGATCTTCAGCGCCAGCTCGAAAGCCGATGCATAGTTGAAGCCGCGGCCGATCACGGCCGCGTAGCGAATGGTTTGCAGGCGGGTTGCCGCCCGCTCGACGGCGTCGTGTTCTTGGAGGGCCTTCGAGACGGCCTCGGGAAGGCGGGCTAGCGCCTCGGCCATCTCTGCGTCAGCTTTCATCCTGGAGCTCAGCAACGCAATCGCGGCGAGCTCGGCCGTGTAGGTCTTCGTGGCGGCTACGGCCTTCTCTTCTCCCGCGCACAAATCCAGGATCACATCGGCCTGAGCCGCCAGTTCGGAGCTGACGTCGTTGGTCAGAACCGCCGTCAATGCCCCCTGGCGTTTGGCCTCGGCCAGGACGGCGATGATGTCGGGGCTTCGGCCGCTCTGACTGATGCCAAGAACGAGGGCATGTCGAAAGCGCGGCGGGCGATCGTAGGAAGTGAAAAGGCTGGGCGTGGCCAGCGCCACAACCAGACCGTTCATCGCTCCGAGCACGTACTGGGCATACCGCCCGGCGTTGTCGCTGGTCCCGCGCGCGGCGATGACGACGTGCGTCACATCGGCCGACCGGACCGCCGCCGCCAGCCGATCCGCGGCGGTGCCCTGGGACCGAAGGAGGCGTTCCAGCACGCTGGGCTGCTCGTGGATCTCCTGGCGAAGCCGGCTCGCGGGCACCGGGGCCGGGGTCATCGCTGGCATGCCTCCAATGCGGTCACAGGATCCGATCCTCGATCTCCCAGGCATGATCGAGAAGATGCCATGCCGCGCGCCGGACGAAGTAGCGCGCAGACCAGCGCACTCCGCCACGCGGGCCCCGTGGCGCGATTTCTCCACGGATCGAGGCCTGCAGTCCCGCCGCGATCGAGCGGCGCGTGCGGTCGGCCAGACTCGCAGGATTCGACCCCTCGGCCGACTCGACCTTCCAACCGAGACTCGCCAGGTAGCCGGCCTCAGCCCCCAAAACGTGCTCGACAATCTTCTCCAGGTCGCGCCCGCCCCCGCGGGGGCCTTTGCGCAGCTTCTTGCCCTCCGCGGACTCGACAGCCGCGTCGAAGGTCCGCCAACAGGCTCTGAGGATGGCCAGAAACCGGCGCAGATCCTCCTCCCCGGCCTTCCTCTTATCTGCCGAGGGCGCCAGCCCGGGTACTCCGAAGTCGGTCGTGGCGTTGCCCTTCAGTTTCTCCACAACCTTCAGGGCGCGCACATTCGCCGGCGCGCGAAAACCAAGACGCGAGCCGCGCAGGACTCGCGCGTAGCGCGGCCCATACGACGCGACGGCCTCCAGGGCGGCATCCGGGTCCCGCCCACTTCGACACCACCCCGGCCAGTCGAGTGCGCCGGCCAAGACCCTCGCCTTGCCAATCTCGAGATAGACCTTGATCGCATCCGCGGCTGTCGCCATATCCACCTGTCCGGGTTCTCCTACCTCGCAGTGAGCAATCCTTCGAAAATCGCCGTGATGAGCTCGCCATCGCGCGTATCGCCGGCCAGCTCCCAGAACATCACGCCTCCCAGGTCCATCTGTCTCACGTAGTCGGTCTTCAGCGCAATGGCCGTCGGGTCATCCATCGCCCAGAAGGTTGTGCCGTCGAAGATCCAGGAACCGCCGGTCACCGGGTCATGGAACTCCGGAAACTCCAGGCGTCGAAGGGCGCCGTAGTCGTTGACCCCCGTTTCATACAGGCCCGCCGCCGGTTCGTCCGCCGCCTGGTACAAACCGTGATCTACATCGGGGACACCGGTCCACCCGCGCCCGTAGAACGGGATGCCGATGTTCAGCTTGTGAGGCGGAACGCCGGCCTCCAGGTAGGCGCGGACGGTCGCGTCGACGTTGAGATCATCCGAATGGGCCGTATGAGGCGATGCGAACAACGGAGCGTGGAAGTTCGTCGGTCCTTGCGGCTCCCAGGCCCCATGATAGTCGTAAGCCATCACGTTGACCCAGTCCAGGTACGGATGGATGCGATCCAACTCCATCAACGAGTACTTGTCCTCGCCGGCCGGCGCGGCGATGGTCAGCAGCAGGTCCGGATCGACGGCATCCATTTGCCGGCGGAACTCGGCCAGGAGCTCGGTGAAATTGCGTGTGTCCTCCGGCCGATAGACATTTCCCCGCCGCGCCGGCGCCGCCGGGTACTCCCAGTCGAGGTCGATTCCATCGAAGAGGCCCGCGGCCGCGCCCGGCTCCATGTCCGGAAGATTGCCGCGGATGAACATGTCGAGGCATCCGGCCACGAAAGCCGCGCGGTTCTCCGGCAGGGCGGCGTCGGAGAAATCGGCGGACAGCGTCCATCCGCCGATGGAGATCAGCACTTTGAGATCCGGGTACATGGCC